>JAUZNX010000003.1 GCA_030706745.1 Bacteroidota bacterium
AAGCCCATGGTCTTACAGATGGCCGTCGCTCGAAAACTCATACATCTCCTCTATGCGATGGAAAAGCATCAACGGGCATATGACCCTAAATATCAAAAATCACAACGGAACGGAGGAACGAACTAATACGGTATCTCCGGACTCAACCGGGTTCTACGATCTTCGGCAGATTATCACCGATGGTTGCGGCTCCGTCATGACTTATCAATGGACGGGGACGAATCCGCCTAAATTGTTTATCTCAACAGATCGAGGGGACTCTTGGATGGCCGCTGATTCGAGTATCCCTAATTATTATGGTTCTTTTGCTCGTGACAATCAATGCCACCTCATTTTGTGGAATAGGTATGGGATCTTCGAATCGTCGAACCATGGTGTGCATTGGGACAAACGCTATGAGGGAGCAATGGATACCGAGATTCAAGCCGCCGCATTTGATAGCAAGCAAAGGCTATTTGCATTGACCGCGAATGGCAATCTATTCCGCTCCTCTGATTATGGTCGCTCTTGGCAGTCAGTTTCAAGCGTGAACGAGGGTGGCCAAAAATATCTTTGGATTGATCCGAAGGATGATCTCTACACCCTGAGCGACATCGGGGCTGGCCTTCTTCTCTCAACCGATGGTGGGAATACCTGGTCGGTCGATACGCTGGGAATCGGCAACTCCTCCGCTAGTGGGATGGCATTCTCAAAAGATGGATACGCCTATGCTGTAACTCGAAGGGGTCTTGGTCTTATGAGATCACCACTTCTGGGCTTGAGCGTTAAGGGAAATGGCGAAGTACCAATGAACTCTACTGATGTTCAGTCTTTTCCCAACCCCTTCACCCGCTCGACCACCATTCACTTCGCGCTGCCGAAGCCGGAGTATGTGACAATTGCTGTGTTTGATGCCGAAGGCCGCGAAGTCGCGCGGCTGGCGAGCAGGGAGTTCGGTGTGGGCGCGCATGATGTGACGTTCGATCGCAGCGAAGGCAATACGCATGGCGCACTTCCGGCGGGTGTCTATTTCTACCGCATCACTGCTGGCGGAGAAGCGCAAACGCAAGCGATGATCGCCGAGCCGTAGTAGAACCGAATAGCGATTGACATGCGTTTTGCCAGCATGATTAGCAGACATCGACACACCACAATTGAGAGCAAGACCGCTCCGAAGCCACGCAAGCGTGCAGTGGTGAAAACGCGCGCGAACAGCCGCTATTCGTTCGAAAACGCCCTGAAATTCTGGAAATCTCACCGCGTTGATCTCTCGACGTTCGAGTTCGACCGGGCCGAAGCCAATGAGTCCCACCTATGGGCGATGATCGTTATGGATTGAGATGCGTTCGGCTCACCGCGCCGTTTGATCCGCATGGCATCGCCACCAATGCTCCAGGACGATGATGCTCCAGGGCTTCAGGTAATGCGAGTGGCCGGTGATGAAGTCGCGATGAACTTTGGCGACGCCCTCTTTTCGTAAAAGCCCCTCCTCAATGAGTGCAAGATTGCCGTTGGCGAGTAAATCAAGTTCGGGCTTGAGCGCGCCACGGAGCAGCCACTCGTGCATCGGTAGCTCGAAGCCAGACTTCGGCTTTTCGAGAATCTCGTTGGGAATCACGTCCCTGACAGCGTCCGCCAAAAGCTGTTTCGATCCGCCGCGCGCCTTAAGTTCGATTGGAAGTTGCCACGCGAATTCCATTAGCTCCTTGTCCAGCAACGGTGCTCGGGCTTCGAGGCTGTGCGCCATTGTCATCTGATCGAGATCGCGAAGCAAGGTATCGTGGAGATAGTACTGCAGATCGTGCTCGATAATACTTTGTAAATCTGGTTTTGGCACATAGGTCCTATAGGACTTATACGACTCACTCGAAGAATTCGCGAGCAATGAAGTAATCTCCTCAGCAGAGAACAGCGACCGGATGTTTGCCGGATCGAGCAATGCTCTCACGGCAGTGGCAGAGCGGCTGCCGGTATCTTTCGGGAGTAATCTAGCAAACCGATGCCGCAGTCCCGCCGGGAGCGACCACACCAATTCTGCCAGTTTCTTATGCTGGGCAAGCCAGCGATATTTGCGGTAACCCAAGAACAGCTCATCGCCGCCAACGCCACTGAGTACAACCTTGAGCGATGGACTTGCCGCGCGCGCGAAGTGCGCGACGAGGAAGGTGTTCAGCCCATCGCCCGTCGGGGAATCCATCGCGCTGAAGAACTTGGGAAGCAATGCCGCCACATCCTCTCCGGATATGATTCGCTCGTGATGACGCGTGCCGAATGCGGTTGCCCCGATGCGCGCCATCTCCGTTTCCGAAGCAACGTTCTTCGAGTGAAAACCGATGGAGAACGTCTCGATGGGTTTCGAAACTTCGCGAGCCATCAGCCCGACGACCGCGTTCGAATCGAGACCGGCCGAGAGAAATGCTCCGACCGGCACATCGCTAACCAAGCGGTACCGCACTGACTCTTCAAGGAGCCGCCGCGTCTCACGGACGGCCTCGGGATAAGCTATAGCCGTTGGGCTGTACTCGGGAAGCTGGTACCATTGTGAGATGCTGACCGTGTCACTCTTGACTCGCAGGACACTGCCGGCGGGCAAAGTCGATACGCCCTGAAAGATCGAGAGCGGATGGGGAACGGCATAGAACGCCAGGTACTTGCGCATCGCATCCGCCGAAACAAGTGGTCGAACCAAGCCGCTGCGTATCAGAGTCCGTGCTTCCGAGGCGAAGAGAAGGACTGAGCCTAGCGTTGAGTAGTAGAGCGGCTTCTTGCCAATCGCATCGCGGGCAATGAGAAGTTCGTTCGTGCTTGCGCCCCAGAATGCAAACGTGAAAAAGCCCCGCAGATCAGGAATAATCTTATCACCGAACCGCTCCAGCAACGCAAGCAGAACGGCGGTGTCGCTCGGTGGCACGGCCAGTTTGTATTTCGCGCGCAGCTCCCCGTAGTTATATATCTCTCCGTTGAAGATAAGGACATTTCCATCCTTTGATACCATAGGCTGGTGTGCCTCGGCCGATGGATCGATGATGGAAAGCCGGGTATGAGCAAAGCCGAGATGCCGATCGGGAGAAATCCATTGGCCGCTATCGTCCGGACCGCGATGGGCGAGTGAGGCGGACATAGTGGAGAGCTGCCGCCCTGTGTCTTCAGGAAGGGGCGTGCGATCGAGCGAAATCAGTCCAGCGATACCACACATTGTGAGGGACAACGGTAATGGTAAGATCTTTTGTTCGGTGGCGCCTTGTCGTAACAAAATCGCGCTCTCCGCTGTTGAGGGCGCGCAAGTTTCAAATTGGTGTTTTTTCAGGAAACAGGAAAAGGAGAAGCAGAGACTTATGGCCATCATGATCACGACGGAGTGCATTAATTGCGGTGCATGCGAGCCGGAGTGTCCGAACAATGCAATTTATGAGGGTGGCGCAAACTGGACCCTTGGCGGTCAGAGCTTTGGTGCTGACGATCCGGGCCCCAGCGGTGCGGTTGGATTCTTCTCCTCCGATTACTTTTACATTGTGCCGGATAAGTGCACGGAATGCGTGACCTTTCACGACGAGCCGCAGTGCGCCGCTGTGTGTCCCGTCGATTGCTGCGTGCCGGATCCGAATTGGGTCGAACCTCGCGAACAACTCGAAGCCAAGGTGGCTTGGCTGGATGAAGTCGATCCAGGTCGTAAGCGATAAATTTACTGCACTGATTTTCGCGCTCCGTTGCTCAAGATGCAGATAGGACCATATTCGCTCACGCCTATAGAGACCGGCCATTTTGCACTCGATGGCGGTGCAATGTTTGGCGTTGTTCCGAAGAATCTCTGGTCGCGAACGAATCCCGCTGATGAGCAGAATCGGATTGAGATGGCGCTTCGCGCACTCCTCCTCCAGACTGATGGGATGAATATCCTCATCGACAGCGGGATGGGCGATAAGTATGACGAGAAGACTCGCTCGATCTACAAACTCGACAATTCAAAATGGACGTTGTTGAGTTCGCTTGCAGAACGGGGCCTAAAGCCCGAAGATATTACTCATGTGATCCAGACTCATTTGCACTTCGATCATTGCGGAGGGCTTGTGACGCGCACCGAACAAGGCGAGTTGGTCCCGACTTTTCCGAACGCGCGTGTCTTCGTGCAGAAGGATAATCTTGCCTGGGCTCGGAATCCTACGGAGAAAGATCGCGCCAGCTACTTGAAGCATGATTGGGAGCCGATTGCCTCTATCGGTTTGCTCGAAGAGTTGGACGGGCCTGGCGAGCTATTTCCTGGCATCGAGCTTAGGATTTTCAATGGTCATACTCGCGCTCAACAATTGCCGCTCATTCACGACGAGGTTGGCAACCATCTCTTTTACTCCGCCGATCTCTTTCCTACAAAGGCCCACGTCAATCTTGCGTGGATCATGGGTTATGATAACTTCCCGCTGACCACGCTTGAAGAGAAACGCATGCTTTTGCCGGAAGCATACGAGGCAAAATGGTCACTATATTTCGAGCACGATGCAGCGAGTCCTGTCGCCAGAATTGAGAGTACTCCGAAGGGCTTCAGGGCGGCTTAAGGATTTATCCACAGGATCTGCAAAGGACGAGTGGCCGTGCGAAAGCTATAATGTTAATAATTTCGTAATATTTTGGCCGGTTCGAGGGGTGGTTTTCTTCATTCCCTTGGTATATTTGCAGTGTTTAAAGCCCGGTTCGATTGCCCGGAATCGGAAAATGTCGTTTATCACAACTTGGGGGATATAGTATGATTCGTAAAGCAACTGTTGCTACCGTTTTGATTGCAGTCTTTGGATTGTGTGTCGGTCTATCGACTAATGCCAACGCACAAGAAAAAGACGATTGGATGAAGCCAATCACAAAGCAGGGAAGTGCTGCCTTCGTGTTCACTATCAATGGACTTGGGAGTTTTGGTATTGGTGGCCCTGGTCTGGGCGCTGTTCCAGTGCCGATCCAAGGAGACTTCAATCCGAGATCACCAGCCGATTCGATGATGACTCTCAATGGTTTGGGAATGAAGTATTTCTTTTCCGACGATATGGCGCTTCGTGTGGCCCTCGGTTTCAATCACTCCTCGAGAAAGGATTTCGACACTTCGAGTTTCGCGCCTGCTATGACTGCCTGGGGTATTGGCGTAGGTGTGGAAGATCATTTTCGACCGCTCTATAGCGTCAGCCCATACGCAGGGCTTCAGGTCAAATATGCATCTGAATCCGCTGACGAACAGTCAAACCAAAATATCACCTACTCGGGCCATACCTTCGGGATCGGGGCCTTCGCAGGTTTTGATTGGTTTGTGACTCACGGCATCGCCATCGGTGCGGAAGGTGGTCTAGGCTGGATGACTTCGAGTTTTAGTCAGACATTGAGCGGAACCGGCGGATCAACCACAACAGGTCCAGACGTTTCCAGCATTGCACTCGCGATGGACGGGCTCGTCCACGTTGTCGTCTATTTCTGATTGGAATAGAAACGCTTGTTAAGCCCTCCAAATTGGAGGGCTTTTTATTATCATACTGCTGTTTAGCTGATTTCGCGGCAATAATTTGGAAACTGACGTCCTCGTTCTCGGCTCCGGCTCGGCCGGACTCTTTTTCGCTCTAACAATTGCGGAGCACTCCTCCTTTCGGGTTCTCATTATCACAAAAAAAGAGCGTTCGGAATCGAACACGAACTACGCACAGGGCGGCATTGCCAGCGTTGAAAGCGAGGAGGATTCTCTCGAAGCGCATATCCAGGACACGCTCATCGCCGGGGCGGGTCTCTGCCATCAGGATGCCGTAGATGTCCTGGTCCGCGAGGGTCCTGACCGTGTGAATGATCTGATTGAACTTGGCGCGAGCTTTACACGCAGTCGTGGCGGAAAGCTCCACCTGGGACGGGAAGGTGGCCACTCGGCGAATCGCATCGTGCATGCGAAGGATCTGACCGGCCGCGAACTGGAACGCGCGCTCCTCACGGCTGTCCAAGAGAAGCAGAATATCAAGATCATCGAGAATCACTATGCTGTTGAGTTGCTAACCGATCATCAACGAGTCGGGCGAAAAGGAAGTCCCAAAACGGTCAATTGTTATGGCGCGTATGTATTAGATGAAGTGACTGGCAAGGTTGAGATTGTTCGTGCCAAACGAGGAGTGATGGTTGCGACCGGTGGTGCGGGACAGGTATATCTCCACACGACGAATCCCGCCATCGCGACCGGTGATGGAATTGCCATGGCCCGCCGTGCTGGAGCCCGCATCGGGAATATGGAATTCATTCAGTTCCATCCAACAACATTGTTTCTACCTGGTGCACACTCCTTCTTGATTAGTGAGGCCGTCCGTGGAGCTGGTGGCATCCTTCGGAATCAAGCTGGCGAGCGATTCATGGAGCACTACGATCCTGCCCGCAAAGAGCTAGCTCCCCGAGACATTGTCGCTCGTGCAATCGATGCCGAATTGAAGCGCAGGGGAGATGACTTCGTCTACCTCGATGTATCGCAACTAGCGGCCAAGGCAATTCGCCAGGAGTTTCCGAACATTTATCGCCAGTGCAAAGAGCATGGCATCGACATCGCGAAGCAGCCAATTCCAGTCGTTCCGGCAGCGCATTATACTTGCGGAGGAATCGTCACCGATCTGAACGGCCGCACGAATATCAACCGGCTGTATGCCGCCGGCGAGGCATCCATGACCGGTGTGCATGGCGCCAATCGACTGGCCAGCAATTCATTACTCGAGGCGCTCGTCTTTTCCCGCCGTGCTGCAATGGACTTGCTCGCGTCAAGCATCAGTGAACGGGATAAGGCAATGTCGATCGAGCTAATGCCTTGGGATGAATCTGGCACCGAGAATGCCGAGGAATGGATTTACGTCTCCCATGACTTGCGGGAGGTGCAGCAGATTATGTGGGACTATGTTGGAATCGTCCGGAGCAATTATCGTCTTGAACGCGCACTCCGGCGTATTCAACTAATTCGGCGAGAGATTGAAGATTATTATCGCCGGACTAAGGTGACAGTCGGATTACTGGAGCTTCGCAATGTAGCCGAGATCGCGCTGCTGATCGTTCGGAGTGCGATGCGACGCAAGGAGAGCCGAGGACTTCACTATACGACAGATTTCCCCAAAACAGATGATCGTCATTGGAAACATGATACGATTCTATGACTAGAGCGTTACCCGAAGCAAAGAATTTTCTCGGCCTGCCGAAGCGATCGAGTACGTATGAAGCGAGTAAAGTCGTCATACTTTCAGCGCCGTATGAGAAGACCACGAGTTATGGCGGCGGTACCGCCAAAGGTCCCGCGGCCATTCTCGATGCATCGCATTATGTGGAATTTCTGGATGACGAGCTCTTCCGCGAATTGTGTTTCGAAATTGGAATCGCTACCATGCCGCCAATAGCATTTGGCAAGCGAGCAGGAAAGTTGATGCTTGCGCATCTTCAACAGGAAGTCGCGAAGCATCTTGATGCCGGCAAATTTGTGGTTACGCTAGGTGGCGAGCATACCATTTCGACAGCTCCCATTCTCGCTCACGTTGCCAGATATTCTAATATGTCTGTGCTCCATTTCGATGCGCACTCCGATCTTCGCCGCGAATATTCAGGGACACCTTACAGTCACGCATGTTTCATGGCTCGCGTTGCAGACGCTGGTTTCCAGATGTCGAACGTCGTTCAAGTTGGGATTCGCGCTCAAGAGAAGGCTGAGTATGACTATGCAGCGCAGATTGGCGTCCAAACCTTTTACGCTACAAAGATTCGCAGGGGAGATCACGGCAGCAGGTGGCAGAAGGCCGTCGTCTCGTCAATTCCTTCCAATGAAGTCTATGTGACCTTCGATGTCGATTACTTTGATCCCGCCATCATGCCATCGACTGGCACACCAGAGCCGGATGGATTCCTCTGGAACGAGACGATGGAGATCTTCCGCGAACTGAATCGCGCCGGCAAGCGGATCGTTGGGTTCGACGTGGTCGAGCTGGCACCGGATTCAAAGGCTCGCCATGCTACCTATCTCGCGGCAAAGCTGGTCTATCGAATGCTCAACTTTGCATTTGCCGGCTGAACGCACGTTACGGCAGACGTTTGAATGTAATATCGTCGAACCACACGGGGTTGCCATGAAGCGACCCGGTCGTCGCCCTGCAACCAGCCGATAACTGTAGCGTGACCGTATCGCTGGGTAGCAGAGAAAGCGTATCTAAAAGCCTCTCGCTGTGCCACTGATCCGTGTCCAAAGTAAGTTGTGTCTTTGTACTCGAGACTCCTCCGTTAGTCTTTATGATCGCCATCCAGCCTGGGGGAAATGTCCCCTCCTGAAGAATGTACTTCATGTGCAGCAGCGTAGTCAGAGAGTATACTCCACTGGAAAGGTTCGTAAAACTCCGGGTCACGTAATTCGTGGCTGGCGGAAAATCGGCTGTGTGTAGCTTCAGCGACCAGGTGCCATCGCCAGGCGGCGCGGAGAGATCGAAATCGACTGTATCCTCTGGAACAGAGGCGTGATAGGTCCAGCCGTTAAGTGAAGGCATGCCATTGATCGCGAAGAGCACGTGGTTCAGAATCACGGTGGTGTCCGGTTTGGAATTGCCCGTCGTGCCGGAAGGCGACGTCGAGGATTTGCATCCACCGACGATAATAATTAACGCGAGAAGAAAGCCAAATGCACGCAATCTCAACATAGCGAATCCTATCTAACCTTTCGAAATGTAACGTCATCAAACCGTACCGCATTTCCCTGGACGCTCGTATCTGCAACAGCCGCTGAGAGCTCAATCGTAACGGTATCGGAAGAAAGCAGCAATAGTGTATCGAACAGGCGCAACGGATGCCATTGGACGCTATCTCCACAACGCATGGTGTCGAGCAGCGATGCCCCGGCGCGCGCCCGTAGAATGCCAATCCATCCTTGTGAGGCCGACCGGTTACTGTACTTCATCTTGGTCCATGCTGTAAGTTCGTAAATTCCCGTCGTGAGATTCGTGAAAGATTGCGTTGCGCGATTGGTCGGATTGGGCGTGTCTGCCTTATGGAGTTCGAGACACCACGTGCCGCCTGTGGGCGCATCCTGCTGGAAGATCGCTGTGTCATCCGATGATGAAGGGTGGAAAGTCCAGCCATTGAGCGAGGGGCCATTGCCGCGCTCGAACATCGCATTGGTTGGGAATCTCAGCGAGTCCGGAGTGGTAGGCGAGTTGGTCGCAGGACCGTTGCCACTGGAGCAAGAAGCAAGAATGGCTGAACAAAGACAGAAGAACAGAAGCTCAAATCTCGTATGTCTAATCAAACTACTTTATCCTTTCAGTTTCCAAAGTGTTTCGATCATGTCATAGCCTTGCGGGTCCATCTGCTTCAAGCGCGCCTTGTCGAACGGCGCATACGAGAGAGGCCCACCAAAGTATGCCTCACTCAGGACTGCAAAATAATCGTGACTGATTCGAAACGGGAAGTGCTGCTGGTTGTTGATCTGAACGTCGTAGACATGGCTCGACTTCGCATGCTCGAATGCGTCATTGATCGTCTGATTGTGCAGGCCGAGCGCCTGCTGATGGTAGGAATACGCCAGCCATTTGAGCAACGGCAACGAGTCGTGAGGCATGTTCGCGTAATCCGGCGCCTGGATTTCAATCGCGCCCTCCATTGCCGGGTCGAGGTCCGGACGTTTCCTTGCCCAGTTTGCCATGCTGTGATAGAGGTGGAGAATTCGTCCGCTATGCGAATTCAGCGACAGCCATAGCGGCACTTCCTTCAGTTGGCCGATCGCGGCAGCCGGTATCCGCTGTTCGATCACACCGAGTTCGAAGTTCAGGATCGAGTCGGAAGATTTCAACAGCGACCCGTGGTTTCGCATCGAGGGATCAATGTAGACCTTCCAGCCGTGGATCGTCTTGACTGTGTGTGGAATCCAACGGCGTGCGGAACCCGCCGGGTGTGGAGCGGCAGGCTTCACCTGCGCGAGTCCATCGCTACTTAAACAGACGACGAACAGAACTGCAAAGGCGATGCGAGTCTTCATAGACCATCTATCTTGTGTTACGCTTCGACCAAATCCGCCGGCCGCTCGGCCTTGACGCGCTCCCAATGGAAGCACGCCGCAAAGTGTCCCTTCTCGTGCTCGATCAGGGCCGGTTCTGACTTGTAGCACTCTTCTGTCGCATACGGACAGCGCGTGTTGAAATGGCAGCCGATTGGGAAATTCGTAGGAGCAGGCACTGTGCCTTCGATTGTCATCAGCCGCTCCGTCTCGATATGAAGCTTCGGGATCGACCCAAGTAAGCCGACGGTATATGGATGAAGTGGGTTGTGAAAGATCTCATCGACATTGGAATATTCCACGATGTGCGCGGCATACATCACGGCCACATTATCCGCGGTCTCGGCAATGACACCAAGATCGTGTGTAATCAAGACGACGCCCATTCCAAGCTCTTCCTGCAAGCGATTGATCAAATCGAGGATTTGCGCTTGGACGGTCACGTCAAGCGCCGTTGTCGGTTCATCCGCAATCAGGATATCGGGTTTGCAGGAAAGCGCGATCGCAATCATCACGCGCTGACGGAGTCCACCCGAAAGTTGATGAGGATACTCGCTGTATCGCTGCTCGGGAGCAGGGATTCCGACCAGACGAAGCATCTCGATCGTTCGTTCTTTCGCCTCTGCTTTTGTCACCTTCTGGTGGAGCAGAATTGATTCTTCGATTTGATTGCCAATCGTAAAAACGGGGTTTAGCGAAGTCATCGGCTCCTGGAAGATCATGCCGATCTTATTGCCGCGAATCTTGCGCATTTCCTCGTCGCTCAGCTTGAGCAAGTCCTGACCATCGAACATCACCTGCCCACCGACAATCTTGCCTGGCGGATCAGGGATCAGCCGCATGATGGATAGCGCTGTGACCGACTTGCCGCAGCCCGACTCGCCAACGACGCCCAATGTCTGCCGGCGATCGACGGTATAGCTGACATCATCGACAGCTTTGGAAACGCCGTCGTCCGTGAAGAAATAGGTCTTGAGGTTCTTAACTTCGAGTAAAGCCATTCACAATAAAGAAATGAGCGCCCAATTCGTAACGATTATGGGAGAGCGCGGGTAGGAAACGGGTTGCTCCCGCATTTCGTCCCCATGTGTGTGCGATCCGTCTTTTCGAAACAGGTGCCCGAAGTTAAAGTAAAACTTTAATTCTCTCTTTTGAATTGTCATTTAATGAACGCCTTCTCCCTTTGCGCGAAAACCCGCATCGATTGTCAATGAGCAATGGGTGCCCATCAGCGCCCTCTCGAATATACGGCGCCCAAAACTGGAAGTCAATAGGTGACTGATCATTTTTGAATTTTATTTTGGCCGCTCGATGTCATCTCCGCGAACCGCCCGCCCTCGACCTGATCGGGGGACGGGAGTCCATTTCCCGCCCATCGCCATAGGGCACATTTCTGGCCGCACGACAATTGGATTCAGCACCAGATCATCAGCTCCTGAGGCGATTCATCGCGCCCTTCATCTTCGCAGGAGTCGCGGTGATGTCCGAACCTGTGACGACTTTGACATACGTGCAGACGTGAGTCGGCTTGCAATTGATAGATGGAGGACAGAATTGTGCTATCTTTGTATTGAACGTTCCATCGAACCGTCTGGCGAGTTGACAAGTCCCTCGGTCCCGGCCCGATCTAATGCTCTGATAATACGCATGGGATACCCCCTGCGCATTCCTATCCCTGACGTCTTCTTCTAATAACTTATTGTGACCATGAAAACAAAGTTCGTGCTCTTCGCTTCCTTGCTTTTGCTCGCGCTCGTCGCGGCATTCAATCCTTCGCGCACGCAGTTTACCAATGGCTCGACCTATATCGGTCCGGAACTCGGGCTGGGAATTGGTTTTGGAAACGGCATCATGTTCGGCGGAATGTTCGAGACGCCGATCACGAATCCCGGCACTGTCGGGCCGGGCCGGCTCGCCATCGCCGCGCGGGTCGATTACTGGAGCTGGGCGAATTCCTATCCCGGCGCTTAATCGTACACGTATTCGTATTCGTACATTCCGATTGGAGTCATTTGCGACTATCACGTTGTGCTTCTCGATCCGAAGGGGATGCAGACCAAGTGGGATCCTTTTGTCGGGATTGGGATCGGATACGTTATTGTCGGTTCGCGTTACTCTGGACCAGCCTCTGGAAATGGCTTCAATCCTTCGTCGAGTTATGGAAGCGGCGCGTTTTTTACCGGTCAGGTTGGAGCGCGATGTTTCTTTTCCCCGTCGATGGCCATTCGCGCGGTATATGGCTTGAGCTATCTTCCATTTTGCGTGGGACTCGACTTCAAGTTCTGAGCATACCGGACGATCTCGTTTCGCGGGTGATGGCCTCGGTCATCACATGCGTGCGTGGTGGTGCGGCGAGCTTCGTGTTCGCAGGAGACCCGTGCCTTTTATTCGTGTCTTTGTATTCTTGAGTTCTCTACTCAAACACCATCATGAAATCAACCATAGTTACACTTTCTCTGCTCTTCGCATTCACTACCGCGAATGCTCAAAGCGTCGCAAAGGCCCGAGTCCACCTCGGCCCCAATATCAACACCGCGAATTCCATCGAGTCGCATCCTGTGCTTTCACCGAATGGTAAAAGTTTATTTTTTTCCCGGGGCACGTTAGGGGCCACTCATGTTTTCCGCTCGGAATTGAACGGCATGAATGAATGGGGGAATGCCGTGGAAATTCCCGAGTTCGACATCAGAGGAGTTGGTGAGGTAGATTACGTTTTTCCCGATGGCAACCGAGTCGTGCTCTCCGGTCACTATAGGGATACCGATGGTGTGTTCGTGTCGGATTACAATGGAACGACATGGACCGAACCAACTCCCATTCAGTTTGAACATACAATAGCGAAATGGTTTTCTCCGAACGCGACATTCAGCACCAACGGAAAGGTTATGATTCTTAGTAACAATACCAAGCTATCAGCAAGCTTCCTCCGATCGAATGGAATTTGGAGCGACCCCGTTGCTATTCCAGAGCTCAATGCCGGGTTACTTTCATATACGCCGTTTCTTGCTGCAGATGATAGGACACTTTACTTTTCTGCCAACGGGTATGGAACACTCGGGGGAAACGACATCGTGAGAACGACGCGACTTGACGATTCGTGGTTGAAGTGGAGCAGACCGGAAGATCTTGACAATACTATTAATTCTCCCGATTGGGAATCGTATTTCTATATGAGTGCCGCCGGCGATGATGCTTATGTGTATAGTCGGGCGGTTGGCAATGGTGACATATACAGGGTCACAATCGCGGCCAAAGCGCGCCCTAACCCCGTCGCTCTAATTACGGGGACCGTCATCAATGCAAAGACAAAAGAACCGCTCGCCGCGGAGATCACCTATGATGATATTGAATCGAACCAGAATGCCGGCGTAGCGAAGACGAACGCGCACGATGGTAAATATAACGTCGTCCTTCACTATGGGAAGAAGTATAGCCTCGCCGCGCGAGCGGAGCATTTTTATGCGCTGTCGGATGTCCTCGACCTGACAACGGTGAGCACGTACCAGGAAATCAGCAAGGATATCCTGATGATGCCGATGGAAGTGGGTGAGACCATCGGACTCCACAACCTGTTCTTTGAAACGAACAAGGCAGAGCTTCAACCAGCTTCATTCACGGAATTGGATCGGCTGGTTGGCATCGTGCACTCGAACCCGTCACTGCGCATTCAAATTGGAGGCCACACCGACAATGTCGGATCATCGGATCATAACTACACACTTTCCCTGGCGAGGGTGAATGCCGTGATCGCCTACCTGACACGCAAGGGCATCCCCTCGAATCAGCTTACGGGTAAGGGGTACGGCCAAACAAAGCCTGTAACCACCAATGCCACCGAAGAGGGACGGGCGCAAAACCGGCGAGTGGAGTTTACAATTCTGGCGCTATAACTGGCACACCTGCTATGGGATCGACGATGTGCTTGGCCGCGGCGTATTCCCATTTCTAATAACTCATTTCTTCCAACTTTTTCTCGAAGATGAAACAAAAAACTCGTCCTCTTGGCTTCGATTCTCTTGCTCGCGCTCACCTCCGCGCCGGCCGCGCGCCCGCAATGGGTGGATACGAAAGGGCCGCGTGATGGGCCGTATGGGGTTACTGTCTATGCCCTTGCGGTGAGTGGCACGAACCTCTTTGCGGGGACTCTCGGCGTCGGCATCGTCTGGCGCCGGCCGCTTCGGAATTCGGAAATAGCGATGTTTCACACATCGCTCCGATCCAAAATTCGATTCAAAGTTACCCCAATACCTTCTCCCAATCCACTACCATCGCTTTCACGCCGGAGACGAGCGGCTATGCGGATGTCTCAGTCGTGAATCTGCTCGGCGTGGAGGTCGCGCGGATATTTTCTGGCGAGCTAACGGCAGGGGAGCATAGCTTCGCGTTAAATCCCTCTGGCTTGCCAGATGGGATGTATGAGTGCCTCATCCGCATGAACGGTCACGTGGAGACGTTGCCGGTGATGTTATCGCGATAGGTTGTGTAGGGGCAAGCTCCAGCTTGCACCACAACATTGTGCAAGCTGGAGCTTGCACCCACACGCACACCATTTATCGTTTCAGCTTCGGGTCGAACGCATCGCGAAGTCCATCGCCAAAGAGGTTAAAGGCGAAGACGGCGATCATGATGGCGAGAGCGGGGAAGAGGGTCAGGCCCCAGTTCGAACCGGCGGCGATGAAACCATAGCCATCGTGGATCATTTGTCCCCAGGTCGAGGTCGGCGGCTGCACGCCAAGTCCGAGGAAGGAGAGCGACGCTTCGTAAATAATCGCGTTCGCAAATCCGGCCGTAGCAATGACGATGATCGGTCCGAGCGAGTTCGGCAGGATGTGCCGGAAGATGGTCCGCTTGTTCGAGAGTCCGAGGGCTTTGGTCGCTTCGACGTACTCGGTCTCGCGCAATGCAAAGAACTGCCCGCGCACGATGCGTGCCATATCGACCCATTCCGTAATGCCAATGGCGAAAATCGTCTGCCACATTCCGAGACCAAGCGCAATCGAGATTGCGATGATAAGCAGAAGCGATGGAATCGACCAAACGACGTTCGTGAACCACATGAGTCCATCGTCAATCCAGCCGCGATAAAATCCTGCCAATGAGCCGAGCAGCACACCGATAAAGAGGCTGCACATCTCGGCGAAGAACGCAACGGTCAGCGAAACACGCGCGCCATACATGAGGCGCGAGAGCACATCGCGGCCATAGCGGTCCGTGCCGAGATAATAGACGGGTGTCTTGTGCCAATCGCTTTCGGAAGTGCCCGCAAGACGGGAGATCGCAATGGAGCGGTCACGGCCTTCCTCGGTTGTGTAAATCACACGGTTGCCCTGAGTGCGGCACTCCGCAATTGGGATCGGGATCGTTTGCGTGGGATCCACCTCGCTCTTCGTAATCAGAACGTTGCCGTGAAAATCCATCGGCTTCGTCGAATACTCGAGCACTTGCAGATTGGGATCGAACGGTGCAAGAAAGCTCGCAAAGGCCGCGACCAGAATGAGAACGAAGGTGGTCCCAAGGCCCAACATCGCCAGCTTGTTGCGGCGCAAGCGTCGCCAGGAGTAATACCAGAGCGAGTGCGGCGTGGTCTTGAGGATGGACTCGTTCTCAGCCCTCCGAAGATCGGTCTCCGCTTTCGTCAGGCGAATCGGCGCCGACGAGCGAGCGAGTGACTCGGCAGGGGCCGATTCGGTGCTGCTGCCAACTGCAATGTCCATTGAGTCCACTTTGTCCTTAGCGTCCACTATGATAGCTTCACCCTTGGGTCCAACCGGGCGTAGAGAATATCGACGATAAAATTTACAACGACGAAAATGGCCGCCGAAAAGATGACCGTACCCTGGATGAGCGGGAAGTCGCTTCGAAGGATCGCATCGACCGCTTGCAGACCGATCCCCGGCCAATTGAAGATATACTCGATGAAGTAGGTGCCGACCAGCAGTCCCGCGAGCCAGGCGCTCACGGTTGTGACGACCGGATTGAGCGCGTTGCGGAGCGCATGACGATACACGATGCCTTTCCAACTCACGCCTTTGGCCTTTGCCGTGCGGACGTAATCGCTCGAGAGCGTCTCGAGCATACTCGATCGCGTGACGCGAGCGATAATCGAAACAGGTCGGAGCGCCAGAACGAACATCGGCAAAATAAGATACTCGATGTGCAACTCATCACCTTGCCACATGTAGCCAGAGACCGGCAGCCAATCCAGCACCGCGCCGAACAGGAGCATGGCGAGCAATCCCATCACGAATGCCGGCACGGAAATGCCGACGAGTGCGAAGATCATCGAAGCGTTATCGATCAGGCTGTAGGATTTGACGGCACTAACAATTCCTATTCCGATTCCGAGGATGGTCGCAATGACCATCGCACTGATCGAGAGCGTAGCGGTCGCGCCAAATCGCTCCCAGATACTGGTCAGTACAGGGCGATTCGATGACCATGAACGGCCGAGATCGCCTTGCGCGACATCACCGATAAAGCGAATGTACCGTTGCCAGGCTGGCAGATCGAGTCCCAGCTGATGCCGAATGGCGGCCTGTGTTGCGAGATCGGCACGCTGACCTTGCATCATGCGTGCGGGATCGGGCAGCAGGTTCATGATCAGGAATACTACGGTCACCACGCCAAAGATGACGAGGACAGAATAGATCAGGCGGCGCAGGGTAAATGCAAGCATCTGAAAGACAAAACTACGTGGGCAGCGAAATCGCTTCGTATATTTGCAGCGAAGATGTGGTGCCTCGCATAAAAGTATGAGCGATCATGCTGTGAGGTGAAAAGGGAATCTCGTGATGCTCGGAGCAATCGTCCGGGCCAATTCGAGAGCTGCCCCGCAACTGTAACTCCGTAAAAGTCCACTGATCGGTCGAAACCGATTGGGAAGGCAAAGGGAGTTATGAGGATGGAGGATGAATCCTGAGATCATCGATGATCTCACAACATTCATCATTCATCATTCATAATTTCTCCGGGAGAAGCCAGGAGACCTGCCACGTCAGAAATAGATCATCTGCCTTCGTGGGAGAGGCAACGGTCGTACCAGCTCCGGCATTCGCGCGCGTTCGCGCCTTTTTCAATCCGGTTTCCGCTCGTACCGCTGTCCGCTCCCGCGTAGGTCCATCGGCATCGACCACGATGCAGGGAGATTCATTTAGTGCAGCGGCCCATCCGCTTCTTTGGTTTTGTCGTTATGCTGCTCATTCGAGCGGGCATTTTGCACGCCCAAACCGAAGATAGCATCAAGCATCTCCCGCCGAAGTCAATCGAGGTCACGGCTCCGCGCGAGTCCGATCTTCACGTTGTCGATCCGCGTGCTAATGAAATAAGGTCCGCGACCGAAATCACCAGCGTGACCGGTTCAACGATTGCCGGCGACGCACTCCGGACGCTCTCTTCGTCCCTAGATATTCGCCGGTATGGCCCGCTGGGTAGTATTGCGATTCCGAGTTTTCGAGGATTGCCGGCCGAGTATACGGTCGTTTATCGGGATGGTATTCAACTCACCAACGAGCAACTTGGCCTGACTGATTTGGGTCAGTTGGCTCTTCACGGTATTTCTCGCGTCGAGTTGATTCCAAGCTCTACGGCGGTGTTGCTCGGAGGTGATGCCATCGGCGCGGCGATTGACCTGGTGAGCCAATGGAGTGACACCGCAACCGTTCGAATTGGAACGGAGCAGTCTGGTTACCAGCATTCCAGCGGCATTCCGGAAAGTGATTACAGCGCCACCGTTGCCGCTCATCCCATAGATGGCCTCGACATATTGGCTGGCGGCTCCAGCGCGCAATCGAGCGGCAAATTCCCGTTCTACCAGAGCACGACCAATAGCTACGTTCTGCGAGAGAATAACGATGTGGTTCTGAGGAGCGCTGATCTTACTGCCAGGTATCAGGCTGACGGTGGTAAGACCATCCAGCTAATCTCCAACTACTTCTCTGCCAATCGCGGCTCGCCAGGATTTGCGACGACGCCCTACCGAGGCGCAGCTTCTTTGGATGAGCGGTTATCCGACGAGCAATACCTCACCGGTCTCAAGTTCGAACAGACCGGCGAACGTTCGTCAAGCACTATCCGCGGATATTATCAGCATCAGTATGAGTCGTTTGCGGGCGCCATTGAAGGCTTCCACGATACAACGAGGAATGAGATGCTTGGGGCGGACGTCACTGCAACATCAACGTTTAGCGAGTGGCTGAAAGGACATACCGGAGTCTCATACCAGCATTCGCGGCTTCTGGGATCGGCTGATGTGCTCACCACGCCAAACGTTGCGATAACCCGAGAGAAGGTTTCGGGTTACGCGGCAGCGATAATCGCACCGGTCGAGTTCTTCCGTGCAGCGCCCTCGGTGCGAGCGGAATACGTTTCGGATATTGCGGCATTTGAGTTACTACCGCAATGCGTCCTCGAGTTTGTGCCACTCAGCGAACTCTCAACCAGTCTGGCCTATAGCAAGAGCTTCCATGCTCCGACACTGAACGCGCTATACTGGAAAGGGCTCGGCAATCCGGCACTCAGGCCGGAGCACTCGGACAACGTTCAAGTGGCGGCCAGTTATTCCTCGGAAACTCTTGTTCTTCATCCACATTTGAGTGCGACATATTTTTATGCACGCATACAGGATGAGATCCTCTGGCAGCCACCCGGAACGGGTGGAGACGCCTGGCAGCCGTTCAATGTCGGGGTGGCGGAATCGAAGGGATTGGAAGTGGCTGGTTCGGCATCGTACAGCATCGATTCGCATTCGTCTGTTTCGGTCGAAGAGCGATACACGTTCCTCTCTGCGCACAACGTGACGCCGGGCGATACGGCCAGTGGCCGGGAGCTGATCTATTCCTCTCCGAGGCGGTCGCTATTGATCGGGAAAGTCCAGCGTGATGATTGGGGATCACTCGCGTTCACGGCGACCTACCAGGGCCACCGCTTTAGCGACCCTGCCAATACTTCGTTGGGCGAGCTTCCGCCAGTCACGACATACGATCTTGTCCTGTCGTCCCGCGAGTTTGCGTTCGGCAATATCGGCTTCCACGTTCTGCTCGGCGTAACAAACGTGACGGACGTGAATTATGAGGAGGTCATCTACTATCCATTGCCGGGTCGCGCCTACAAACTTTCTATTGAACTCAACTACCATTGAAATGAAAAAACGCCATATTGCTTTCTGCGTTGCCCTGCTGTGTGCGGGCACGCTTCCATCCTGCAGTTCGACGACGGCGCCGCCACAATCAAACTTAATTCCCCTAGCGATCCATGATACGATCGAGCTGGCTTCCAGCGATCGGGCACTCTACGTGGTCAACGAGGGCAACTTTGGCAAACTCAACTCGTCGCTTGATGTCGTCGTCTTTCACAGCAGGTTGACAACATCGGATACAACGATCTATCATGGTGTCCTCGCCGGCCTTGGTGCCGGAAATGATGTTGCATTTAACGGGGATGAACTTCTCGTATTGGATAACGGCTCGAACCTGCTCGACCTTGGATCTGAAAATCCGCTCCAGTCCATGTCGGCGCTTCCGATGGGGGTGGACATGCCGAATAAGATGGCGGTGATCGGCACGAACCGCTTGCTCGTCACACGGCGAGCATCGAACAGTGCGGCGATCGTGGACCTGTCGCAGTCGGCAATTGTGGATTCGATTCCACTTGGTGAGCCGAGCGTTGCTGTCGCGGTCCTGAACAATAAGGCGTATATCACTACGGGTTCCTACACCGGTCCCTGGCACCTGAAGATCGTCGATCTTGTGTCGCACGCCGTGAAGAAGACCATACCCCTGGGTGGGTCACCGGAGCAAGCGGTTGCCGACTCCACTTCGAGCAACATTATCATCGGCATGATTGGTGATTATGCCACGGTCTCGCCACAATTCTATTTTGTAAACGCTACAACTGATCTCATCGCCGATTCACTGACCGTTGGCACGCCCAAGGACGATGCCGAGCTTACGACCGGCTCGAAGCACTTCATTATCATGGGTAGCGATATTTATGCGCTTAACGCGCCAACTCACCAGTTGGGAGCAAGCTTGGTACACGCTTCGTCGCCGCTCTACAAGGGCTTCTACGATGGCTCAACCAACCAGATTTTCGCTGGTCTGTATGACTTCACCAGCGGTGCCGGGAAGGTAGAAGTGTATGATGCGACTACTGGTTTGCTGAAATGGTCGTTCGCCACCGGAATCGGCCCTGCACATTTCGCGTTCTACCACTAATTCTATATCAGCATCGCTGCAATACTATGAATCAGAATCGTAATCAAGCCATTTTAGCAGGACTTCTTGTCCTCTTTGCGATGGCGACCCGTGTGCTGTTTAACCAGTTGCACGTATACAATTTCAACGCGGTCATGGCCGCCGGACTATTCGCCGGCGCATTTCTCGGGAATCGCCGATTCGGCATCGTAATTCCGCTTATTGCCATGCTGGCGACGGATTTTGTGCTCGGCTTCTACGATTGGCAACTCATGCTCTTCGTCTATGGCTCGCTGGCCGCGGCCGCATTCATTGGGAAGTGGTACGCCAAGAATGCCACTCTACCACGCTTTGCCACATCGGTTTTGGGCGGCTCGCTGCTGTTCTTCATGGTGACGAACGGTGCGGTCTGGCTTCTGGCGGAAGGGGCGATCTATCCGAAGACGTTGGCTGGGCTCGCACAGTGCTACGCGGCAGGACTTCCGTTTTACCGGAATACGCTGCTCGGCGACATAACCTGGAGCACCGTGCTCTTTGGTAGCTACGAATTGCTCCGTTTCAGGCTCCCGAAGCCAAAGGCAGCCGTAGCATGATGATGACGAATGTTATAGCAACGAAGGCTCTCGCGGAAGCGAGGGCCTTCTTTTTGTCAACAATGCTCCCCCGGCATTTCAAGGCAAGGGAGCATCGATCGCGATTCGGGGGTGATTGTTGAAGACAGCATTATCCTGGAGCAGTGGGAAGGACAGTGCTTGGGCACTCCATGTGTTGCGCCAGCAGTGCGTCGAGGTCAGCATGTTGCTGACGACTGTGAACCAGGCGTTCGATCGCGTGGCGATGCACGGTGTGCGTCGGGAGTTGCTCGAAGCGCAGGCTGAATCGGTCGGAGTGCCGCTCATGGTGGTCGATCTGCCGTGGCCATGCTCGAATGAAGCATATGAAGGACGTATGAAATCGGCGACAGAAAAGCTGATCTACGATGGGTTTGACACGATGGCCTTCGGCGATCTGTTCTTACGCGACATCCGTGACTACCGGGAAAAGCAGATGGCCGGCAGGGGTCTGAATCCGGTTTTCCCTCTTTGGGATAGCCCAACAGCACAACTGGCCGAAGAGATGATCTCCGGTGGTTTGCGCTCGCAGGTCGTGACGGTCAATCCAAAGAAGTTAGATGCCAAGTTCGCAGGACGACCGTGGGACCGCGCTTTCATTCAGGAATTGCCCGAGGGGATCGACCCATGTGGTGAATATGGGGAATTCCACACCTTTGCATTCGATGGCCCAATGTTCGGACGCGCAATTGATTTTCGAGCCGGTGAGCATGTCGAACGCGACGGATTTGTCTTTGCAGATGTTCTACCATTCTACCAAGAGGAAGCAGTAAACCAGACATGAGCGACAAAGAGACACAAAGCCTGAATGGAAAATCTCCGGCAAGCAGCCGGATGCCTGCGCGTCTTGTTTTGGAAAACGGTGCTGTCTTTCAGGGGCTGGCATTTGGTGCACTGGATGTAAAGCGTACCATTGGCGAGGCCGTATTCACGACCAGCATTACTGGTTATCAGGAAATCCTGACTGATCCATCCTATGCAGGACAAATCGTCACCATGACCAATCCGCTCATGGGTAACTACGGCGCAACGCACGAAGATCTGGAAAGCAGCCATCCGTTCGTCAGCGGATTTGTCGTGCGTGAAGCATCGGAACGCTACTCCAACTGGAGGGCCGAAGAGAGTCTTGGTGATTTTCTTCGTAAGACGGGTGTGCTGGCTATTGAGCAGGTCGATACGCGGCGGCTTGTCCGGCTACTTCGCAGCGAGGGTGCTATGCGGAGCGTCCTTTCCATCGAAGCACTATCTGACGCGGAGTTGGTGGAAATCGCGCGGCTAAGTCCCAATATGGCTGGACTCGATCTTACCAAAGGCGTTACGACGAAACAAACCTATGATTTTCCGGAAATTACGAATGACGAATTTCGAATTACGAATCAGGGGACAGAGTCAGTTCGTCATTCCCCAATGCCTCATGTGGTTGTGCTCGATTATGGAATTAAGCAGAATATTCTTCGCAAGCTTTCTGCCCACGGTGCGCGGCTGACAGTCATGCCTTCGACTACAACGCTCGAAGAGATCATGGAACAGAAACCCGATGGGATTTTTCTCTCGAACGGCCCCGGCGATCCCGATGCCGTGAAGGATACCATTGCGATGCTCAAGCATCTTATCAAACGGGAGGAGCAGCCGATCTTTGGGATCTGCCTTGGACATCAACTGCTATCGCTCGCGCTGGGTGGCAATACCTACAAGCTGAAGTTCGGGCATCGAGGCGCCAACCACCCAGTCAAGAATCTGCTGTCGGACAAGATTGAAATCACATCGCAAAATCATGGTTTTGCTGTCGATTGGAAGACAATGCCGAACGACTGCGAACTAACGCATCTCAATCTCAACGATCAGACCGTCGAAGGCTTCCGGCATACGAAGCTACCTCTCTTCGCCGTACAATATCATCCTGAAGCCTCACCGGGACCGCATGAGAGCGACTATCTCTTCTCGCAGTTCATCGAGGCGATGCGGACCGCCTAAAAAGCGTAACGCGCATTCACCGTTACCGAACGCGGCGATTCGATATACCCTGGCCAGAAATCGCTGGCTCCGTTCAGAATATTTTCGATCTGAAGTATTCCTGCGAGCGCAGGTGTAAGTTGTGCCCGCAATTCAAAATCAATCATGCCGAGAGTCCGGTCGGGGAGCGTAATCGAGTGAAACCGGAGCGACGGCTTGAACGTCTCCCATAGAGAATTGAACCGATAGGTCGCCTCGAACTTTAGGATTGGTTCGAATGGCATGGCAATATCGCTATCGAGATCGGTTGCGGATGTCAACTTAAGCGAGGCCGTCAGTATGTCACGGTCAAACAAGAGGAAGTTGCCCGAAGCCCCAAACTCCTCACGCCGTGTTGAGGCTTGTCGTGCGGTCACCAGAATAGACGAATCTCGCAGCCGGAACGCCATGAAGACGGGTTCGTGGTCGCGTGTGATCACGCGAGCTTCGAGCCGAAGCACATCATCGGCTGAAATGGCGTAGTTCATAAATGCAGCCAGATTCAGTTTGTCTATGACAGCGCCTCGACCACTTGACTGAGCGTAAAAGGGATCGATAGCCGTAAGGGTCGCCATGCTCGAAAGCTGCGCCTGTGGATCGAAACTCCCACCAAACTCCCAACGCGGATTCAGGGCAATCCGGAGATGGGCAACAGGGGAAAGCGGTGTGCCACCCCCCGTTCCGGAAAGTAGCTTGATTCCGGCATCCCATGCAAACTCACTATTTGTTTTGGTGCCGAATAGCACAGAGCCGTCTTCCGATTCCACAAGACCGTCAGTATTGAGCGAGGCCCGTGAATAGGCGAGGCCAGCGCGGACCTGGAATGCGCTGGCAATCGTGGAGCCGAGGCCAAGCGCGAAGTATTGTGATGATTCCGAAGGGTTTTCTGTCAAGTCTTCACTCCACTCGCAGTCTGCAAGATGCAGTTGGTACTGCAAGAGTTCGGTTGCCTCCCCGTGGAGTGTTATACCCGCCTTCAGCAGCGCCATATCGTGATTCATCGATCTCGAACCGAGCGAGTCGCTGATTAAGGTCAGAGCGCGGTTCTCAATTCCCAGAGTCGCATCGAGCTCCGAAGCATGTCGCGTAAGAAGTGCCGGGTCGGTGCCAAGCGAAGCGTGAAACGCGCCGTCCAGACTCAAAAAAGTATGCAGCGGAAGCGAGGGACGCTCGACAAAATCGCCGCTCGCGTCATAAGACATTCGCTCGTCGAATGCTTGTTTGATAAATCCATAAATTGCTGGCTGGTCGATATTACCTCCGCCCACTTCAAGAAATGCTTCAAAGGGTTCGGGCATGGGCATCGACATCGGAATGGGTGACTGATCGAAGAAGGGGAGCACCTCTCGCGTCACCGGGTTCATTCGTTCAAGAATCGTTGAGTCGAATGGTACCTGCGTCATTTCGCTTTCAGTCATGATCGCGGCCGGGTAGTTAAAGTGAACGCGATTTCCAAATCGCGCCAGTTCCGGGATTTCGACGAGTTCCGAATCGAGCCACTCCTTATGCGAAAGCGATACCGCAGTGTCCACGAGTGCGAATGCCGAATCCGAGAAGGCTCGTTCGGTCGTATCATTCGCATGAGCATGTTCCAGATCGGAGGCATGGACCGTATCGCGATAGATCAGCGTCCGTCCCTTTTGCGAACGGCGAAGTTCCTGCAGCATGGATGGAGGAAGCGGTCGACTAATGCTTGCACTCCGAAGCGTAGAATCGACGGAGCCGGTTTGCGCCAGCACTGCCGCTGGCAGCAGAAGCAAAAGGAAGATGAGTAACTTCATCGAGCTTTTCCTTTCTTTGCGTTTTTCGCTATCTTTGCCGGCGCGATCTGTTTCAGCAGCGATTCGGCGGAGGCGCGCTGCCGGCTACTAGCACCTGGAGTTCGGAGCAATTGCCGCAACGGTTCAGCGGCTGCTGACTTCCGTCCCAGGGCCAATTCTGATTCTCCGAGAGCCAAAAGTCTCCGTGCTTCCGATTCGTACGAAAGTGGAAAGTCCTTCTTTGCAGACTGCAGGGCAGTGACGGCCGACCTGTAATCATTCAAAGTCAGATAACTCTCTCCGATGCGGACTGCCGCCGCACCACCCCAAACATCCTTTGGATGGGCGGTCGTAACGCGTGTGAATTCCATACGGGCTTCAGTCACTGTTCCCTTTGCTGCGAGAAGTTCACCGGCCCGAATCGCAGCTCGAGCCGAGACAGATGCTTCGATCGGGTAGCGATATGATAGGTTGCGGAAGACTGCGATTGCAGAATCTGGCTTCTTCTGGTCAGTCAGCATCTCCGCATATTCAACCATGGCCTGCGGTGCGGCATCGTTCGAATAATATCGGTCGGCAAATGCTGCTTGATAATCCGTTGCCGCCTGAGCGAGCAAATTCTCTTTCCGTTCAATTCGGGCGCGATCCAGATACGCTTCGGAAGCAATGCCGAGTGAGTCGTATTGTGCGATAATTGTTGCCAGTTGCGAAAGCGCCCGCGCAGTGTCCTTGCCGAGCAGGGACGCTCGGGCAAGTAGTAAGTCTGCGCGCGGTCGAAGACTGTGCATTGGATACTTGCTGATGAAGGATTCTAATAACTGTGTGGAGTGTGCGGCCTCGCCGACACGCAGACTGATCTCGCCAGAACGGAGCATGAGTTCCGGACCGAGTGGCGTTTCCGGATTGCGGGCCATGAATGTATCGGCGACGGCAATTGCTTCGCCGGGGCGTTTGAGGGTCAAAAGCGCATTCTGGAGAGCGATCAGTGCGTCGCCAGCCTCCCGCGAGCGAGGGTAATCGCGCAACAAGTCCTGATAGTAAGTGATGGCACTTCGAAGATCCTCATGGCGGCTTCGCTCTTCGCCAGCAACATACAGAGCGCGTGGCGCAAGCGCCGATTGATGGTACTGAGCAAGAATGACCTGCACATCACGCTCGGCCTCGGCAGTCTGGTTGATGGAGTATGCCGCCAGGGCTCGGTCAAAGTGGGCTTCGTCGATAATGTCGCTTCTGGGATAACGGGTTGCTAAATAGGCAAAAATATTCATTGCACTTCGTGCACTGTCCATGCGGTATCGAGTCACACCGAGCATGAGTAGCGCCCGCGTCGTGCGAAAATCATTGAAGGCGGGGCGATCGACAGCGAGATTGTAGAGCCGGTTTGCGTCCGCGAAGTTGCCAAGAGCATAATAGGAATCGCCGGCTCTGGCGAGAACATCGTAAGAAAACCGGCTAATGGAATCGAGAGCAATGACGCTCTGGAAGGCGGTCGCTGCGTGGGCATAGTCATTCGCTTCGAAGAGGCTCCACGCGTATCCATATTGGGCATCGACCTTGCGAGCGCTGTTAGGGAAGTCAGCCAAGAGCCGGGAATATGTTGTAAGTGCAGAATCATACTGGCCATCGCGCAGGTATGCCTTGCCGAGCCAGAAGAGGGCTTCATCGGTCCGTCCGGCTACCCGTTCGTTAGTGAGCCGGAGGTAGGTGTGGAGCTCGTCCGCGGCATCGTGCCACGCGCCAAGCGGGATCAGCGAGAGCCCTCGCTCGAGATGCGCTGCAGCACGGGCTGCTGTATCATCTTGAGGAATGTTTGCATAAGCATTCAGGAAGTAGGCATCCGCGCGCTCATACATGCCTCGTCGATAGGATAGCTCGCCGAGCAACAGCGAAGCATAGGCGCCCCTCACCGTTTGCTCGCTCGTGACCGGCTCGAGCAGCTTTGCCGCCTCGTAACTGTGTTCTCCGAATCGAATGAGAGCAAGTTGATATGCGGCAAGATCGCTATAAAGCATCGTCTTGTTGAGCGCAAGCTTCTCGAGTACATCGGAGGCTTCACTGCTCATTCCGGCCCGTGCCAGCGCGACTCCGGCATAATAGCGGGCGCGCTCCGGAAAATCATTGTAAAAGAACGATGCGGTATCGAGCGTTGTACCACCGAGAGCGCTGGTGGAAAGCGTCGCGGCGCGGCTCAGCGATACAGAATCGTTCAAGAACGGATCGAAGAATTCGCCGCGTTCTCGCAAGGTGGAGGTCGCCCCGCGAAGCATACTCTGGCCGGAGGTGCTTGTGTCGATCACTGCGAGTTCTAGAAAGGCACTTGCTGCCTCCTTATACTTTGCGCGCTCGAAGAGCGACCATGCCCGCTCGAAGCGAATCGCATTGGCAACGAACTTCGCTTCCTCGCTGCTTCGTTGGAACTGTGACATCGAATCGATCGATAATTCGGCATCACGAAGGACCTGAGTCGCGTCGTCGTATCGGGCTAGCCCGGAAAGCGTGCTTCCGCGCACGAGAGCCACTTCACTGCGGTAGTAATTCGAAGCCAATTGCGTGGCATATGCACCAGAGCCCTCCGGAAGCCGTGTCGAACCGAGCATTCGGTCGTGGGGCGTTCGGATCAGCATCATTTCTTGAATCAGTGGCGACACATACCCAAGATCACGATTGAACGATGGGGAGCGGTGCTCGGTCACGGTATAAAGTGAGTCGGCCTGATCGAGTGTGGTAAGCGCAGTGAGGAGATGACCGCTTCGTCGTTGCTCCGCAGCCTGCCGTAATAGAGCCAGCAAGAGAATCGGACTTTGTCGAATGTTCGCTGCCAAGGCAAAATTGGAGTCGGCTCCTGTCGCATTACCTTGTCGTTCCTGTAACTCGGCAAGCCGAAAGCTCGAGAATCCGATCATCCGTGAATCGCTCGAAGCAGTGATTGCTCTTCTATAAGCATTTTCGGATTGAGCAAACTCTCCCAGGGCGCGGAGTCCTTCGGCGCGCCAGAACTCCACTTCGGTCGTGATGTCCGCGGCGGAGGAGGCATAATCCGTAATGCCATTCAGTTGATTGAGTCCTGCAGCGATATCGGGCCGCCGAAGAGGCCTGTGGGCATAAGACTCCAGAGCACTTAACAGAGCCGCTCTGCTCTGTGTCGGGCTGGCTACCGTGGCACTGGAAACTGCTCCGGCTGCAAGGGCTTGCGCTTCCATGTTCGAGCCATGCAGGTAAGCTCCGAGAGATCGAAACAGATCGAGCGTTAGTCGTTCTTCAGCGCGTCCATATTCTTCGCGTTGATCGAGTTCTATGTCGAAAAGACGTTGCGCCGCTTCGCCCGTCAATCCCGTGCGAAATAAGTCAAGAGATTGCTCCGATTGCTCTTCGGATAGGGGCAAGAAGATTAGGGAGCGATCTGCCGCCGATGGGTTGGCCGAAAGATTGGCGTGCTGTGCGAGCCCCGTAGCAGGGGCCAGCAAAAGTAAAAGCAGGAGGGCGGCGCGTGTTCGGAGTGGCGCGGCCGGTGAATCCATCAAGTCGAGGCTGTTCTAAAGTGAGATGAGTCGTTCATATACAACGGCTACAGAACAACAATCGGTTCTAAACCTGGCATTCTGCTATAAAAATTTCAGAATCTCTTCGAGTGTGTGAATCACTTTCGTGGCCTTGGGAATTTCTTCAGAGTGAACGGTTACGAGATACGCGGTCTTGGTCCCGGCGCGCTGACCGGCTTCAATGTCACTCATGGAATCGCCGATCATCCAACTGTTTTCGAGATCGATATTCCATGTTTGCGCCGCTTCGAGAAGCATTGCTGGCGATGGCTTGCGGCGAGGATCCGTTGAATTGGCACTCGTGGCATAGAGGATATCATCGAATTTGACGCCAGTTTGCTGAAGCAGTCGGGACTGAAGATCGTCATGAACGGAATGGAGTGCGCCTTCCGTCATCAGCCCAAGCCCGACACCGCGCTGGTTGGTTATGATGATGGCGAGATACCCTTTGTTCTTAACCGCTTGCAGAACGGACGCAATTTCCGGTGAGAGGTCCAACTCGAGCGGATGGCGGACGTAACCGCCGAGGATCCGAGTATTGATCACTCCGTCACGGTCGAAGAAAATTGCACGTCGTTTGGCATCGTGCCCAGATGCATGAGAATCAATACGCATTCTTATCGCCGGCAATCACATGGATGATCGTGCGGCCAACAATAGCAAGGTCCAACAGGAACGACCAATTTTCAATATAGTAGAGGTCATGCTCGATTCGGTGTTGCATAGCCTCTGGAGTCTCCGTGGCTCCGCGCCATCCATTGACCTGGGCCCAACCGGTCAAACCAGGCTTCACGAAATGCCGGACCATGTACTGCGAAATAATATTCCGATAGTCTTCTGTATGCTTCAGCATGTGGGGACGAGGGCCAACAACCGACATGTCGCCGCGAAGGACGTTCCAAAATTGCGGGAGTTCATCCAGACTCGTCATGCGAAGAAAGCGGCCAACACTGGTTCGGCGGGGATCATCATCCTTTGCCTGTAGTATGTCGGCGGTACCATTCGAGCGCATTGTCCGAAACTTGTAGCACATGAAGGTCTTGCCACCGAAACCGGTTCGAGCTTGCTTGAAGAGCACCGGTCCCCGCGACGTGAGTTTGATCGCAATCCCGCTTGCGAGGTAAACCAGTGGAAACACAAACAGAATTACTGCCAAACTGAATAGGATGTCGAACGATCGTTTGGCCAATCGTTTAGTCCAAATGTCTAGCGGCGCTTCGCGAGTACGCACAATCGAAAAAGCTCCGATCTGATCGTAGGTATTGGTATCGAATGATCGGTCCACGGCACCAGCCTCCGGCCGAAGCAAGGAAACACGAATGCATCGGTTCTCGCACTCATGGATGAGATGCGAGATCGTTTCTTCTGTCGCGGTCGGCAGCGCGATCATGACTTCATCAATTGTCTCGCGGGCTGCAATCCGATCGATGTCAAGTACACGGCCTAGGATCATTGAGCGAACTCCGCTCTGAATTCCATTGTCATCGAGGAATCCGACAACATGATACCCATACTGTGGATCATCGGTTACCGTACGATAGAATTGTTCTCCGGCATTGCCCGCACCAATAATGAGCAAGTTCTTTCTCGGAGCCCGCTGACTCTGCACGGTTTTGCCGGCCGATTGCAGGATGATACGAAACGCCATCAATACGACCGGGGCCGCAACCAGAAAGTAGCCGAGAAAAAGTCTGGAGTAGTAAATGTAACCGCCGCGAGCGGTAATGACAATCAGAAGTCCCGCGCCCAGCAAAAGACCGGCGCGGCCAATCGCCCGAACGTCTTGAAGGCTCGTTAGGGCCGCATGCTTTGTCGCGACCGAGCGAGGCGTGTAGAGGCGTTGCCAAACGCCAATGATCATCCAGAGGCCAATGAGAAAATATTCGAGCTCGCGATAGACCGACCAAGCTGCGGCATTGTGCGGAGCGCCCATAAGTGGCATAAACGTCCCAAACCGAAGGCCCAGCGCCAAGTGGTATGTGGCATTGAGCACAAAGAGATCGGCCAGAAATAGCAGGGTTCGTCCGACGGCAGGGGGGCGTGATCGCATCGGGACCCCAAACTGTGAAACGTCAGATTTCGTCGCGCGCGATGAATTTCGCGCAAGCGGCTCACGAAAAAATCTGATCGTTTGGGCAGTTGCTTCCATTCTCAAGTCTCAACTAATTCAGGCGCCGTTTGGACAGTCGTCACTGGATCCGGTAGCAAGCCCGGCACGATTTCACGGATCGTCTGGTCCAATGCACGGAACATATGCTCCCAGGTATATCGCGTTTCCACGAGCGCGCGAGCATTCCGCGCAAGCTCGCTGGCGCGAGCCGGATCGCGCAGAAGCATCAGTGTAGCATCTGCCAACTCTTGATCGGTCGAGCGAATGAGAGCATGGACGCCATCCTCCAGGCCTTCGATTCCGGAAGCCCCAACGGGTGTCGTGACAATCGGAGTCCCAAGCGCCATCGCTTCGAGCAGTTTATTTTGAATGCCGGCTCCGACAGTTTGCGAGTGAACGAGCACCTTCGCTCGCCGCAAATATGGTCGCATGTCCTTGACATCTGGAAACAGCGTAGCTCCGGAAGTATGCTGCACAAGTTTCACGATTTGAGGATCGGGTGATTTTCCAACGACCGCCAGTTTGGTCGAGGGGGAGCCTTGCCGGATCATGGGATAGACCGATTTGAGCAGCCGCCGTGCCATCAAAATGTTATGGTATGTACCCAAATGGCCGAAAAAAATCAGGGAGTCCTCGCGTGGACCATCATAAAAATCATTGTCGGCCAGCGAAATGCCGTTCGATACGATTCCCGTCGGCAGCGTCGGATCTGCCATGAGAATCCGATGTTCGTCGGCTTTGGAGACAAACGTAATGCGTGCGAATCCTTTCGCCATCGCCCGCGGCTCATACGAGCGCAAGCGAATTGCATCCATTTTTCGAATTAAGTACTGCGCATGATCGGACGGACTACGCCAGAGAGAGAATCGCTGCGATGCGCGTTCCTCGAGGATCACACGAGCATCTTCAGCCACCAGCAATTTCGGTGTCCGCGTGTGATTGCGAACGAAGTGGGCCGTGCGAAGAAAGAAGCAAACAATTAAGTCATACTCGTTTGCGGCGAGTGCCTCATCAACAGCCTGCTGCATCGCGCGGTCGTTGTAATAGGTAAACTCGATTGGCGTGGTAGAGATCACGTGAGTAACAACTCGGCGTAATGCGCGTGCATGATCGAACGGGACAATTCGAACGTTGGCAAAAGCGTCAAGCGCATTCGCGGTCTCCGGCGTCGCCGCATGCGCCTCATCCAGTGCGATGAGATCGACCTGGGCCTCGGTGGACAGATGACGAACAAGGTGGTACGCTTTGATCCGATCGCCACCGATCAAAGGAAATGGAAAGCGATGGGATAAAAAGAGGATGCGCGGACGCTTCTTTGGCGAATGACCATTGGCATGGCCATTCCGCGCAAAGCCATTCAGGGGAGTTCCTGTGTGACTTCCATTCATTGTATGTCCGTTCCTTGCCCCACTTATCATCGGCCGTCTCCCAGATTCACGTTCTCGATATTCACGCACGCGAAGGTCTCATGCTATTTAGAGGAACCCCGAAGCAGTAAAAGGTAACAGGTATTAATTGATACCCTTCTATGTCCGAACTTGGGTCTCGAGGCGCAGCAGTTGCAAGCGCTTGCGGGGCGGTCGAACGCATGGTACGATTCATGCGAGTACGAGCCAGCGCGAGATATGGTCCGAGGTCCGTCAGAGGAAACGCAAACGCCGGATTGTGCAAGATTCTTCCCGATTTCTTAAGTTATTCGATAGTCACGAATGAGTGCCGAAGCCAAAGCCGGATCAAACGATTCCAGCTTAAGTTCGTAACACAAAAATAGACAACCTTATTGCGAAAAGCAATAGGGGCACTCATTTGTGACCTTACCGGGGATTGCCCATATGGGCCGATCAAATCGGACGCCGGCCTTGAATGATGCGAACCAGCACCACAATGATCGCGATGACAAACAGGATATGAATAAGGGCGCCGATATTGAAAACCGTATACCCAAGAAGCCACGCAACAATAATAAGTACCAAAATAAACCAAAGCATACGCGTTGTCGCTAAAATAGTGTGAAGTTGCCTCAGCCCGTTTAAACCGCACGTCGGCCGGTGATGAGTCGTACCAACAGCAATATTATCGCCAGCACTACCAATAGATGGATAAGTCCTCCGGCAATGTGCATGGCGATTCCCAGAACCCAGAGTACCAGCAGGATCGCGATTATCGTCCAAAGCATAATTTTCTCCTTCCGCTTCAATACGGCAATATTTTGCGTGAAGAAGTTCAAGAAGCGTACCATTAAGAGGACGCTCTTGGCAACTAACCTTTTATCGCGCCTGCTGTGAAGCCCGCAATGATTTTTCTCTGGAAAACCGCGAAGAGAATCAGGACCGGGATCGCGCTCATTCCGGCTCCTGCCATCAGGTGACCCCAGTCTATGGACTGTTTTCCCTGATAGAAGGCTAGACCTACTGGTAATGTCCGCATGGAGGCTTTATTGACGAAGAGAAAAGGAAAGAGGAATGAATTCCAACTGGTCAGAAACTGATAGATAAAAAGCACCACCAGCATCGGTGTCGCGAGCGGGAAGATGATGCCGCGGAGAATTGCGAAGGTTTTGGCTCCATCGATTCTTGCAGCTTCCTCCAGTTCTTTGGGGAGGCTCTCGATGTATTGCCGCATCAGGAAGATACCAAATGGAGTGACGATGAATGGCAAAGTCAAGGCAAAATATGTGTTAATCCAGCCAAAAGTCACCACTTCGCGGTACAGCGGGATCATCACGACATGCGGAGGTACCATAAGAACCCCCAGCACGCTCGCGAACAGCAGTCCCTTGAGGTAAAAGCTTCGGCGAGCAAGGGCATAAGCCACCATAGTACAAAAAATGCAGCTACCAGTGGCCACAATCAGCGCCACGATCAGGGAATTGATGAAATAGATCCCGAACTGATCGGACTGAAGCGCATCGGAATAATTCGAGAATGTGAATATTCCATGCAGCAACTCCCTGAATGTCGCATTGCCAGCGGGATTATCCGAAAGCGATAACAAAATCATCCACACCAGCGGAAAGATCATTGACGCGCCGGCCACGAGCAGCACGATGTGTGCAAGCGTTGAGGAGCGCCCTTTCAATGTCGTGATCATTGTCTACAAGTATAGATCGTGTTCACGAATGTACGCCCGAACGGACTCGGGTACCTGGTAACGAATAGACTGACCATCACGAACACGCCGGCGGATCTCGGTCGAAGAGATCTGGAGTTGAGGAATAGTGAGATTCTCGACCAGAATCTCGAGTTCAGCCTCAATGGGCTGGCGTGTAGAGGCTGGGCGATCGAATACAACCACCTTGCACAGTCTCAAGATTTCATCCGCCCGATACCATGAGCCAAAAATCTCAAGTTGGTCCCTGCCAATCAAGAGATAAAGTGCCTTTGGTTGATAGTGCTGGCGTAGCGCCTGAAGTGTATCAATCGTGTAAGAGGGCCCTTCTCGTTCTATTTCCATGGCAGAGACCTCAAAGCTTGGATTATCTTCGGTTGCCATCCTGATCATTGCCAGCCGGTGTCGGGCCTCTGTGATTGCCTGTCCGGTTTTGTGAGGAGGAATGAAAGCAGGAATAAAGAGCAGCTTATCCAGCTGGCAGGTCTCGACCGCAATCTCACCTGCAATGAGATGCGCGAGATGCGGGGGATCGAACGTGCCACCGAAAACTCCGAGCCGGTTCATGGTTGTACTAACAACGATCGAAGCGAATTCCTTTTATCGAATAAAAAAAGAGTCTGACACGAAAGTGCCAGACCCTTACCTTTGTTCTTCGCTTGCTTTCCCTCGAATGAGGGTAACCTTTTCTAATATTAACGGTGCAGGATCGAATCCAACACTGTGGTATCGAGTCCGCCGGTGCCGCTATCAGGTGGCGGCGGCGGGGGCGGTGGTGGTGGCGGAGGAGGCGGTGGGTTCTTTATACCGCTATCCGGTGGCGGCGGCGGAGGTGGTTGTCTATGGTGACCAGTGTCAACCGGAGGTCTCCGGCGGATAGTGGTATCCTTACCATGCTTTATACCGCCGCCAGTGCCGCCTGTTCCGCCAGTGCCAGGACCAGTCGGGTTAAAGCAGCTCGCCACTCCAAAGCCTAACGCGGCTATGAACGATAGTACTGCAAATTGCTTGATTCGCTTCATGTACGTATTGATTAGAATTATCCTGAATGTGACCGTTTCAAAAACCCTCACAGCCATGTCCGGAGATATAACTCCTCAAGGACAAGCTTATCACAGACAAATTTAAAATAAGTTCTGGCAATTAGAAAGCGACAGCCATTCTATTGGAAAAGCGGCATGTACATGAGTTGTTGTCAACATCCCAAATACTTCTGGTCGGCCAATTCCCACAGAAACCCAATCAAACGTTTGTAACGCAAATGCCCATTCCACGCCAAGTAGCCTAGGAGTAATAAGCACTTGAAGAGTCGCATTGCGGCTTCTGCTCAGCAAGTCCTCGAAATCAATCCTGTTATAAACCGTTTGCAGGAGTGTTACATGGACAGGAGCAAGAAAACGTTGGGCGAATTGGCGATACCAATTGGTGCGATCAATGCGCGTGCGTATTCCGAAAAGCGAGGAAATAGGGCGTTGCGCGAGCAACCACCCGAAATCGCTTCGGATCGTGCGGCGTCTGCGCTTGCCGGGTCCATAGCAGATGCTGAGGTCACGTCAACGAGCCAACTGACTCGTGCCGAGACCAAAGCTGCCCTCGAAAAACTGGAAGATGCCGATCTGCTGCGGCGATTTCAGTCGGGCGAAGAACACGCGTTCTATGTGCTCTTCGAGCGTCGGCATAAGGAGATTTACATGCATTGCTATCGCATGTGTAATCGAGATGGGGAGAAGGCCAACGACGCTTTTCAGGATACTTTTATGAAGGTATTCCAGCGCAAAGACCTTTTTACGGATGCGACGAATGGTCGCGCTTGGCTATACAGGATTGCGACGAACACCTGCCTGAATGCTCATCGCTATGACCGCCGGCATCCAACCGAAGGGTTGGAGGACAATGTGACTTCGATCGACCCGAGGTATCAACCGGATTTTGGAACCGAGCAAAGCTCGCTCCGCGAGGCGCTCGAATCTGCTGTTGCCAAGCTCCCCGAAGAGCTTCGACAGCCTTTTATTCTTCGCGAACTGGACGAACTCAGCTATGAAGATGTAGCCGAGCAATTGGGCATCACGATCGCGGCCGCAAGGCAACGGATCTACCGCGCGAAAATTTTGCTCCGCGAAGAACTTGAAGATTTAGTAAACGGATAGCCGTCATGGAACACTCGAATAAAATGGATGGCGCATTGCCTGGCGGGATACTGCCGAGTGGAATGTCGCAAGCCGAAAAGGACAAGCTCGAAGAACGCATCATGGCGTACTTCGATGGCGCATTGGATAAGGCGTCGTCGAATCGGCTCCTCAGCGACGTCTCGGCAAATGCGGAGGCGCGCGCGCTATTTCACAGTCACGAAGTGCTCAATCGTGTGATTGCTGCCGCGCGTGTGCCACTCGAAGCGCCCCTGGAAGTCAAACGGTCTATCGTCGAGCGCATCCCCAGTTTGGTCGCGTTCATACCCGGTCTACTCGGAACATCCCAGATGCTCCCGGTCTTGACACAGAGCGCGAATCCGTTTCTCGCATTCCTCAGCAAGATACCATTGTCAACCGCTATCTCCATCGGTACATCTGCCGTGGTGCTGACGACTGCTGGCGTGATTGTGAAGAACAAGCTCGATGAAAGTGCTGCCAACGAAGCGAGATCGCATGTTGCAGTTGTCCGGCAACATGAAGCACCTCCGGCGAGCGCGATGCCTTATGCACCATTAGCGACGGCGAATACTGACGCTGCTCACGCACCATCGATGAATGGAGCAACTCCTCACATCGCTACTGAGAATGCAGCATCTACTGGTTCGACGGCTGCAAAAATTGCACGTACCAGAGTAGCAAATAATAGGGCAGCGACTTCTAATCAATCTTTCGCTGTCGCGAATAGGGCCTTTCGAGCCGATGAAGCCGCGAATTCCAACAATAGAATTCAGGCGAATGACAGTCGTCATAGTCAACCGGTAGTAACGAGAACTCCAAGCGCCCTTCCCGAGCAATCGAAAGCAGATGCTCCAACGCCCCCGGATAATACTCCTGCACTCACTGCGGTCGCGCCATCTAGTGTGCCGGCGGTTGCAGCGAACATTCCGGTTTCGCGTCCTTCTGTCATTTCGCCAATGCCACTCGATTTTGGTGACGGGATTGTTTTACGACCTTTCGTCTCCTCTGGAGTTGGGATTGCGTCCTGGTCCGCTGGGCCAACACTTGTCGAAGGTGCGAAGCACCGAAGCGCAGGAAGCAAACTCATCCAGGACTTTCGAGCCGGGTTCGATCTTGCAGTCAACGACGTGCTCTCACTGCGATTCGAGGGAGGCCAGAGCCAATTCGCGCATCAGGTCTTGCATGGCGATAATCTCTCTGGCAACGGAGAATTGCCAACGTATGCCATCTATACCGCCGTTACCCTCGATCAGGCATATTGGACCGGGATCGGTCTATCATACTCGATTGCTGTCGGTCAGGTGCCACTACAGTTCAGTCTTGATGGAGGCCCGGTATGGCTGCATCCGATTGGATGGACTGCAGGTCTTGGCCTTTCGACCGAGTTCGATTTAGGCTCTAGGCTCGCACTGCGACCTGGCATGACCTTCAACCTTACTGGTACGGGCCGCGATGGGATGCGGAACGCCGACGCCAATCCCGCATCAAGTATTTTCCTGAATCGTGAGTTCAACGAATCGAGGATGATCTACTCCTCGCTTGGACTTAACATCGGCTTTATGTTCCGATTCTGATGAAATCCTTACTTACCATATTTCTCCTCGGCCTAGCACTCGCTGGCTGCACCACGCTAACCGCGCCGGTGCCGGCGACGCTTCCGTCCGACCTGACAAGCTACTTCTGGCCGAATAAGGATACCTCCTTCAACTATATCGCTAGCACTGGTAGTGGTCATGCGATTACGCTAACGTCAGGTGGGGCGATTTATGATAAGGACCTCGGAACAGATTCGACAGTATTACTCAATGTATCCCTTGGCAATGCTCAAGTGAACATTTCCGGTCTGTCCGCAGCGGACTTACTCGGTCTCGATGCGTCCTTGAGCATCGTAAGTGATACCGCCCCGAACTTCGGTAGTAATCCATTGGCCCTCAGCTCGATAGCTTCAATTGGCAAGACATTATATGCTTCGAGCGGCAATAACATATACCAATATTATCCACATGGGGATTCTTTGCATGCGGTATGGCAAGCGCCGTTCTCGGGTATTCGCCTGATTGCGGGACGGGCATCGAATCTTTATGCATTCCAGATCGGTGGTAATGGGATTGCAATAAAGCAAAAGGGCGCCAATTGGACGGCTTCTGTCCCGGCGCCGGGAAATATCAACTGTTTTACTCCAGGCGATGAGTTTGGGCACGATCATGTCCACTTTTGGATCGCAACTGGCCCCCGCCTCTATCGTTATTCCCAATCCGGCTGGGCACCGGTCGGGTTCGTCTTCTCAGCGCCAATTACGGCCATGGACGAAGTTTTTGACGATGACAATTTGCTAGTTGGGTTAAGTAACGGCGCGCTGTTTAATGTACATTCTGACGGTCATCGTGATTCGTTAGGAATGCTGCCGCCACCAATCACTGCCATTGAAAACGGGTTCGTAGGCACTTCGAATGGCTTGTTTACTTTCTATGGACCCAGCCTCACGCCCGTACGGAATGGCGCGATTACGGCTCTTCTCGGATCAGGCGGCGGTGGGGTTTTTGCCGGGCTTAGCAATGATAGTGTCTTTTGGTATTTCAATAATGCTCAGATCGACTTTGGGACTCCCGCAAGTGTTCCCGTGAGCCAATTTAGTGATACGGGGCTTACACCACCTCTTTTTGCGCTGGCCGGTTCGCAACTCTACGAGCATCAAAAGGATAATAGCTGGGTGCTACGAGGTCAGGGTACGCCAACCGCTTCAAAATGGACTCCGGGCACCTTCACGATGTTGAAAGATGTCCCGGATTGGCGCGCGGCATATGTGGAAGACTTTTCGTCCAACGACATCCGAGGCTACGCATATTGGGCAAGCGTTGTGCTTGGCACGCAGGGGAGCGCGAACATTCAGCTTGATGGTCTTGCATACAACGATGTGATTGCTGTACAATACACACCGATGATAAATGGTGTTGTCGAAAACATATCCGCGCCAACATATCTGATCTACTATCAGCGCGGCCGGGGTCCTATTCGAATCGAGCGAACCGAGGCCGGGGTTAAGACCATTACCCGGCTGGTCCAGTAACGCAACTTCAATTCGCTCTAATCGGCGGAGACGAAAATTCTCTCTCGTGCGTTTGTAGTCCTTCCTATTTGTGCGGATGAGCGCCTGCGGAAGCAGGAATCATGCGCGGTACGTTCGGACATAACCTTAGACAATGCAAATCGCACAGCGTATCGATCGTCTCGGCACCGAGACCTCTTTTGTAGTCCTCGCCAGAGCTCGTGAACTCGAGGCCCAAGGTAAAGATATCGTTCACCTTGAGATCGGCGAGCCCGATTTCGATACTGCACCGAACATCATCGAGGCCGCCAAGAACGCGCTCGATGCGGGTTACACGCACTACGGTCCGGCGGCGGGCTTGCCACAATTCCGCAAGACGATCGCCGAAGTCGAGGGCGCGCGGCGTGGACTCGAATTCAAGCCGGATATGGTCGTCGTTACGCCCGGCGCCAAGCCGATCATGTATTACGCCATCATGGCGATTGTCAATCCGGGCGATGAGGTGATCTACCCGAATCCTGGTTTTCCGATTTACGAAAGCGCCATCGAACTTGCCGGCGGGACAGCCGTGCCGCTGCCGCTGCTGGAATCGAAGGGGTTTAGCTTCAACATTGATGATCTGAAGTCGCTCATTACGCCGAAGACGCGGATGATTGTCATCAACTCGCCACAGAATCCGACTGGCGGCATTCTATCGCAAGAGGACCTTCGGGAAATTGCTGAACTCGCAGTGAAGCACGATTTATGGGTCCTCACCGACGAAATCTATGGCCGCGTGACCTATGATGGCTTCAAAAATTACACGATTGCGAGCTACCCCGGAATGATGGAGCGCACCATCATTCTCGATGGATTTTCGAAGACTTACGCCATGACCGGCTGGCGATTGGGCTACGGGATTATGCCGAAGCATCTCGCCGAGGTTGTCGCCAAACTGCAGACGAATGTTGCAAGCTGTACTGCGAGCTTCATTCAAGTTGCTGGTATTGAGGCACTCACTGGCCCTCAGGACTGGGTGGACAACGTGGTGGAAGAATTCCGCCGCCGTCGCGATCTTATTGTTGACGGAATGAATTCACTCCCGGGCTTCAAGTGTCACAAGCCGCTCGGTGCGTTCTACGTGTTCCCAAACACGACCGGTACGGGCATGGACTCACGGACGCTGGCGAACAAAATCCTGAACGAGGGCGGCGTTGCATGTCTGTCTGGTTCGACGTTCGGCAAATATGGCGAAGGCTACGTCCGATTCTCATACGCGAACTCGATGGAGAATATCGAGAAGGGCATCGACCGGATCCGCAAACTACTTTCATAAAGGATGAGGGATGAAGGATGAGAGATGAAGGTTCTGCTATTGTGAGCTTCAAAAAATCTACCTGGATTATTGTATTTGCCTTCATCCTTCATCCCTTATCCTCCATACTTGCCGGACAAAAATACTGGCAGCAGCACGTCTCCTACGACATCCGTGTCACGCTGATCGATAGCATCCACACGTTGGATGGCTCGCTTTCGGTCATCTATTCCAACAACTCACCGGACACGCTCCGAGAGGTCTACTTTCATCTTTATGCCAACGCCTTCCAGCCAGGTAGCTTGATGGATGAGCGTGCGCACGCAATCCACTCCGCGCCTATATACAACCGCATCAGTTCTCTGCCGGAAAGGGAGCAAGGCCGATATTGGATCGGCGCGATGATGGCCGATAGCTTGACCGCCAAATACGCGATCACCGGTACTGTTATGCGCGTGGCTCTTCCAAGGCCGCTGGCTTCAGGTGGATCGGTCACCATCGTCTTTCCATTTCGAGAACAGGTGCCGCGACAAATCCGTAGGAGTGGATGGATGTCTCGAGAGGGTGTGCAGTATTCCATGTCCCAATGGTATCCCAAGATCGCCGAATATGACAACGAAGGCTGGCACCGGCAGGAGTATGTCGCGCGCGAGTTCTACGGCGTTTGGGGCGATTTTAATGTCGAGATAACGGCGCCTTCGCGATTCGTCATCGGCGCCACCGGTGAGTGTACAAATCCGCGTGATGTCGGGCATGGGTATGACCGAATCGCTGGTGGTGAGCGGGAAGGCATTCTCTTCCCAACAGAGGCAGCGCCTTCCATCACTACGTGGCACTTCCACGCATCGTCGGTCCATGATTTTGCCTGGGTTGCCGACGACGATTACGTTCACGAATGGTCGACCTGGCAGGACACGATCATGTTGCATGCGTTTTATAAGCGTCGCTACGCGCCGTTTTGGCATGATGCAATCCGATACTCACGTCATGCGCTTGAGACATACAGCGAGTTGTTTGGTCCATATGCGTATCGCAACTTCTCCTGCACAATGGCCGGTGATGGCGGAATGGAATACCCGCAGCTAATCATGATTACCGGTTACAGACCCACACCGGGCTCCATGGCTGGTGTGATAGCCCATGAGACGGCGCATCAATGGTTCTACGGCATGCTCGGCTCGAACGAAACGCGCGAAGCCTTCATGGATGAGGGCTTTACGTCGTGGGCCACTACCGTCGCGATGAATCGGTTATGGGGTGACCATCAAATTCCACCCGGACAGGAGCGGTCGTGGCTCGACGGGTTCATTCCGAAGTTCAGTAACAAACGGGATAATTATCGCGGGTATCAAAGCCTTGCAAGCGAAGGCTTTGAAGAACCACTCGATATTCCGCATGACTGGTTCCGCGAGGACCTAACCGCAGGTCAGGTCTACGGCAAGACGCAAGCGATTCTCTCGATGCTTCAATACACGCTGGGTGATGAGGTCTTTGCTCGTGGCATGAAAAGATACTATAATGAGTGGCACTTCAAGCATCCACACTTGGTCGATTTCAAAAGAGTGATGGAAAACGTGGCCCACACCGATCTGGACTGGTTCTTCGATGAGTGGTTCCGTACAACGCGAACAGTTGACTATGAGGCGATGGACGTATCTTCAGAGGTGGTTGCCGAAGGATACAACAACACACTCAGGCTTCGCAACAACAATCTGGCCGTCATGCCGATCGACCTGCTTCTGCATTATGATGACGGATCCGCCGGCGCTACGACCATTCCCCTGGTGACAAACAAAGACCTTGTTTATCACAAGAGCGGCGTCGAAATGTTTCTGCCAGGCTGGGATTGGGTCTCGCCAAACTATGAGGCGAGCTTAGTCACACCAAAGCGCATCTCATGGTTCGAAATCGATACCTCCTGGCGCCTGCAGGACCTGCACTGGCTGAACAATTACAGCGCGCGCTCGGCCCTTTGGACCCCACCAGGCGAGTGGGCAGTCTGGAAGCAGCTATTCATCTATCCGCCGATCGACAAGTACTATTCCGTGGTCCGACCGATTCTTTGGTGGGACTCGATTTCGAAATTCAATGCCGGAGTCGGGGCAAAATTCGGAATGAACAACAGCTTCTCCGGCGACGCGAAGTTGATCTACAAATCGGATCCGCTTCGCGATACCACTCCTTTGTGGTACGATCATTTGGACGGCGCACTGGACTATCACATACCAGTGGATTGGCTGGGCCGCCTCACAACCTTCGGAGTCAGGGCGAGTAAGATGGATGGCATCGGCACGGTGGGCGCTGAACTGACGAAGGTTTTTCGACCCGAATATTTGCGGCTTGGTCCAACGCACACTGGTTCGCTCTACCTCGAATCACAAACGTTGCTGAATCCGTCCTATCCTGTTTATCATTCCGAGTGGTCGGCGGCTGGCAGTGAGGTTGCTGGGCTTACCTACTCCGTCGTGAGCGAGGATGCGACCGAGCGGTTCGATCTCAAAGCGGAAAGCGCTGTGTGGGGAAGCTCATTCGAGCGGGCGAAAGTGAAGTTCGAGGACGATTTCAGTCTGGGCGGGAATTTCGGCAGTCGCATACGGCTGACTGCTGGAACGGCGACAGCTTCAACGCCCGTGGAGCGAACATTCTGGCTTGCGCGCGCAAGCAACTATGAGGACAACCAAAGCTCGTTTTTCCGGGCGGTGACGGATGTGAGTCCTGCGCTCGATCGAAAAGCCTCGGCGTTTGTCGAGGGTGGGGCGGGCGTCCGCGGCTATGCAATCGACGAGGTTGCGGACACGGCGCATAGCCTGCGTGGTACGCAAATGTTTGGTGTAAGCGATGACATCACGCTGCCGAATGTGCTCCGCAATCTCTGGAGCCCACTCGCTACATTAGGTTTTGGGCTGTTTGTGGACGCCGGGTGGGTGGGCGAGCCAACCCTCGACTTCTGGCATGACGTCCGCACGAATCTTCGAACAGATGCGGGAGCAACCGTTTCGGTCAATCTGCGCGATTGGTTGCCATACCAGCTTCGCGGTGTAGCAGATGAATATGCGCCAGTTCCATTGATCAAATTGGTCCTGCCACTGTATGAAAATCTTCCTGCTGATGGGAAGAAGCCCGTCGCGTTCCGCTGGGGGCTCGCAATCGGAGCAAGCCTGTAATCTACAGCAGGAGGCTGAAATTGAACGTACCACCGGTCACAACCACGCTGTCGCCGGCTGTGGACTTTGCGTGGAAGCTGAATGTGCCAGCCGCGCGCGAAGACGAGAAGGTCGTTAGGTGAACGGCTCCGATACCCGGTTCAGATACGTAAGATGTTCGTGCGCTTGTGAAAATGCAACCGACAAGCGAGTCATCGATGGGATACAGCCCGGTATCCGTGATCGCGGTCGAAAGTTGCAAGTCGATGCCGAGGGTATCCATCGTGCCACTCAGATCGAGCAGCCCTGACTGAGGATGGCCCACCCCGGTGATTTGGGCACTCCAAGCTTTACCGTTGACCGTAGCGGTCATCGGAGAGTATTGTGTGTTCGATTTTGGGCTCGTAGATTGTTTGCACGACGTAAGTGACGCAGAGCATACTGTGCACGCGACAAGAATTAGAGACAAGTTCCTCATGTGGCAGTCATGTTCTCCAAATGCCATTTGGTTCCAAGACTTCAGGCGTACACTACAGAGTCATATTTCTAAGCTGGTCTCTCAATCTTCAGCCGCTGGTGCCGTCCATACTTTTGCTGCAACTCATATAGCTCCCGTTGCGCGCGGCGAGGATCATGCAATAGCATGCCAGCGATGTGTGATATGTTTTGCGCTGTGAATCCGTAGTGTTCGAGGATCGTCTCGTAGGGTGCTGAGACGCCAAAGTGATCGACCGCGAGCGATGCGCCCATCGAACCAACCCAGCGTTCCCAACCGAGCGATGCGCCAAGCTCGATCGAAAGCCGGCAGGTAACTTCGGGTGGCAGAATCCGGTCGCGATAGTTCTCGGACTGCGCCTCGAAAAACTCCCAGCACGGCATGCTAACCACTCGCGTCATCAGTCCATTAGCCTCCAGCAATATTTGTGCATCGAGCGCGAGTTGGACTTCGGAGCCGGTCGCGATGAGGATAATTTCGGGCTGACTCATCGCCTCCGAGATCACATACGCGCCCTTGGCAAGCCCAGCGGCGCTTGCGTATTTCGCGCGATCGATCACAGGTAGCTTCTGCCGCGTTAGCACGATGCCCGAAGGCCCCGTGAGTTGCATCATGCAGCGCCAGGCCTCGACCGTCTCGTTGGCATCGGCGGGCCGGATCACTGCGAGGTTCGGCATCGCCCGCAATGACATCAACTGCTCGATCGGTTCGTGTGTCGGACCGTCTTCTCCAAGCGCTACGCTATCGTGCGTCCAGACGAATTTCGAGGGCACGTTCATCAGTGCAGCTAGCCGCACTGATGGACGCATGTAATCGCTGAAGCAGAAGAAAGTTGAGCCGCTTGGATAGATGGCACCGTGCGCGGCCATGCCGTTGATAATTGCGGCCATGGCATGCTCGCGAACACCGAAATTTATTGTGCGGCCATGATAACTGCCCTTCTTGAGGGGACTCGGCTCAAAGTCGTCCCACTTCTCGAGCTTGGTAAAAGTCGACTCGTTCAAATCGGCCGCACCGCTCGTCAGCGTCGGTACAGTCTCAGCGATCGCGTTCATCACCTTGCCACCGGCTGTACGCGTCGCGAGCGGGCCATCGGAGACTTTGAAGACTGGCAGGTTCTTGTCCCAGTTTTCCGGTAGTTTGTGTATGAGCGCATTCGAAAGTGTCTGCCAATCATCCGGATGAGCTTTCCGATATATCCTGAATAACTCTTCCCACTTTCGGTGTATCTCAATTCCACGCGAGCCCGCTTCACGGAAATGGTAGAGTACATCTTCAGGAATGTAGAACTCGGGCTCTCGCGGCCACCCCAAATGGTCCTTTGTCAGAGCGACCTCGTCCTTCCCGAGTGGATTTCCATGGGCCTTGCCGGTATCCTGCTTATTTGGACTTCCATACCCAATATGCGTGTGGCAGATGATGAGAGTGGGCTTGTCCCGGATAGACTTCGCAACCGAAATCGCATGATCGACTTGGTCGAGATCATTTGCATCGGGGAGATCAATTACGTGCCAGTGGTAAGCTTCGAATCGTTTACTTACGTCTTCAGTGAAGGCGATCCGCGTATCACCATCGATCGTAATTCCATTGTCATCGTAAAATGCAATGAGTTTGCCCAATTCGAGATGACCTGCGAGCGAAGCAGCCTCACTCGTTATACCTTCCTCCATGCAGCCATCACCTGCGAAAACATAAGTGTAATGATCGATCACATCCTGCCCGGCATGATTGAATGTGCTGGCAAGGAATTGCTCGGCAATTGCAAGACCGACGGAGTTTGCGAAGCCTTGCCCGAGTGGTCCGGTCGTTACTTCAATGCCGGGTGTATCGCCGCGCTCCGGGTGGCCCGGAGTTTTCGAGCCGAACTGCCGGAAGTTCTTAATCTCATCGAGGGATAGATCAAATCCGGTTAGATGCAGCAGGGCATAGTGCAACATCGAAGCGTGGCCGTTCGAGAGTACGAAGCGGTCACGATTGTGCCAGCTTGGGTCTTCAGGGTCGAAGCGAAGGTGCTTGGTCCAGAGCAGATACGCGATGGGAGCGAGGCCCATCGGTGCGCCGGGATGGCCCGACTTTGCCTTCTCAACAGCATCGACGGCCAGAAAGCGGATGGTATTAACGCAGAGTTCGTCGAGTTCTTCGGGGCTCAGGTGAGTGCGTGGCATTGTTTAAAAAAGCTTGAGTGGCGCGTGGATGCGTAGCGGGTAACGACAGAGTATATACTGGTAGTTGCTAATTCACTCGTTACGCGTTTTGCATCCACGCGTTATTCGTTACCGTTCGATATTCACTTCGTGCCCGAGCATCCAGCCGAGCCCGAAAAAGAAATTAGCGCGCAGTTGTGTTTCTCCGCCGGTGAGCACAAGTGTCGGGCCACCGCCGTATTCAAATGCGAAATCGCCAAAGCGGGTGGTGCGCACGCTTCCTAATCGAACGCCTAAACCAAACAGTGGCTCGGCATTGCCAGTGAGATTTGGACCCTGCGACACCCCGCCTTGTGTGATCCATTCCCAATATCCGCCGGCCGGTGCTTGCGAGTGAAAGAAGCGCCGAATTCCAAATTGCATGAGCGCCTCGGAGTGGTCCCAGTACGGGTAATATCCCGCGCTGAATTCATAGCCCAAGCGGTCCGATCTCGGAAAGGAATATTCAATCGAACCGCTGAGCACTGGCTCGAAATCCTGGAACGGCGTGAAGAAGATGTTCGTGTTGATCGGCGTGATTATCAGCGCGCCGCTATAGCTCGAACGGAATCTTGCCGTTTGAGCCTGAGCAAGCCCCGACTGTATGAGCAATACCGTGACAAAAATGGCTGACCGCATATCCTTGTCACCACATTTTGTTCAAATTAGTTCGCGGGCAATCGGGCCTTCAGCCTAGAGGTCAATATTTATAAAATCCCTGCCCGCTCTTCTTGCCCAATGTACCGGCCGCAACCATCTTCTTAAGTAGTGGCGCAGCGCGGTATTTATCATCCCCCAAGCCGGTGTGAAGCACGTTCATGATGGCGAGGCACACATCCAACCCGATGAAATCGGCCAGTTGCAGGGGTCCCATCGGGTGCGCCATGCCCAGCTTCATCACGGTGTCGATGTCCTCGGCACTTGCGACGCCTTCCGAGAGGGTAAAGATCGCCTCGTTGATCATCGGCATCAGAATTCGGTTCGAGACAAACCCAGGCGAGTCGTTGACTTCGACCGGAGTCTTGCCCGCCTTTTCGGAGAGTGCGCGCACGGTCTGATAGACCTCGTCCGTGGTCGCCATACCGCGAATGATTTCAACCAGCTTCATCACCGGTACCGGATTGAAGAAGTGCATTCCAATCACGTGTGTCGGACGCTTGGTCGTGGCAGCTAGTTCTGTGATCGAGATCGAGCTGGTGTTCGAAGCCAGGATGACACCTTCGCGTGCGTTCGCGTCGAGTTCGCTAAAGATCTGGCGTTTGAGGTCGAATCGCTCCGTCGCGGCTTCGACAATCAGGTCTGCAGTTTTCGCGGCCGTACCGATATTCGTTTCGGTTTTGATTCTCGCGAGCGTTGCCTTCTGATCGTCCTCGGTAATCGCAGCCTTTTTGACTTGCCGGGCGAGATTGGAGGTGATCGTCGTGATCGCTTTGTTTAGAGCGTCCTGACTTACATCGACCAGTGTGACATTGTATCCGGTCTGCGCGAAGACATGCGCGATGCCGTTGCCCATGGTGCCAGCGCCGATAACGGTAATATTTTGAATTGCCATCGTTGTTTTACTTGAGGTGAAGGAATGGAATGAGGAGCATGTCCCAAAATACTTTCAGTGTCCGCACGAGGTTGTACGTAATCCGCGAATCCTGATCGTGCGTCCACTCGACCGGAAACTCGACAACCGAATAGCCCCGTCGCGTTGCCAGCCAGAGAACCTCGCCATCGAAGATGACTGAGGTTAGTTTGACGTGGGTAAACAGGTCGTGTGCAGCCGCGCGAGTAAACAGTTTAAATCCGCACTGGGTGTCCTTGAGCTTGAGTCCGAGATAACTTCGCTGGATGAGACCGAAGATTTTTGAAAGGCGCTCTCGGATGAACGACTGGTGTTCCATGACTTTAGTCCCTGCAATGGCCCGCGAACCGATCGCAATGTCCATGCCGGTATCCAGTAGCGCCTCGGCCACATGCAGATATTCCAGCGGCACGGCGTAATCGGCATCCATGAAAAGGATACGTTCGCCTTTTGCTTCGCACATTCCTACCTTGAGCGCCTTTCCCTTGCCGGCGTTCGGCTGGTATTCGATGCTGCGACCCAAAATGTTTGCGGGAAGCTGAAGAAAGAGGAGATCGGCCTCGGCCTTTGTCGTGTCGCGGCTGCCATCGCTCACGATGATGATCTCGAATGTGCCGGGCTTACCCGCCAGGTATGCGAGGGTCGCGCGGAGTGTTCGCGGCAAGCGCGTCGCTTCGTTGTAGCAGGGGATGACGATCGAAAGGTCGATGGTCGATTGGCCGTCGTTCATTCAGTGGCGAAGCTGATAAGCGATGGTGGATTGTATCGTATCGCGAGCGACATATCGATCTTGCAGCAATTGTTCGAGTTCAGGATAGCGCAGAGCGATGGTCGTTCGGCTGTCATCGTTCGTATTACCCTGCGATGTGTATCGGTCGGCCGTCTCAACAAGAAAAAGCTCGGGAGGGTTACGTATGAGCGAGGTCACTAATTCGTCCCGCTCATGCTTAGGGGCGCCGATTGGTTTGAAGTGAATCGTATTCAGGTACTCATTGGCGGGCTGACGGCCACTCTTCCAATAAACGTACGGCGCGAAGCCGAAGATGAAGATACGATCGCTGGGTTTTGTGTTCGCGAGCACAAAATTTGTGAGCGAGTCACCGGCCACGTAGCCGTTTGGAGGGGTCTCGCCGCGCACCATCGCGCCAAATTCATGCGCGCGGGTATGCAAGTCGGCACGCGAGGTCCACGCATAACTCAGAAGGCAAAGCAGGATGGCGAGGACTGTCGCGTTCGCCCAAACAGGTAGAGTATCGCGCTTCGAAAGTAATTGGCCAATATGTCCAATCCCCGCGCCAACCAGAAGATCAGCCCATGGCAAAAGAACGGCATAATGATATGTAAAGCCCTTGTTCTGGGCTTGGACGATAATGTATGCAATGAGGCATCCAAATACCAGCAACATTAATGATAAATATTCCTCACGCGTGTGCTTCGCCCTCGAATCGCGATCGAACGCCCAATAGATCCATCCAAGCATTGCAGCAACGAACCACGCGATGTCCAGCGCGTGGAAACTGGTCCGCAGATTCGTGATAGCGGTAAATGATCCGGAGTAATTATTAGAGACATAGGTGGATGTGGCAGAAGTCGTGATCTGCCACAGCGGCAACAGCTCGCCATTCGCGACGAGGTAGAGGCTCTCTGCTCCAATGGCAATGGCGAATCCTGTTAGCATCCAGGTTATCCCCTTCCAGCGGAGTTGACGCTCATCGCCGGAGTGAGTCCAAACGACAGCGGCGGCAAGTATGAGAAAGAGGGCACTCGGATACTTGAAGTAGAACGTGATTCCAATGCAAACTCCGGCGAGTGTCGCGCGAAGCCAAAGCCCGCGTGTTTCCGAAATAGTGCGCTGGGGTAAGACGAGCAATACGGCCAGTAGCAGGAATGGCACGCTGTACGTCTCTGCCTGCGCAGTGTCCCAATGGCCGAAGATATAGTATTGGAGAAGAAACGCGACCGAAGCCATCACGGCTGAGACATGCCGCCACGGAGTATTTTTCCAAAAGCGAGTTGCGAGCAGGAAGACCAGCGCGATGCAGAGCAGCGCGTTCAGATAGTCGAATATCCGAATGGCACGAACGCTCTTGCCGAACAGCGCGAATGCGGTGGCATAGGTGTAAAAGACATTCGGCGGCTTAATGTCCCAAAAGTCGAGATAGGGTCGTTGGCCGTGAAGAATCGCGCTGCCGCCGTATGCGAATGTGCCCTGATCGTAATCGAACGGCCAGTAGATAGTAGGGAGCAGCAGGAGCGCTGCAACTCCAACCGTGAAAAGTAGAGCCCAACGAGTGGATAGTGGATAGTGGATAGTGAATAGTTCTCTCATTCGCAGTCCTCTTAACTATCCACTATCCACTACTTTAGAGGCGTTCCACGATCATGGTCGTGGCCTCACCGCCGCCAATGCAGATCGATGCAAGTCCAATGCGCTTGTTTTGACGTTCGAGCGCGTTCAGGAGCGTGATGATAATACGGGTGCCGCTTGCCCCGATTGGATGACCGAGCGCTATGGCACCGCCGAGCACGTTCAGTTTCTCAAGCGGAATGCCGAGCGTATTCTTCGCCGCCAGCGAAACGACAGCAAATGCTTCGTTGACCTCGAACAGGTCAATGTCATCCAACGTCAGCTTGGCGCGCTTGAGCGCCGTGCGGATCGAATAGACCGGTGCCGTCGTGAACTTAGCGGGTTCCTGCGCATGGGAAGAATAAGCAAGGATACGCGCCGTTGGCTTGTAGCCTTTCGTCTTGGCGAACTCTTCACTTGTGACTACCAGAGCCGCTCCGCCATCGTTGATCGAACTGGCATTGGCGGCCGTTACTGTACCATCCTTGCGGAAGGCGGGCTTGAGCGTTGGCACTTTGTCGTACTTGACCTTTTTCGGATTCTCGTCCTCGGTCACTTCGACGGTTTCCTTTCCGCGTTGCACCGTTACGGGCGTTATTTCGGATGCAAAAGCACCATTCGCCATCGATTCGTTGGCAAGCTTGAAGCTGCGGATCGCAAACTCGTCCTGCGCTTCGCGTGGGATGGCGCATTCGTCGGCACACATTTCCGCCGCCTCGCCCATGTGGAAATTGTTATAGACGTCCCACAAACCGTCCTTGATCATTTCATCGACGAGTTCGGCATTGCCCATCTTGTAGCCCGAGCGGGCCTTTGCTAAAAGGTACGGGGCGTTCGACATGGATTCCATGCCGCCCGCGACGACGACGCTCGCATCATTCAGCAGGATCGCCTGTGTCGCCATCATGACGGCCTTCATGCCGGAGCCGCATACTTTGTTGATCGTCGTGCACGGCGCGCTGTTCGGGATTCCGGCGCCAATTGATGCCTGCCGGGCCGGTGCTTGTCCCACGCCCGCCGTCAGGACGCAGCCCATGTACACTTCCTCGACATCTTCGGGCTTGACGCCCGAGCGTTCGAGCGCGGCTTTAATTGCGACAGAGCCGAGTCTCGGGGCCGGTACTTCGGCGAGAGAGCCCATGAATGTACCGATTGGGGTGCGTGCGCCGCGAAGAATTACTGGTGTCATAATAGATGCTAAGTGCTCAGTGCTAGTACAAAGTTTGGAGGTCGAGTGCACCTGAAACAACCCGGTGAAGTATTTTGTCCCGTTCTGTGTTTAGCACTGGCTGACCATCTTAGGACCCAGCACTCAGCATTTAGTACTCAGCACTTTTAAGCACATTGAGAAAGATACGAGTTCTCATCGCCAAAGCCGGATTGGACGGTCACGATCGCGGCGCGAAAGTTATTGCCGCCGCACTCCGCGATGCCGGCATGGAGGTAATCTACACCGGCTTGCGCCAAACGCCCGAAATGATCGCCGAGGCCGCATTGCAGGAGGATGTTGACGTGGTCGGCATATCCATGCTTTCCGGCGCGCACATGACAATCTTCCCGCGAGTCCTGAAGCTCCTTCGCGACCGAGGGCTCGATGATGTCCTGCTGACCGGCGGCGGCATTATGTCGAACGATGACATCGAGGAGTTGAAGAAAATTGGCGTTGGCCAGCTCTTTACACCCGGTGCGGCGATGGCCACGATAGCTGAGTATATCCAAAATTGGGTAATGGAACGCGATGCGGCTCGAGTAGCGACCGCTGAATAACGGCTTCTGAGTAACGACAAAAAGAAGTCTGCAATTTTCCTTTCTCGTTACTCGTTAGTCGTCCGCTCAATACTGAGTCTGGAGAGGTGCAAGAGTGGTTTAATTGGGTCGCCTGGAAAGCGGCTGTGCGTTAATAGCGCACCGAGAGTTCGAATCTCTCCCTCTCCGCCAACAGCATGACGATTACTTCCTGTACCGAGAAGATCGAATCCATTCGGGCACTTCCCGAGCGATTGACCGATGCCGTCCGAGGCTTGACGGAAGCCCAGCTCGATACACCCTATCGCGATGGCGGCTGGAGTCCCAGGCAGATAGTGCATCACGTTGCCGACGCCCACATGAATGCCTTCGTTCGGATGATGCTGATCCTCACTGAAGATCACCCCAAGGTCAAACCATACGAGCAGGATGCCTGGGCAAAGACCTCATCTTACAAAGGGCCGTTGGAACCGTCGCTTGCTATCATTGGCGGGCTTCACTCGCGAATGGCCAGCCTTTTCGAATCGCTCGGGGATGGGGAATGGAGCCGGACAATGAATCACCCCGAACGAGGCGATGAGTCTCTCGAAACCGTGCTCGAAATGTATGCGAACCATGGTAGGGCCCACGTCGAGCAAATTCTCTCTCTCCGACGGCAGAGGGGGTGGTAGAAATGCAGGGTTCTGCCCGGAACCAGGCCCGCTCGCCAAGCGTGAGTTTACGATGGGTAAGGAATGCTCTTGAGTGTCTGGCAGGACTCCTTAGGGGTTCCAACGACGTCTGGTAACCTCGACAAGACTTAGGTGACACAACCCTTTGTGCGCTTTATGTAGCGGGGGAGGGATTCGAACCCACGACCTACGGATTATGATTCCGACGCTCTAACCGACTGAGCTACCCCGCCAAATTCAATTACGAATGACGAATGAAGAATGACGCATGGGTCATTCTTCATTCGGGCCGTCCGAACGAAATTCTTGCTCAACGTGGTTCCGTCGCACTGTGACTCAACTTTTATTACAATACCTCGAACGTCCGCCCCGAGAACCCACGCCTAATCCGCCGGTGGTCATTTTAATACATGGGCGCGCTGCTGAGGCGAAGACAATCTTCTCCATTGAGGGCCTTCTCGATCCATCGTATCACGTTCTGGCCATCACCGCGCCCTATGAGTCCGCACTGGGAGGTCGCGAGTGGTTTCACCCGCCGGAGCCGCTGCCCGGGGAAGTCCATGATGCGAAGCAGTTTGAAGAATCCGAGCGGATGCTGACGGCCGATATCGAGGCCCACATTGCGAGGCTGAATGCAGATCGGTCGCGAGTATTTCTCTGGGGCTTCAGCCAGGGCGCGGCGATGGCATTGATCCTGGGACTCCGAGGTCAAATCAAGCCGCAAGGTGTGATTCCAATGTGTGGCTTCTTGCCGACCGGCGTGAAGCACTGGAAATCGTGGGATACAAGCCCACGGTTCTTGTTCGTCCACGCAACGGAGGATGAAGTACTTCCGACGGAATCATCCCAAAAGGCTAAAGCTTTCGTTGAATCAAAGGGTGCAAGTGCTGAGTACCATGAGTATAAAGGACGCCATAAGATGACGATGGACTCGATCAAGTTTGTGAATGATTGGATTAAAACGATAGCGAGCGCGTGACCGAGAAACTCCATTACGATTTCGACCTTCGACTGGAAGTGCCATCGAACGCACACGGCCTGCAATTCGCGCTCATTCCGGAACACTCGCGCGTTCTCGATGTCGGATGTGGTACCGGGATTATCGGTGCGGAACTCCAGAAACGCAAGGCGTGCCTGGTCGATGGAGTTGACTTCGACGAGCAGGCTCTTCCGGTAGCCAGCACGCGCCTGCATCGCGTCTCCGGTGCAAACCTCGACGAACGGGATTGGGCGGAGCATCTCAAGCTGGAGGGCCTCAAAGGATACGACATTGTGATTTTTGGCGATGTGCTCGAACATACGCTCGAGCCGGAGAACGTACTTCGAGAAGCGAAAGCACTTCTCGCGCCGAATGGCCGTGTCATTCTGAGCATCCCGAACGTGGCCTACTTTACGGTGCGTCTTCGAATGTTGTTCGGAAAATTTAATTACGAGGAGAGCGGCATTCTGGACCGCAATCACCTGCGGTTCTTTACGCTCGCCACTGCTCGCGCAATGGTTTCACGCGCCGGATACAGCATCGTCTCCCAACAGTATGCCAGTTTTGTGTTGCCATGGGGACGTCCGATGCCACGGTGGCTGATGCGAATGTTCCCGGGATTGCTGGCGGCAGGGTTTATATTCGAGGCTAAACCCGTGTAGCGCCGGACCTTTAGGTTCGCCGTTGAAGACAATTCACCGGACCTAAAGGTCCGGTGCTACAACTACTTGGTAAAATCCAGCACTCGCGTCTTGCCCTTATAGCGTATGGTCAGCACGCCGCTACCTTTTTTCGATTCGAGGAAGGGGGAGTGGAAGAGCCAATTCTTATTTTCTATCTTCGACAATTTCATTAAAGTACGATTGCGTGCCTTGCTGCAAAGTAATTCAACTTTGTCATTTGCAACTACAACGGAGTCGTAGCATCCCTCATCGACATCGAACCATTTCGGTGGTTGACACCAGACAACATAGCCACCATGTGAAGCTTTGCTGCGGAACCGTTTGCCGTGTTCTTCCTGAATTATCTCATAGGGACTCAACATATATACCCAGACGTAGTGCTTCCAGTCAGTTATATTAATCCAGCCGGGTTTCCCTTCATCTTCAAGACTACTCCCAACGAAATCAGTTGGAATGAAAAGATCGTACTCGTGATACTTCACGCTATCCGGCAAATCGTATAGCGCCACGAGTACATTCTTATCCTGATAAATACGCTCGTAGGGCGAGCCGCCGTACGATTTATCCTCGCTGGTGTAGCCTTTCTTCACCTGTTCGATGCGTTCGAGCATGAAGCTTGGATATTCGGGAAAAAACATACCGAGTTCGTCGGCGCTGACGTATGGATGCAGTCCCGTGATGATATTATTCGGTTTCGCGGAGTTGAAGACCAGCGACCACGACTGCTGCTGTATCGGCTGTACGATCCCGCCCTGCATCGAGCCGAGGCAGTAGTCTTTCGTCATGTACTCGTATTTGTAGACCGGCGCGTGGAAAGTTGAGTCATGTGTTGCGTCGCTCTTGCTCCACTCGTCCATGTAACGAATCATCTGCCGCCCGCGCTTGAGGGAGAATTGCTCGTAAGGCTCGGTCCGATCGGTCGCAATCTGGCGGATAATCTTGGGGCAGGTAAATTTTGTCATTGTCGCGAAGGCAACATCGGGGAGGAGATGCGTGACCGAGTCCTCGAAGAAATACTGGCCATAGGAGTTGATCTCCGCCTTTCGCGGATCGAGCGCGGCGTCATCTCCGACGCGGGAGTGGGTGCCACAATAGCTCCCATTCAGGTAGTCGGAAGCATAGTCCGCGAGTATATACTCGAGCATCATGGTGAAGCGGCGCTTGAGGCGGGCGTCCTTTGTGTACTCAGCCAGAAGCAGCAGAGGAGTGATATAGTAATAGCCATAGCGCGGCGAGGACCATTCCGTTGTTCCGAAGCGTGTGGTCTCATCAATCCAATGATCGAGATATGCTTTCGACTCGGCATAGATCGCACGCGAACTCTTACCCATAAACCATTCTGTATCAGCAAGATCCGGCCATGCTTGGGACATTAGTAGCAACGACCCATAATACATTAGGAAGTGGTTCTCAGTGTCTCCTCGGTAGGGCGTGTTATGCTTCCAGGCCGATCGGATGCGCGCTTTGTATTCCGGCCGGAGCACGTCCTGCGTGGCGTAGAAAAGTCCTGCGCAGCCGTACATCCAGAACATATCGCCGTATGCGCGCGCGAGCAGTGTATCCAGATGCCGGTAGGCGTCGGCGGTATCGAGACCGAGGCGGATTTTCGCGGCGATAATGGCAAAATCGTTGCGGGCGGGGATGCCAGAGACGCGAGTTAGCACGGAGAGTTTCGTGGCGGGGGATTGTGCGCTTGTCTGAACTGTGATTTGTGTGATTAGAGTGATCGGAATGATGATTCCAGTCACGATCATGCGCATCATTTTGATCACATAAATCATAGTTCAGACAATTATGGCGTGACGAGAAAGGACTTGAGAGTCCAAATTTGACGGTATGGCAACTTGTTCTCCGGCGGCATTACCCTTTTGGATTGTCTCATCACACCCGACCCCAAGGTCGCAATTAGGACCAGGCCAGTCTCTTCATCTCCGATTACAAGCCTGCTCGAAGACCGCGCCATACCATCCAAATGACACTCATATGGATCGATCGTTCTCGGGGCCGGCTCCGGCGAGCCAATCCAGGCAGCGTCGTTCGCTGTCCGGATGTAACTTGTATTTCGACTGCAAAGGAAAACCGTATCGTAATTGGGAATCGCGTAAGCTGCCATCGAGGCATATGGCTCATACATCCCACGAATGCTCGTATTCCAGGTCTTCCCCGCATCCTCTGTCCACCACGGGCCGTGTGCTGTGGCAATGTATATCTCCTCCGGGTTCTTTTGATTGACGGCTACATCCATCACTTCAGAGATGCGCCAGTCGGTGAGCTGCTTCCAGTGCTCGCCATAATCGGTCGAGCGGAGAACGCCGAGCCCGGTCGCCTCGTAAATGATGCGGCCGTTCGAGGACTGGACCATGTCCATCGAGAAGCACTTGATGTTATTCCAGCCCAAGTGCCGCCATGTCTTGCCGGTGTCGTCGGATTGGTAGAGGCCGGAGCCGTTCGAGCTCCCGCCCAGAAAGGCTCCGGTGCTATCATTGCCGATGGCGCATGCGAAGATGCGGAGATGTTGGGCATGGAGCACGTTCGTCAGCAGCAGCACGCCAAGGAATCCAATGGACAGTGAGAAGGGGGTCTTCACGCTTTTCTTGTCACGGCGTATTTTGTGATTATTGTTCCGCGATCGTTTACTTTTTCGATGCTGATCTGCTCCAAGTTGATGTCGAGTTCTTCTTCGATGACAAAGTTGCCACCCGTTCCGAATATTTTCGGTTCGAGCGTCAGCCACAATTCATCCACTAAATTGTCGCGAAAGAATGAGGTGGCGACATGTGGTCCGCCAACGACGAGCATTCTCCCATATCCTTTGTCTTTGAATCGCTGTGTCAATTCCTCTGGAGCCAAATCGGAGAATTCTAACTGACCTGGTACCACGTATTTCTTGTACTGTGTAGGATTCCGCGTCATGATAACGAGGAGATTCTTCGGCGAGGGCTTGACCGGCGCAAAGTCAAAGGTGCCGCTTCCCATAATGATGAGAGGACTCTCGTCCCATGTCTTCTTAAAATAAGACTGGTCTTCTTTTGAAGACCATTGCTGGACATGTGGGTCGCCCCACTTCGTAACCTTTCCATCGAGGGTTGTAACAAAAACAACGATCGTCTTCATAATGCCATTCTATAATTACAACAGGCGCCCACGGCTCGCTGGGTTTGGTATAGGAACACTTGAATCACGAAAACGAAGCTCCCCGAAGAATCCTCCGAGACGAGGTGTAATAATTAGTTGGTCATTCTCAACGCGAGCAACCAACAAATGTTTGACCACCAGCGTGATCCACTGTGCCCATGCCCAAACAACAATTCCGGTTGGCGGGAGCGGGGGAGTGGGTCGGTCGCCGTAGAACTCGAACCAGCTCGCACCTGCCCCAGCGCGTTCGATCAACCAGTTGATTGCTCGCTGGGCCTTCATCACATTGCCCGCTTCGAGCGATGCCGCCGCCATGAACATCGTCGCAAAAGGCCAGGGACCCGGCGAGTCCGGCTCCGAGAGCACATTGTAGCGGCCATATCCGCCACCTTCCCACGATTGCGACCAGAGCGCGTCGAGCGCGTCGAGCGTCGTCTTCGCCACGTCCGATTTTGGATCGACCACGCCAAAACAAATCGGGAAACACTCGGAAACATCCGGCTCCCAGATTCTCGCGCCTTTGGAGGCAAGCGGCATCCCGTCTGGCACGAATTGCTTCTGGAATTCCGAATTGATGTTTGCTAATGTGAGCTCCGTTTGGATAGATCCATCGAGCAGCCGACGCTTGATGATGCGGCCAGACTCGATCATTGAGTGTGTCGGATGCTCGAGAAAGCTCTGGCGCATGCGTTTGGCTGTAGCGCTCCACCGGGAGCGATCATCCTCGCGATCCAACTGCTTCGCGATCCAGCTTGCATCACGCAAACCGAGGATGCCGAACGTCTGGTGTGAAACGTCGTAGCCAGGGAGAATGCCCATTGCTTCGCCCCGCTCCCAGATGTCTCTCGAAGCCATGAGCAGTCCGGTCTCTTCGTTCAGATATTCGGGCCGGAGCAAGTAGTCGGCAATGGCTTGGATTCGTGGATAAAATGCTTCAATCAGTTCGCGGTCACCGGTCCACTCAAGATAGGTACGACACGCCTTCAGGATTTCGCCGTTGTTATTCAGCTCGGCGTCCTTACCACCTCGAAACCGGCTGGATTCCACCGCCATACCTTCGGAAATGGTGAGCCGGGTTAGAATATTAGCGAGAACACTCCGTGCGACCTCGAACTGGCCGGAATAGACCGCGGCTTCACATGCGATCGAAGCATCACCCGACCACTCGTATCCATATTGCCAGATGCTAGCATCGAAGCGGCCATCCATCGTGATGGCGGCCCGGAGTCCCTGCGCGGATGCACTAAAGACGCGCTCGATCTCATGGATGAGCGGAGAAGGATTCGCATCGGTCCATCGCGCACAACATTGCTCCCAATATGCGACTTCCTTGCCGAGTAACTCTCGGTTCGGCTTGAGCACCGGGTCATCGCCCAGCGAGTAGTAGATCGTGGCCTGGTACATCCCCTCGGTGCGTTCAAGAGGGAAACGGAGCGTTCGCTCGTGGAATACTCCGGAGGTAAACGAACGAACCAGAAGTGACTCGTATCCACGCGCGCCAAGCATCGTGTCATTGCCAACAAACTCATCGTAGAGGGCGGGATTCGCATAGAGGGCGACCTCGAGTTCGATCGACTCGAATTCACGGTCCGTACCAATCGTGTATTCGCGAATTAGCACGGGATCCTCCACCGAAGTGACGAATCGTTCGATTACGTAGACGTCACCAGCCTGCCACATTGCAGTGACTCCCGGCAGTCGATCTGGATACCAGACGACTTGTAACGTCTCGTCAGGCTGATACCGGACGCCATCAAGGATCAGCGTCGGAGTAGTTTTGCTGAGGCCATACTCAGGGTGATACAGATGCGTGGACCACTTTCTGGCAAATTGATCGGGGTCAGCGATGAGCAAGCCGAGCCGTGTCGCGCCCGGATGGCGACTCCATTGAATCGCGGCCTGAAGTGTACCGGAGCCAAGAAAAAAATAGTCGGTATCCGGGAGTGTCGTCTCGAAATCGGGATGGAGGCTTTGTGCCACAATATTGAATGATGAATGATTAATGTCCTATTCGTCCCACCGGTCCTGTTCGTCCCATTCCACTTCTAAGAACCGATTCGCATGAGGAGAAGATACAATAATATGATCCCTCCGACGCCGAGCCAGCAAAGACCAAATCCGATCATATCTTGTTTCGTGAGTGTCCAGAATTCCCAGTTGGTCCCCGGGAACATCTTGTCTCGGTTGGCGAGCTCGGGATCCTCAATGCGCCTTCGCACTTCGATTGCGTCGAGTTCCGGATCCGCATGCGCCGGAGTGTGTACACGGGCGTAAAACTCCCGGAGGACACGTTCGCTGTTAGGTCGCGTGAACAAACTCACGATGAAGAGGACAAAGAACGGAAAGAAAATGTCGAAGAGGAAGGACATTGCGGATAGTCCTGCTTTGGAGCAAGTCCTCAGATCGACACCTGTAAGACCGATGACCCACAGCTGAAATCGAAACAGACCCTTGCCTTCGCGCACGCTGCTACCCGTCGGAGGCCCGATCGTTTCGAAGTAGATTCCGGTAGGTTCTTCGCGGTCAATACGTGTAATTTCCTCTCCGACCATCATCGCTCTGCCCGCGGCAACATCCTCGGTCTTAGCCCGGACCGCGTGCCGCTCTTCGCGGCCCTGTGTCATCACCGTGAGCGCCGGACTTGTCCGAAGCGATGGGATTGCCGGAATGACATTCGGCACCACGACTGTGACCATGATCGAAAGCAACATCTGAACGATTACGGCCTTCGTTGTTAGTCGTCGCCAGAAATAGACCAGCCAGATTGATGGACCAATGATTGTCCCAATCGATAGCACGTATTTGAAGACCACGAAGATGTCATTGACAACATACGCGAACCCAATGCCGCCCATGAGTACAATGAAGATTACCATTCGACCGACAAAGACCTGCGCGCGTTCGGAGGTTTGCGGACGGGCCGGAAGCAGAATGTTCTTCGTAAATGCCGCCGACCATTCGAGGCTCGATGACGCTTTCGAAGCCATATTGGCCGCAAGCACACTTGCAATCATGATCCCGATGAATCCAGTGCCAAGGAGATCGCCGGTCATCGTACCCCAGACGTAGGTGGCATCGGAGAGCTTGCCCCCATAGAGTCCGAGGGCAATCAGGCCGGTAAAGGCCCAGCCGATCATGACCAGCCGTTTGACAAATGCACCAGTAATCATACCGACGCGAGCGGACCGATCATCCTTCGCCGCGCCGCCAATCGTAAAACTGCGAGGGGCCAGGCCAATGAGATTTACCAGCACCATCGTGGCAACGAACCACCAGGTATATTCGCTGCCGGCTCCAGTCCCAAACAGTCGAAACATGTCGTCCGCGACCCTCGAATGCAGTCCTGCGAATCCACCCAATCGCATGAGCCCGACCGGGATGAGGATTACGGAGAGGAAAAGGATCATGATGCCTTGCAAGACATCGGTATATGCAGCGGCAAAGAGTCCGCCCATGATGACATACGCTGCCGTGACAAGCCCATAAATGATATAAAAGGTCGTAAGGTCGAGATAGGAAATCGTGCCTGTGATCGTGCCAGCCTTTTCCTCTGCGTGTAACAATTCGAGACGAATCTTAACCGAATCCGGTAGTGGAGTACTCTTCGCACGCTCCTCGAGTACTCGCATCTCATTGAATTCCCGGACCTGTCGCTGATCGGCGAGAGTATACTCCGACGCTGGCTTTATCATCACGGCTTGCATAGTCTTGCCGGTGATGAGATAGCCGATCGAGGAGCCATAAATTGCGGCGAGCAACAAGTAGACGGCAAAGAGACCACTCAGGAAACGGGACTCGAACCGGTGCTGATAAATATCGCCGGGAGCCAAATATCGAGCGCGCCGCTGAAGTACGGAAGTGAACCAGTAGAATGGTGTGATAAACAGAACAAGATTCTGAAACCAGACGCCCTGTAATCCCTGCCGATAGATTTCTCTCGTGACCCCAGCGGCCTGATCGGCGGAGACCATGTTGCCGAAATTCAGGAAGCCCATCATGGCACGGCCGAAGCTGCGATCGGCCTGAAAAAAGTCCTTAGTCGTACGAATGCGGCGCTGGGTCCAGCGGCCGATGGCGATTAGCGCACCGAGATACAGCGCGATGATCGACCAGTCGATAATGTGAAGTCCGAGGAGATGCACGGGTGGATAATGAACGGACGCGGGAATATATTCCCGCCGCTTGGCATTGCGATCTATTATATTTGTGTGATTCTCATTGCGCGTTCGATTTCAGGGTGATTTATACCAGGACTTAATCATGTCTCAATCTTCGGAACTTCGTGTCTTCATTTCTTCCACGTTTCAGGATTTGCAGGAAGAGCGCGAGCATTTAGTCAAGAAAGTATTTCCGGAAGTTCGGTCGCGGTGCCGCGAGCGCGGCGTGACATTCACCGAGGTCGACCTTCGGTGGGGTGTGACCGAGGAGGATGTGACTTCCGGGCGAGTGATTCGCACCTGTCTCGAAGAGATCGATCGCACCCGACCATACTTTATCGGTATCACTGGCGATCGGTATGGTTTCGTACCACAGGCCGGTGACATAAAGGCGGACCCGGAACTCCTGGAGCGATTTCCCTGGATCGAGCAGGCCCTCGCCGAGGGTGCAAGCCTGACGGACCTCGAATTCCGCTATGGTGCCCTGAACCGGTTAGTCAACGAATCGGAGCACGACCAATGCATCTTTTATTTTCGTCAACGGCTTTGGGGTCGCGATGCCGCGTCCGTGGATCGGATGAAGCTCATTTCGCTTGAGCGCCGCGTTCGGGAAAAGGGATTCCGTATGCATCCCTATCAGGATGCGACGACGCTTGGGGATTTGGTGCGAACAGAACTGCTGGCGATTCTCGAGCGCGACTTCGCCGATTCCAAACCGCCGACGCCGCTAGAAGCAGAACGATTGAAGCATGAAGCATTTGCCTCCTCCAGACGGCACGCATATCTTCCGAACCCCGAGTATGTCGATCGACTCGACCGATTCGCGGCGAGCGATGAAGTGCCTCTTGTGATTTACGCGGAGTCAGGAGCTGGGAAGAGTTCGCTCGTTGCTCACTGGGCCGCGAGTTACCGCGAGCGGCAACCTTCGACTGCTGTGATCGAGCACTATATTGGTATTGGCGCCGGTGCCACAGATCATTATGGCGTGATGCGTCACATCATGGAGGAGATCAAAACCCGGTATGACCGTACCGAAGAGATTCCGGGAACACCGGAGGAGATCGAGCGGCAGTTCGCGAACTGGCTCGGATTCACGCTTCAAAATCCTGTCGTTATCATCATTGATGGCGTCAACCAGCTTTCCGGCGTGGCGGCGAAGCTCGAATGGGTGCCGAAATTCTGGCCGAACAATATTCGCTTCATCATCACGGCGGCAACGGAGGAAACCCTGAATGACTTAAAGCAGCGGAATTGGCAGGAGATGAGGGTTCGCCTTCTCGAAGCCGAGGAGCGCAAAGCCATCATTGTACAGTTTCTTAGAGAGTATGGCAAGGCGCTGGCAAGTCATGAAATCGACCGCATTGCCAACGATCCTAAATGTGCGCACCCATTATTTCTGCGTACCCTTCTGGAGGAGCTTCGGATTTTTGGAAGTCATTTCGAGCTCAGTGACCGCGTAACAAGATGCTTGAGTACTGCCGGCACAGATGAGCTTTTCCAAATCGTTCTCGAACGAATGGAAGGAGATTTCAGCCCGCAACAAGTCCGCGATGTCATGTCTCTTATTTGGGCTGCCCGCACGGGGCTCGCAGAAGGGGAGCTTGTCGATGTCACAGGCATTGGGCGACTCGACATCTCGATGATTACCATGTCGCTGGACTATCATTTGCTTCGGCGCGACGGACTGCTGACATTCTTCCATGACTTTCTCCGCCGAGCGGTTGAGGCCCGCTACCTCGACGCGGAAGAGACAAAGCGGCAGCGCCACCTTGCACTTGCCGATTACTTCGAGAAGATCGTTATGGACTTGGCTGAGAAGGAACTTGCGGAGTCTGTCCAGACCGCAGCATGATTACGTTTCGGGTTGCTCGTGAACTGACATATCAACTCGAAATGGCGAGCGAGCACGATCGGCTGGCGCAAGTGCTGGCGAGCGTTCCCGTATTCCTATGGCTATCAGGCGTCTCAGATCGCACGGATGTCTTCCGGCAGTGGCAATATCTCACGGTATCTGGGATCAACCCGGAGCCGCTATATCGTGCCTCATTGGCAAAGGCCCGTAATATTAATTCGAGCCTGTTGCCGGACGCGCTTTACCAACTCTACTGGATGTTTCAGGTTCGTGGGGCGTGGGATCTATCTTACGATCTGCTGACGGAACTCCGCCTGTGGGCTTGCAATAACGGCAGCCCAACATGGGAAATCCGCGCGACGCTTGGCTTGGGCGTCATTCGCTGGAGACGTGCGGAATATGATGATGCCATGAAGCACCTGGAGCGATCGCTCGAATTAAGTGAAAAGAACCACGATTTGGTGAGCGTATCATTCGCATTGGGGAACATGGGAAACGTCTATCGTGACCAAGGCCAGTATGCTGATGCAACCAAGTGTTTTGAGCGGCACTATACAATCGCCAATTCGCTCAACGACAAGCTTGGAATGTCACGAGCGATCACAAATCTCGGAATCGTTCGCAGAGAACAAGAACAGTTGGAAGAGGCACGGGCATGCTTTGAGGAGGCGCTTCAACTCGCTCAGTCTTTTGGGGATCGTTCAATCCAGCTCTATGCCCTCGGGAATATGGGAGCGCTCTTTGTCGACATGGGGCGACTCGACGAAGCAACAACCTATCTGTCAGAGCACCTTGCACTCGCGGAGCGCCTGGGAGACAGAAGAGGAATGGCCGCGACGATGACCAACTTTGGCAATATCCAGGCCGTGCTCGGACGATACGAAGCTGCTTTGCACTCGTTCGAGAAGCAACTAGCGGTTTCGGAGTCACTCGGCGAGAAAAAGGGGGTAGGTGAGGCCTCATTTGCGGTCGCAAAAATGCATCTGAAGCAAGGTACTTACGAATCAGCCTTACAATATACCCGACGCTCGCTTGATACATTTCGTGCGATTGGCGTTTTGACCGGCGTTGGTGTCACGCTCGCGCAGCAGGCGCAGATCCTTCTGGAAACCGTAAGCGCTTCAACGGCCGAGCAACCTGCGATGCGCCCGTTCTACCTCGATGGCGTCATCGAGGAATCGACCGGATCGACGTGGCAGCAGAGCACACTTCAGGCGGCGCGCTCCCTGGCGGAGGAAAGCGTCTCTATAAGTCAGCAGGTTGCCAAACAGGATGCACTGTTCCTTGCTTCAATCCTTCTGGCCCGCATCGACGCCGCCGAAGGAAACCTTCCAACGGCCCTGAAAACACTTGAAATCATGCTCTCCAAAACGACCGATGGAGAGCAGATTGCCGATCTGCATTATTGGCTCTGGAAGATGGGGAGCGAAAGACCAGTTCGCTCCACACATCATGATGATGCGCTTGCTCGGTACGAATCACTCTACTTGCGGATCCCGAAATTCGAATTCTTGAGGCGCATCGCAGATCTGCGCGGCCAGCGGATTCCGATGTCGGCGGATGATCTGGAAGCGTGACCCTCAGCACTTTTTGGTAGGTGGGCCAGTTGTTCCACGAAGGCTATTATTATGTTGCTGACCCCATGCAAACCAACGGTCGAACCAACAACTCAAACGGTCAAACGGACATGCATTGGTCTAATGCTCCCGAGCTACGTGGTACTGGAGCACCGCTCGCTAACTATAACTTCCCGAAAGACTTACGCCGATTAGGTGGCGACTTCACCGTGGAGGAGTGCCAGCAACGGCTGCTCCGCTTTTTTCTGTTCGAACGCAACATGCTTCGGGCACTGGCGGGCTGGATTATCGGCACGCCCGAGTTCGAAGTCAAGGTCGAGTATGGCCGTCATGTCTTCTGGCACGCGGAGGCTGGTATGAAGCTCCGCACCCGCCTGGCTGAACTTCGTATCGCCGAGGAGACGACCGACGCTTTCGATGCCGATGACATCGCCGAATTCTTCGCCGAACTCCTGCACGCCGAGACTCCTGCGCATTTCCTCGCCGCCATGTATGGCGTCCTGTTGCCCGCAATGAAGCTTGCGTATCAGGAGCACGCCGCCCACACCGATCAAGTTGCCGATGCCCCGACGCTCCGGTGCATCCGCCACATCCTTTTCGATTACGATGATATGATCGCTTGGGGGAGCGGGGCGATTGAAGCTTACGTGCAAGGTGGATACGACTTGTCCGCGCTCCACCAGTGGCAGTACCACACCGCGAAACTGCTCCGTTCGTTTGGTGGCGTGACTGCTATGGCCAGGAAAGGGCCGCGACCCGGCCAATTACGCTCCCTGGGCAAAGCACCCTTCGAACGATCTCTCATTGCCACTCGCGACCCACGCTTTACCACGTTCGATAATACCTACGAGTACCAGGAGGCTGATGAAGCGGCCACGCTGAAAGGGGGCATCGCTTACGAAACCGAGTTCGATAAGACAAGACTCAATCTTGTCCGCTCTCAGAGAGACGAGATCGACGCCATCGAAACATTCGGCAACGTCCTTTATGAGATTCGACCAACGGCCACCACCTCGGTTCCATTTGGATTCGATTACGACATCGCCCATATTATCTGGGACGAAACCCGGCACACCGAGCTTGGGCACAAAGCTCTGGAGGCACTCGGATACAATCCCTACGACTTGCTCAACCGGCTACTTGGCATTAAAGTACGTACCAAGATGCCGCCGCTCTATGCTTTGGCCGAGATTAATCTGTTTGGCGAGGCCAATATCGTTCAGGAGTGTCTGCGATATGCACGCGAAGCATACGAACGAGGCGACGACCTCACTGGGCGCATCTTCGATTTCGTCAATGCCGACGAGAGGACGCATTTAGCTAAGGGCGTATACTGGCTCCGGCACTTCTTTCAGACCGACTCCGTACAGGAGATCGAGCAAAAGACCAAGACCATCGCAATCGAGCGGCTCCTCGAACTCGGGATTATCAATCACGAGGTCGCCCTCACGATCTCGCACCGGGATTTGGCGAAGATCATTGGGGAATAGAACCTGGCGCGATAGGTCACAAATCAGTCCCACTGGAATCCCTTGCGCATGCAATTTGCTTGCGGATTGCGTATCTTTGTGGTTTCTATAACAATTCTCAATCCTATGAAACTTCGCATTCTTGCCGCGGGCGTTTTGCTCGCTTTCTTATCTCTGAATTCCACGGCATTCGCTCAGTCGGCGAGTGCTTCCGGCATGTTTAGCGTGCAGGGGCGGCTCACGAACTTGAGCGGTGCGGCCATCGCAGATGGCTCGCATCGCATTACAAGCAGTCTTTATGTCAAAGGGAATGCCACAGCCATTTACACTGAGACGGATACCGTCAATACCTTAGACGGTGTTTTCACAGTTCTTCTTGGCGCAAAAGGAACATTGACCCTCGATGCGACCACGAAGTATGAAGTGGGGATCGCACTCGATGGCGCAGCTGAACTGGCCCCACACATCGCACTAGCCTCCGCGCCACGCGCAATAACGGCGCTGGTCGCGGATACGACGCAAGTGGCAAATAGTCTCAGCGCGAGCGCTATTAGCGGACTCGCCGCTACGTTGGGCTCCAATGTTGTTACGAGTGTCAATGGCCAGCGTGGCGCCGTGACCATCTTGGGCGGCGGTAACCTTAATGTGAATTCCTCCAGTGATACCATTCAACTGAGTTTCGCCGGTTCGGGTGGTGGATTAATTCTGCCGTATGTCGATACCGCGGCATCGGCCATTGGCAGCCTTTTCTCGATTGACAATACTTCGACCGGCACGGCTGCAACGTTTACGAATACTGGGACCGGTAACGGCTTGCGCGTTCAGGCTAAAAGCGGCTCTGCCATCAGTGCACAATCGAATGGGACGGCGGCAACGATCGATGTGGCAAATACTGGTGGCTTGGCGATCAATGCACTTTCGACAACGGCGAGCGCATTTTCAGCCACAACCAACGCCGGTGAAATCGCCGCCCTCATGCTGAGAAACTCTGGGAGTGGCAGCGGACGCGTTTTGCTTGCAAGCAATTCCAATGGAGCGACGATCCTCGACGCGACGAATATCGGCACGACGATCGCCGCTTCGGATACTTCGCGAGCGTCCTTTGCCGTTTTGAAGCTCCAGAACCGCGCGGCGAATGGCAACAATCTCCTTGTTGGAATGGACTCATTGGGCAACGGTGTGTTCACCCTGTCATCGACTGGCGCCGCAAATCTGAAGTCCTCGGCGGCAACAGCATTAAATGTTAATGCAGCATCTGGAATTGCGGTAAATGCCACTGGTTATAACCCAAATGGACCTGCCCTGCAAATTATGAATACTGCGCTTCCATCAACGCCTGGCGCAATTATTCTTGCGGCAAGGGATTCCGGTGGCGCGACGGTCATGAAGGTTGCAGCAAACGGGACGACTTCGCTCTCTTCCTCGAGCAGCATGGCATTGAACGTAGCCGCCAAGAATGCCGCTGGAGCCGCCGCACAGATGCAAAATACTTCCTCGGCATCGGCCTCGGCATTAATCGCAAAGGATTCGACTGGAAATACTATCCTGAATGCGGCCGGTAACGGATCCACGTTGGCGAGTTACAGTGGTGCCGCTCATGTCGTGCTTAATGTCACTCCTCCTGGTGTCACAATCACGGCGACCGGAACGACCGGCGGAACGGCGCTCTACGATTCGACAAGTTCCGGCAATACCGCGGCAAGATTTGCTGGTGGGATACAAATTGCGGGACCAGTCGGGACCGGGACGATCCTCACTGGCAATGGATCGGCTACGATCTCGAATCCGTACGTGAAGGCAAATTCCATTATCTTTTTGACTGTTGCCTCGAATGCCGCGAGCATTGTTCCGATTCATGTTGCCAGCGTAACCAACGGTTCGTTTGCGGTTGCCTTGATTGGGGTCGGGTCGCTCGCCAATGATCTTTCGTTTAACTATCTCATTATTAATCAATAAGTTACGGCCATGAACTTAAAGCTAATCATAGGTGCATTGTTACTCGTCTCCGGGGCGAGTACTGCCGATGCGCAGGTAATGCTTCAAAAGGCCGTTATTGCGGCTGGCGGAGGAGCCTCGGCAAGCGTGACCACTCGATCGAATATCACGATTGGTCAGGCTGTGACCGGCACGGCATCGAACAGTACAACGCGGGGCCAGTTTGGATTCTGGATGGGTGCGCCTCTCGCATCCTTCGTAACACCGGAGACGCGAGGCTTCGATCTCCAGATTCAGGCATGGCCGAATCCGGCTAGCAGCCAGTGTCAAATCACCGTGACTTCTGCCACCTCACGCGATCTGGACATTCGTCTCTTTGATCTCACGGGTAAGGAAATGAAGGTCGTGTTCACGGGGATGAACAACGGTCAGCCAATCCCGCTAAGCGTGTCGGACCTTCCGAGTGGCTCCTATATACTCGCGGCGCGGGTACCAGGTGAGTTAATCGAGAAGCAGATCTCAGTAGTCCGATAACAGGACTGAGCGGGTTTTCTAAACCCTCGTCGCTTTCCTGGGTTTCAAAATAAGGGGGCAAGCCAGCCGGCTTGCCCTCTTATTGTTAGAAGTGGTATGACCCACTGACAAGCGGAATGACATCGAACGTGGTGTTGAAGACGTACTCCCCCAAGGTCGGCAAGGCATGGTATCCGCCCTTGTATAAGGAGAAGACGACGCCGACATCAATGGTAAAGTCGTTCTCAAAATAGCGAACGGAAAAGACGGTAGGGACAATGCCGAAATCCCCGATGAATGCGAACTCGATAGCGGCCTTGAGGTTCTCGCCCACGCGCATATCCCCGGCCACGACCACAACGGGATTGGAATGTGTAAACGGAATGCCCGCGCTATCGGTGGACTGATAGCCAATACCGCCCAAGACCGTGAGTTCGGATTCCCATGTGCCGTAGGTTGCGGCAAGAAATGGGAATGCAATGCGATTGGCCTTGGTCACATAGGAATACACGCCCTGGGCGCCCGCCGCCAGCGTAAAGAGTGGCGAGGCATACGGGGTGATCTTCATGCCCGCCGTCGCGGTGCTGATGGTCGTCGGCAAGAACGGTGCGAATAGGCCGCCGCCATTGAGACTGAGCCAGTCGGTCACACCGTAGTTGAGTTGAAGTCCGGCGACAAGGTAGTCCATAAGGAAGATGTGCTGGCTTCCGAAGGCCCGTGCGGTCGGCGTGAGGAAGTCCTGCGAGGTGAGCGGGTCTTTAGACGTGATATAGGTGTTGGTCTGGAAGACATCCCGTCGGTCGTTTTGTCCCGACCAATTCTCGACGAACTCGAGATCGGGATACTTGAAGAAGAGATTGCCATAGCCGGTGGCGAGAATGACGTGGGCGGAATCATCGAAGAGATAGCGTCGGCCCTTGAAGAGATTGTGATCTCTGGTCGCGACGGTTGAGGTATCGGGGAGCTTAGGCCGGTTCAGAAATCGTGCGAGGTTATACTTGGATTCGTCGCCAGTGGTTCGGAGCGCCTCGCGTTTGAGGTCGTCCTTTTGCACCCAGTTATAACGATAGTCGATGGCATACGAAATAGCGGCGAGCGGAATCTCCAGGCGTCCGTATCGAGTCTCGGCAATGATGCGGTCTGGGAGTGGCCGCCCGAGCACGACGACATAGAATTGAGCAGAGTCCTGCATGACCAGTTTGACGTAGGAATCGGGGGTGAGTTCGTCAGGCCGGAGCTGGGAGTGTGCGGCCTCTGGGAAGACGGAGATACTGGCCAGGAACGACAGGCTGGCAAGCGAAAGGGTGACGAGGGTTCGAGTAATGACCATTCGGTTGACGACAGTTCGGTTAGCGACAGTTCGCAGCAGCTTCATTCGATAAAGGCTTATTTCTTAATACGATCCGGGTTCTCCAGGAGGAATTGCTTCCAGTTTTTCGCGCGGCCATTGGAGACCGACGTGCCTCTCGCAGCATGGGTGATGGCGACAGCCAACGCATCGTAGGCGTCCGGCAACTTGCGGTCGGTGGGTTCGAGTTTCAGGAGGCTCCGCACCATGAACTCGACTTGCTCTTTCGAGGCATTGCCATTGCCGACGACGGCCCGCTTGATCTCACGCGGGGAATACTCGGCAGTCGGAAGTTCCTTGAGCACCCCGGCGAGGATTGCCACACCTCTGGCGTGCCCAAGCTTCAGTGTGGACTGGACGTTCTTGTGGTAGAACGCGGACTCGATTGCCAGTTCATCCGGCGCGGTGCGTTCGATCACGGCGGCCAAGCGGGTGAAGATCGCTCGCAAGCGAAGCGGCAGCGTCGAGATGCGCTTGGACTCGACCGTCCCATACTCGATCACGATCATGGCGCTGCTGGAGCGTCCGGCGGTTTCAATCACGCCGTAGCCAGTCACGAGAGTGCCGGGGTCGATGCCGAGAATAATCATGCCTTCAAAAATAGCGAGCGGACCAATGCCGGAGCGCCAACAGGAGTTTGCGATGAGTGCTGACGCGTACCCGGCGATCGAACACGTGAAAATCCGCCAGCTCGATTTGTTGCAGTAGTTCGAAATAGATGGCGCGCATAATCTCAGCGGGGAACATCGTGCGGCGTTCGTCCGGGGCCAGCAACTCGCTTGCTAACGAATAATACTGCCTTGCTCGTGCCGCTTCGAACTTCATTAGTGCCACAAATTGTGGATTATACACTCCTCGTAATAACTCCACTTCGGAATACTCGAATCGTCTGAGGTCTTCCAGCGGCAAGTAGATGCGGCCCATATCAGCATCAACACGGAGATCGCGAATGATATTGGTAAGCTGAAGTGCCTTGCCAAGGGCAACCGCGTATTTTGGAGTGTTTTCAGACTCATAGCCGAACACTTCGATCGACATTAGGCCCACGACGCTGGCAACGGCATAACAGTATGCTTCAAGATTTTCGAACGTTTGATAACGGGAGTGCCGCAAGTCCATTTCGACCCCATCAATCAGCGTAGTGAGGTAGTGTTTCGGAATATCATATCGTTGAACGACTGGGGCGAGTCTCTGGAGAATTGGATGTGACGGCTGGCTGGCATAGCATCGTTCGACGTCCTCCCGCCAGGCGGCGATGGCTGATGTCGCGCTGCCTTCAGAGGACTCATCGACCAGATCGTCTGTGAACCGACAGAAATCGTAAATGCGACGCATGGCTTCGCGCTGCTCCCTCGGCAACAGTAAGAACCCATAGAGAAAGCTGCTCTGCTCGCGTTTCGGAAGCCTGCTTGCCGCGTCCATCAGCGGGCTAACAGCGATCGCCCGCGCTGAGTTTGATGCGATCAAACCTGCTCTCATCCGAGCGCCTTGAATAGGACCAATCGCCTCTCGCGTGGACTCAGCATGGGTCGCTGGTGGATTGTATCGCCTCCGATTGCTCTGATCTTTCCCAGCATAATCCATGCGCCGGCCAGAATCGCGCGGAGTTCATATCGCAGCCGTCCGGTAACCATCTCCGGCAGACGAGACCCGGATACAAGCAGGGACTCGATGCGATGGCATTGCTGAAGTACGAGCCGTGGAGCACTCGGCGAGTTGAGAATGTCTTCGCAACTCTTTAGCCCAAATAGGTTCATGTCTTCCTGCGGGAAGTAGCAACGAGTTTCTGAAAGATCGGCCTTTGCATCTTGCATGAAGTTTATGAGTTGCAGGGCGGTGCAGATGTCGTTTGAATAGCGCACCCGCTCCTCGTCCCTATATCCGAAGAGTGCGAGGACAAGTTGCCCGACCGGCTCGGCAGACCGCTGTGTATAGAAATGCAATTCTTGATATGTCTCAAAGCGTACCTCGCCGTGCGCATCGAACTCGAAGGCATCCAGTAATAGATCGAACGGCTTCCGAGACAGCGTGAAGGACTGGATCGTATGCTGGAGTGCGAGGAAGATAGGGGATGAGGGAGGGTCATACGAGGAGGCCTGACTTAGGTGCTCGCGCCATTCCGCCAGGAGGTGAAGTCGTTCATCTGGGTTGCGTCCTGGCAGGTCAGCGAAATCATCGGCGGTTCGCATGAAGGCATAGAGCGCATAGACATGCGGCCGCAATGCCTTAGGAACGAGAAATGATCCGACTGGAAAGTTTTCGTAATGCGACTGCGCGATGCGGCGGCATTCGTCGTACGCGGCTTTAATTTTCTGGTTTGGCCATGACATTGAAGCCATCAAAACTAAGCTGCCTCATTGCTCGTTTCTTCGTCCGCCTACGATCGTGCGCACATTATGAACCTCTATCTATCCAATCGCCTTCTCCATTTCTTTGCGGTTGTCATCTCCGCACTCTGCTTCTTGCTGCTATTTATTGGTGGACTCGTAACGAGCCACCAGGCGGGACTTTCGGTGCCGGACTGGCCGACGAGCTTCGGTTCTAGTATGTTCACATTCCCGATCAAAGACTGGATTGGCGGCATTTTTTTCGAGCATACTCACCGCTTGTTCGCGACGTTTGTCGGTTATCTCATTCTCGTCCAGGCGCTGATCTGGCAGTTTGATTTCAGGGGTCTATGGAAGCGTCTACTTTGGAGCGCTGCCGCTGTTGGGGCGGTCTACCTAATCATAAGCTTCTTCGATCTTGCCACGGAAGCTCTTGGGACTGGTCTTCCGGGAATTGCGTTTGCGGCGGCAATTCCGCTTGCCTTTTGTCTCGTTGTTTTGCTCTACATCGTTAGCGCATTGGTTTCGAGCAAGATGGATCACGTGTCACGGGACTCGAGCACCTCGGTGAGTCGCAGACTTTCTTGGTATGCACTGGCAGGAGTTGTATTGCAGGGGATTCTTGGCGGAATGACGGTATTATACTATCTCCCGGCTACGATTTCAAGCGCGCATGCCGGGCTCGGTCAGGCCGTCTTTTGTCTTACCCTCGCAATAGGGATCGTGTCCGGCAAACGCTGGAATGTGATTCGACCAAAGCGAGTGGACCGCGCACGATTTGGTATTCGAACGCTCTCGCTGCTGACCGTGATCGCGGTCTTTATTCAGTTGCTTATTGGAGCCGTAATGCGGCATACAGCGTCAGGTCTTGCCATTCCTACACTTCCGCTCGCTCCGAATGGAAGTCTGATTCCAGACTTCACATCGTTTGGAGTTGCGATTAACTTTACGCACCGCGTATGGGCCGTCGTAGTCACGCTATTGATGTTTGCATCGGCGCGGGCTGTGTTCCGATTTCATGCGAAGGAAAAGTCACTTGCCAAGGCGATGATGTTCGGAGTATTTCTTCTCGGCATCCAGATCGTGCTCGGTGCTATTGTCATTTGGACCAGCAAGGCCGTAACGCCGACGACACTTCACGTCTCCTGCGGCGCGGCCATCCTGGGTACAATGTTCTATATCATGTTGCTCAGTCGGCATTGGTACTCGGCGCCGGTCAACCAAGAAGCCGAAAGCATAGCCGAACGCAACGCTGAGTTTGTACCTGCCACCCAAAGTTGATATGGACTCCGCACTCCGAACTCCACCCACTGCGCTTGGCGATCATTTTGATTGGCGCCAACTCTTTCGTGATTTCTACGATCTCTCCAAACCTGGGATTGGATTCTATTCTTTGCTCACGACGGCTGCATCATTCTGGCTGGCTTCGCGAGATTTTAATACAATCCTCTTTATTCATACACTCATCGGTACAGGTCTGGTGACTTGTGGCGGGGGAGCACTGAACCAAGTTCTCGAAGTGGATGCGGACAGCCGTATGCGGCGGACTGAAAATCGCCCGCTGCCATCCGGTCGGATCTCGCTTCTGAGTGGACTCACTTTTGGGATTGCCACGTCGCTTATCGGGGCCATCTACCTCCTCGCATTTGCTGGTGCCTTGCCGGGTCTGCTCGCAATTATTTGCCTGGCCGGCTACCTCTTCGTTTATACCCCGCTAAAGAAAAAGACGCATCTCTCGACGCTGATTGGCGCTGTGCCGGGCGCCGTGCCAATTCTCATAGGCTGGGCAGCGGCTCGCGGTGAAATTGGATTAGCTGGCTGGGTGCTATTTGCGATTCTCTTTCTCTGGCAAATTCCACATTTTCTCGCAATTGCCTGGATGTACCGCAAGGATTATGCCCGAGCCGGATTCCCCATGCTCACGGTGATCGATCCCGAAGGGACACGGGCCGCATTTCAAGCAGTTAGTTACTCACTGGTACTGATTCCCGTCAGTTTGCTGCCATCATTGCTTCGACTGACCGGCCCGGTTTACTTCGTTGGTGCACTCCTCGCTGGCATTCTATTCGCACTCCAGGCTCTTCGGACGGCGAAATCACGGACCAATGCGTCCGCGAAGCAGCTCTTACTGGCTTCGATCGTGTATTTGCCGGTTGTTCTGGCGCTGATCGTGCTCGACAAAGTGTGATCCGTGCCGGCGTATTGCAGGGGACATGGTCATGTCAGACACACTCTTCGAAGAGTCAGGATTCGTGGCGCGGATTAATGGCGGCAGACCACTGGTCGATAACAGCCGGTTTGTTTTTTTCATCGGGCTAGCACTCGACTTGATGCTCTTTTCCGGGCTGATTGGCGCGTTCTATGTTCTGCGAGAAGGCGCAGCCAGTTGGCCGCCGCCGGATCTCGTTATACTCGATCTCCGAGTAGCTGAATCGGGTTCGAGTTGTCTATTGATTGCGAGTTTGCTGCTCGTACTTACCGTACGGGCGCAAAATAGAAATTCCCTGGGACTAATGCGAGCGAGCCTCGCAGCTGCGTTGCTTTTTTTACTTGCGACTCTGGCTATCGGTGTCGTGCAGTGGCGCTTCTATCTCGCATCAGGCGTTCCGATGCGAAGCGCATTCGGCATACTATTCTTGATCGTGACTGCGGTCTATTACGTTCACATTGCCGCATCCGCATCATATATTGCAGTCAAATATCGGGGGATGCTTCGCTGGAAACAGTATACGCGTTCCGGGGTCAGCTTGATGCACCTGGCGTCGTTCGTGGTCGCTATGTTTGTCGTCTGGCTTGGTCTGGTTGCAGTTGTATACTTCTAAGAAGTTAGGCCGTTTCCAGCGATTCCTCCAGAAGCTGACGGCGGTAGAGATCGTAATAGTGTCCTCCGAACTCAAGCAATTCGGCATGTGTACCGCGCTCGACGATGCGGCCGTGCTCGATCACAACAATGAGATCCGCCTCCTTCGCCGTTGAGGTTCGATGGCTGATCAATACCGTAGTGCGGGGAATGGGCTCGGCCCGAAGATTAGAAAGAATCCGCTCTTCTGTGGCAGTATCAACTGCCGACATTGCATCATCCAGAATGAGGATGCGTGGGTTGCGCGCGATGGCGCGAGCAATCGCCGTGCGCTGCTTTTGACCACCGGATAGAGTAATGCCACGTTCGCCGAGCATCGTCTGGAATTGCTCGGGAAACTCCATGATATTGTCATAGATATCCGCTGCCTTGGCTGCATCCTGCGCGCGTGCATGGACTGGGTGGGCATCTCCCGCGATGCCAAATCCGATGTTCTCCTCAATGGTCTCGGAAAAGAGGAATGGCTCCTGGGTAACGAATCCGATCGATCCGCGAAGCACTTCGAGTGGGATTGTTCTGAGTTCGTGGCCATCGACTGTGATCGAGCCGGTTGTGGGATCATACAGCCTCGCAAGCAGATCGACCAGGGTGGTCTTCCCGCTGCCAGTTCTGCCAATGATCGCCAGTGTGCTACCCTGCTCGATCCGCAATGACACATCTTCGAGTACGGCTGGCAATTCGGGGCGGTAGCGGAAACCAACGTTCCTAAACTCGATCGCGCCTGAGAGCGACGTAATCCGCATGTCGGTTCGATCGGAGTTCTTAATATCGGGTTCGGTCTCGAATAATTTGATGAGTCGCGCCATGCTGGCCGCCGCACGTTGCACCATGTTGGTGACCCAACCGAGTGCGATAAACGGCCAGGTCAACATTCCAAGATAAATTACGAATTGAGACAGCACTCCAATCGAGAGGGTGTGGTGCATGATCATGCGGCCACCCAAGAGGAGCAGTATCACGGTCGAAAGGCCCATGAAGGCGAAAATGATCGGCTGCATGAGGCCCTGAGTACGCACCAATCGCATATTCTTGTCATAGTACCCGGTTGCCAGCGCATTGAATACGCCTTCTTCATATCGCTCACGGACGTAGGCGCGCACAACGCGCATTCCGCTAATGCTCTCGGTCGTTCGTGCTGTCAGATCCGCAAAATGAGCCTGGACGGCGTCGAACAAGGGATGAACTTTGCGGCCAATAAAATAGACCGCGACAGACATCAATGGCAACGGCAGAACTGTCAGCAAGGCGAGTGTCGGCGAAAGGGCCAGCATATAGCCAAAGATCGCGATGAACGTTGCAAGCGTGTCGGCGGAATACATGATGCTCGGACCGACAAAGAAGCGGACAGCCTCGACATCGTTCGTTGAATAGGCCATGAGTTCACCCTGCGGAGTGTTCTGAAAAAACCGCATCGAAAGCCGTTCGACATGTGCAAGCAAGTCATTGCGGATGTCGTACTCGATGTGCCGGCTCGCAACAATGATATTCTGCCGGACTAAATAGTAGAAAAATCCGCTGATAAATGCGAACCCGACGATATATAACGCCTGCACCAACAGCGTTGAGGCTGTTGCCTTGCCGCTCGTCAGATCATTGATCGCAGTGCCAAAAAAGTGTGGCCACGCGACTTGGGCCGCGCTCGAGATTGCTACCAGAACGAAGCCCTTTAGGTACATCGCTCGGTATCGACTGAAATAGGGAATTAGACGCAAAAGCGATTTCATCGGGACTCAGAACACCAGATCATAGTGGAATATACTCCGCCACCGCCACCATCAGACAAAATTTCCGATTAGGACAATTAATGTTCGCGTTTTTTGGTTTACTATGTTTATGGCTTCAATCCAGAAGCACTTTCAATAGACAAGCTTGCCTCTCCGGCCATTGAATGCCGCAGTGATGAGGGCACGCGTTAAAAAGAGAATATGCCTGAAGACAACCAGACGGTAAATCCAACGGAAACCGCTACCGAGCATCGTGATCCCATGCTCCAGACTTCGTTGACATCATCCACCTCAGACGCCAATACCGGAAATCCGCCGGCTCCGATGGACCTTGCGGGACGACCGGTGGGCACCGAACTTCGCGACGATCCCTCGACTGAACCGATCCCTTCGAAATCTCCGGCTCCCGCCGCGACTGCCAGTAGCTACCGCGATATCATTGCAGAGCGTCTCGCGCGGCAAGGCCGGCCGAGTTCAGCCACGCGTCCAAGTGAGGGCCGAAGCCCAATGGCGCACTCTTCCGATGTGGAGCGGACAAGAGTACCAGAGATTCCACTGTCCGAGGCTGAGACACTCGCCAAAGTCCCAGAAGGAAATATACCGGAAGAAATTGAAGCTGCGACGCGCGCGCAGGAAATCAAACCCGAGACTTCGTCCCAGCAAGATGCACTTTCATCCAGCCGCGAGCGGGCCCGTCTTCGCCAATTAGAGCGAGCGGAACTCCGGCGGGCCGGTGCTCAGCGTCCTGCGCGCCCAATTGTCGAGGAGGAGCATGCCATCGGCGAAAGCGAAATGCCCGAGCAATTGGAGGAGACTTCGGTGCCGGAACCGATGCCAAAACTTGTTCGCGCCGAACGGCGCGAACCGATCGAACAGCCACGAGAAGCGCGGGAGGAAACTCGTGAGCCTCGGGAGGGCCGTTCGCGACAAGATCGTGGACCGCGTCCTGAGCGGGCTGCACGAGAGGACCGTGGGCCTCGCGAAGAGCGCTCCCCGAGAGAAGAACGCACGCCTCGTGAAGAGCGGGCCCCAAGAGAAGAACGCGTTCCAAGAGAAGAGCGTACTCGGGAGCCTCGTGGGCGTGAGGAACGACCGCAGCGTACGATTGAACCACGAGGCATCGAACCCCGGACCCGTGAGGAGCGCCCCGAACGGCAGCGCCGCGAGGAGCCAGTTCGTCAACAGCGTTCAATCGAACCGAAACCGGCGATCGCAGAGCTTGCGGGTGGTGAGCCGAAGCAGACCGAACGGACCTTCGAGTCGGCTCGTGCACTCGCCAACAAGACCGGAATTTCGGTCGTCATTCCGCTCTACAACGAACAGGATTCTTTGCGTGAGCTCACTGCGGCACTCAAACAGCAGTTGCTGCGCCTTGCCGGAGCCCGCTATGAGATTCTCTACATTAATGATGGATCCACAGATCGCTCGGGTGAAATTTTAGAAGATATTCTGGCGACCAGTTCGCGGGTTACGGTTCTTTCCTTCCGCCGAAATCTTGGGAAGTCCGCCGCCCTGGCCGCAGGATTTGCTGAAGCGCAGTATGGGATCGTCATTACAATGGACGCAGACCTTCAGGATGATCCGCGCGAATTTGTCAATTTGATCGCAAAGCTTGCCGAAGGCTACGATCTCATCAGCGGATGGAAGAAGAAGCGGCACGATCCGATGACCAAGACCGGACCGAGCAAATTCTTCAATACGATCACGAGCCTGTTCAGCGGGATCAAGCTCCATGATTTCAATTGTGGGCTGAAGGCATACCGCAAGGAAGTAACGGATAGTCTCAGCGTCTATGGCGAGATGCACCGCTATTTGCCGGCACTCGCTTATTGGCAGGGATTCCGCGTGACGGAGATTCCGGTAGTCCATCATCCACGCAAATTTGGTAAGTCTAAGTTCGGCTCAAGCCGTTTCTTCAAGGGCTTCCTCGATTTGATCACGATCGTCTTTACGAACCGCTATGGCCGTCGGCCCTTGCATTTGTTTGGTACGGTCGGGACCTTGCTTGGTTTTGCCGGACTCGTGATCGATGCCTGGGTTACCTACGATAAATTTGTTGGCGGCATTCCACTCTCAAATCGACCGGCATTGCTTCTTGGCGTGCTGCTGATTCTGGTTGGTGTCCAATTAGTATCGCTTGGTCTGCTTGGGGAGATGATCGTCAAGAACTCTTTTGTGCGGGGTGGCGGAAGCGGCTACCAGAAGCAGAAGGGACGACCCTCTGCCGAGGCGCAAGAGCGCCGCGCTTCGCGTGTCGCTCGTATGGGCCGCATCCCCGGACGTTCGCCACGCTCCGGTGGCAATCGTGAGCGGTCCCGCGAGGGTTCACGGGATAGACAGGTATAGCGTATAAATAGGACCTATCCAACCCTTTCGTCCTATCCCAGTCCATGCCTGAGGCCATGCTGTATCATGCAGATTGCCGCCACTTTCGCGGTGATATTCCGTGTGCTCCCAATAAACGAGAGGGAGTGCACTGCGAAGGATGCGCTTACTATGATCCGGTCAGTGAGAACGTCCTGATCATCAAGCTTGGCGCGGCTGGCGATGTGCTTCGTACAACTCCGTTGTTGCATCCTCTGAAGTTGGAGCACCCGAATGCTCGGATTTGGTGGCTGACTCAATCGCCCGAGCTCGTCCCGGGAAGTCACGTCGATCGCATTCTAAAATGGAGCACAGAGAGCCTTCAAACGCTCGATGGAATTCATTTTGCACGGCTCATTAATCTCGACAAAGATGCCCATGCGTGCGCCTTAGCCACACGACTAACAGCCGATCGCAAGGAAGGCTTTATTAATGGCAGTTTTGCGCAGGCCATGCCGGCAAATGACCGTGCCGTACCCAAGTTTCTAACCGGACTGTTCGATGATGTCAGCCTTGCCAACCGCAAGGACTACTTCACCGAATTGTTCGAGATTTGCGGCTATCGATACAACGGGGAGACCTATCTTCTCGATGCCGTAGCACCAATTTCATTTCCTGATCTCGATCTGTCATTGCCACTCATCGGGCTTAATACCGGTGCCGGCGCGCGTTGGACATCCCGACTCTGGTCTACGGACCAATGGATCGAGCTTGTCGAGTTAATCTTGGCTTCAGGCAAGGGCGTTCTGCTATTGGGCGGTCCCGATGAGGACGAACGAAATCGTGCGATCCACAAGGCAACTCGTGGAGGTGCGCAATACATTGGGTATTACCATTTGCGGGAATTCATCGCATTGATGGACCACTGCGAACTGGTCGTTACCGGCGTGACAATGGGGATGCACATCGCGTTAGCGCTTCGAAAAAAGACTGTCCTCATCAACAATATTTTCAATCCCTTCGAGTTTAGCGATCTGTTTGGCCTGGGCGAGATCGTGCAGCCGGATAAGCGGTGCATGTGCTATTTTCGCGGTCAGTGTGTCAATCCCGATTACTTCTGCCTCGATCATCTGCCCGCCAACAAGATACACGCGGCGATTGAGCGTGTCTCGTCCGGTCGGTTCAAGCAAGCGTCCCTGGATACTCCGGGGCTGATCCTTTCGAAGTTCGCTGCGTAACGGGCACCCGATTTGCTATTGGAAGAATCCAGATCGGAGGATTCAGCCAATGACGTATTTGTTTGGAGTCGCAATCATGATTGGCATTACTATGCTATGGATGAGGTTGCGCGGTACTCTGATACCATCGACGGGCTTTGCCGTCTTGCATGGCATTTTTGCAGTGGTCGCGTTGGTGATTATCATTGCCACCGTGGCCGATGGCGGTGCACGCTCGACCCATCTCGCCGCAGCCATGATACTCTTCAGTATCGCTACGCTGGGCGGATTGATTCTATTTCTTGGCTATCATATACGAAAACGCCCACTGCCGTTGGCACTGATGTGGGCACACGGCATTCTGGCGCTCATTGCGTTCTTTTGGATGGTCACCTGAGGCTCATCCTAATGCAGCGTATCCGGACGTACTGCCGTATCCGGCTTTGAGGGAGCCGGAGCCGCACCGCTTGGGGCTGGCGGAGGGGCAGTATAGGTCTGAGTCGAAGAGGATGAGTTTGTGGTCGAGCTTGAATCGTAGTTCAGTTGCTGGTCTTGCTTCGTGCAGGCCGCAAGAAACAGTAAGAGGGTGGTGCAGATGAAAAGTCGCTTCATAAGATAGGTATTGTTTTGCTTATCACCGTCACTGCAAAAAATTGACCAAGCCGCTCCGTCTCAAAGGCAACTGGCACAAAGGCCTCGTGCCTCGTGTTCCTGCTCCGCTAAAATTTCACAGGACAGATAATGTTTGAATCCCTCAGTTCACGCTTCGACGAACTCTACAAGAAAATCCGTGGCCAGGCACGCCTGAGCGAAGGAAATGTCGCGGAAATCTCCCGCGATATTCGTCGCGCGCTGCTCGACGCCGACGTGAATTACAAGGTCGCGAAGAAATTCGTCGATGACGTACAGGCCAAAGCGCTCGGCGCGGAGGTCTTGCGCTCGGTCAACCCCGAACAGCAGTTCATCAAGATCCTCTACGATGAGCTGGTGATGATGATGGGTGAGAGCACGCAGGAGATCAAGTTCTCTACGGACTTCCCGACCGTAATCATGATTTGCGGTCTGCAGGGCTCGGGCAAAACGACATTCACGGCGAAGCTCGGAAATCTCCTCAAAGGCAAAAACCGCAAGCCGCTTCTCATCGCTGCCGACATCTACCGTCCGGCCGCTATCGAGCAATTGAAATTACTCGGGGCACAGATTGATGTGCCAGTCTTTACGATCGATGGTGAAAAGAACGCCGTCAAGATCGCGGAGCAAGGAGTTCGATATGCGCGAGAGAACGCATACGAGACGGTCATCATCGATACGGCAGGACGGCTCTCGATCGATGAGGTGATGATGCAGGAGGTCGCCGACATTAAGTCGCGCGTCAAGCCGCACGAGATCCTGTTCGTATGCGATGCGATGACTGGTCAGGATGCCGTCACGACCGCAAAGACATTCCACGACAAGCTGAAATTCGATGGCATCGTACTGACCAAGCTCGATGGCGATGCTCGTGGGGGAGCGGCGCTTTCGATTCGCTCCGTCGTCGAAGAGCCGATCAAGTTTGTATCCACCGGTGAGAAGCTCGATGCGATCGAGACATTCCACCCGGACCGCATGGCTTCGCGCATTCTCGGCATGGGCGATGTCGTCTCGCTGGTCGAGCGCGCCGAAGCGCAGGTCTCTGCCGAGGAAGCCGCCAAGGTTGAGGAGAAGCTCCGCAAAAACGAGTTCACATTCGATGATTTCTTGGTGCAGCTTCAGCACATCAAGAAGATGGGCTCGCTCAAGGAAATCCTGGGGATGATTCCCGGCGTGAATGCCGCTGCGCTCGCCGAAGCCAACATCGACGAGAAATCATTTGCGCGCGTCGAAGCCATTGTTCACTCGATGACGAAAGAGGAGCGCCACTGGCCGCATATTCTCAGCGGACCCCGCCGCGCGCGCATTGCACTCGGCAGTGGGACGAGTGTGCAAGAGGTCAACCGGCTGGTCAAGCAGTTTGCCGATATGCAGAAGATGATGAAGAAACTCTCGCGAGGGAAGATGTCGAAGCAAGTGCGGGAGCTCGCCGGTATGAAATTGCCCGAATAGAACCTGGATTTCGCGGATTGAGGGTGGCGCAACCATGGTTGCGCCCGATTACGCGGACGATTTTCAGGATTTGGAACCTCGGTCAATAGCCCAGGGTGGAGCAGAGCGGAACCCTGGGATTCGGTTTAGTGGTGCGCCCCATTACAATTGAAACCTCCTGCCAAGACACTCCGTATGTCTTCTAGCATTCGCTTAGCATTCGCTTAACCAATCGTCACATTATGAAATCTGGTCTTAAATTCTTCGCGATCATCCTTACGCTCACGCTGACGCTTGCCCATACGAATAAGGCCAGCGCCCAACAAAAGCCGAGCGCGGATTCTGCCGCATTCGACGAGCAGCTCTCGCAGAAGATCAAACAGACCATCGACATCGCGATGAACGCGGCCTCCAAGGCCATGGTCATCGCGCAGCAAGAGCTGAAGCGGTCCGATTCCTCATTGCACTTGTCGGATTCCGCGCTCAAGCAATCCGATGAGGCAATCAAAAAAGGGAAAGCCGCGATGAAGGCTGCCGCGAATGCGCTCAAAAAGTCTGGCGCACTCGAGCGCGCGCAAAAATCTTTCGAAGGCGCCGCCAAGTCGTTCGAAGATGCGATGAAGGAGTTCGAAAAGGAATTCGAGAAGGAGATGCACGGGCAATAGGGGACACGGCCCTGATGGAGTTCGATGCGCCGAAGGCGCCGGGTACGTATGTGATTCGAATTTTGGGACTCGCCGGCGCGGTGCGACTGGTTGTCGAGTGAATGCCCCGATCCCCGAACAATCTCCCTGTCCAAGTAATCGCACTTGCGCTGAAGTTGCTCGCGCTCGGAATCGCGGTGCGTGGCGGCACGCTGCTTCTTGGTCGAGCGCATTTTATCGACGAGAAGAGCGTCAGAACTGTGATTCATGTGATTGGATTGATTGGCGCATGATTACTGCTTTGCTTCTCCCTGCATCGGGTGCTCAACAGCAGCAATCTCAGTTCGGACACGTGGTTTGTACTTCGCGTTACTCAGCCGGTGAAACTGCAGGCTGCGGGCTCCGAAATTGATGAGCAGTCCAGTCTTGATATTGTATGCTTCTAAATAGTTGATCGCTTGCGCCAAATGCACATCCTGCAACTCGATCAGCGCTTTCAATTCCACGGAGATGCGTTGCTCCACGAGAAAATCAACTCGACGCGTTCCAACGCGCTCTCCCTTAAAATAGATAGGCATCTCGTGCTCGCGGGAGAACGCGAGTCCTTCATCACGCATCTCGATGCCGAGCGACCGTTGGTACACGACTTCCTGAAATCCATTGCCGAGCGCTGCGTGAACCCGCATCGCACATCCGATGATGCGGCCAGTGAGTTCGCTATCGACATACGTAGGATCAATGTAGGATGCCATCTGAACTATGATTTATGTGATTGTAGTGATTGACGCATGAAGGAGGCCGGTGCATCAGAAATCATATCCCAATCAAACAAATCAGACGAATCACAGTTCAGATACTGGCGTCTAAACTGTGATTCGTTCGATTGGGCAATTACCTCAACGAGCGTCAAAGCCAATCATCGTTCAATCACGCAACTCACATAAATCACAGTTCAGATGCCCCCTCCACAATCCTAATCTCCTCCGCCGTCAGCCCGTAAAGCTGATACACCAGCTTGTCGATCTCCCCGTCCAAGTAATCGCACTTGCGCTGGAGCTGCTCGCGCTCGGACACGCGGTGCGCGGTGGCAAGCTGCTTCTTCGTCGCGAGCATTACCTGGAAGTTGTGAGCCATGAGAATACGAATGCCGCTAATAGATTTACGACGAAGGCAACGAGAACTGAAAGGATCAAAGAAATATATGGATGCGCCTGAATTCGCGTCCGCCAGCGGTAGTAAGCTTGCTGCCGCAGCTTACGAAGTTCCTTTTTTACATCGTGAATGAGATCCGTGGAAATGCCGCGCCGTCGCAATATCGAAGCACATGACTCGCACAGACTGGGACTGGCGGAGGAGTACACCACATCTGCGATGCTCCCACTCAAATCAAAAAGACAGCCACGAGTGGCTTCGTGAAGCATCTCGATTCGGTCGTCACTTGGAAGTCGACTCTTGTATGCTTTATAGGCCAGAACCGCCTCATATAAATTTCGCAAGATGAAGTTTTCAAAGTCAATATGTTCTGCCTGGAGGAATAGCCCCGGTTCCGATAGGCTTATTAGAGCACGATTATCTGAGAGACGTCGCATATAATAATTGTCTTCCAGAGGTGCGTTAATAAGGCCTATGGTAATATCCGCCTCAACCTCACATTCAAGCATCCTGCTCGCTGTGGCATCAGAGTAGCCCCAGGTTTCGAGATCGCAGTCCTCGGTAATCTCATGGTGTTGAATGTCACTTATCCGGAATAGCTCTGACTTCCAATTCCTCAACTTCGATTCATTGAGCGCGTATGGCAACTCAAACACTTTGAGGGCGATGTTCACAGCATTCATTTCACTTCCCCCTCCACAATTCTAATCTCCTCCTCCGTCAGCCCGTAAAGCTGATACACCAGCTTATCAATCTCCCCGTCTAAGTAATCGCACTTACGCTGAAGCTGCTCGCGCTCGCTGTCGCGGCGGCTTGCCGTGGCGAGCTTCTTCGTCGCGAGCATTTGATCGACGAGAGACACGAGTCGAATACGTAGCGAGGTATTCTCGGAGTCGTCTGTGGCAATGCTGCGAATCGGAACCTGCGCGAGGCTGAAAATCGTGACTTGTGGAAATGAGCTTTTGAAGTCGGCAAACATCGTCTGCCAATAGTATCTGACAAGATTCGAATTGAGAATTGCGAGAATGTACTTCTCCTCGTTCTCATCTTCTGTCATGACGGTGAAGATGTTGCCTGTAACCGCTGTCGGCACTTCAAGCAATGATGCCGTCGGTCTAATCCCGATCTGTCGAATCAAAAGCTTGTGCGGAGCAAAGTGAACTTCAGGATCCCAGCAACCGCCGGAGGTCTTTGGTCGCTGGAAAAGGACATACTCGGTTGATGGATGAATGTAATAGCGATTTACATCGGTGCCAGCGAGAATGGGCACGAACTTGTCACTCTTCTTTTCTTCTGAGAAATACTTAGCTCTATCACCCGTGATGAGACCCCGATTTATCTTTGCCTTAGTCCCAAGTCTTGTGCTCTTCGCCTCCATCTTTTGAATTAGCGGAGCATTCCCTTCATTCAACAGGACGTTCCAGACAGCGCCACTAAACTCACCGAACCGGTGCTGTGCGATTGGCTCATAGATCTCCGTTCGATTGAGGAAGTCATCGTTGCCTCCTATTGTGACACGAATGACATTGTCCCCATTCGACATGCCTTCTTGCTCTCGGCCAAGAACTAATACCGCAGTGTGAACATCGGCTCCGGCAAATACTGACTCGCGATGCACAGCGACAATATCCAGAAGCGAATGCTCAATGAGCCACTTGCGCAATTTCTCGACATAGACATTATTCAAAATGCTCGAAGGAATGATGTAGCCGAGCTTTCCTCTGTTTTTGAGCAGAAGCGTTGCTCGCTGAAGAAAAAGGTGAAAGAAATCTACTTTGAAATCAGCGGCAAAGAATCTCGAACGAAGGTATGCAAGCATCTCATTCGATGTGTTATGAGGCTGCAACATCCTATATGGCGGATTCCCAACGATTGCATCGAAACCGCCATGGCGCATGACGTCACGGAATGAACTCTCAAAACTAAAAGGGTTGATCCGCTTCTTTTCTTCGTCCGATAGAGGGAACAGAGTCTCGATGTCATACTCGACAAGCGAGTTGCCGCAGACGATATTCTTAGAAAGATCGGGGAGAATTTTGGTCCGTTCGAAGGAGAGCTGGCTTGCACCGGCGCCGGACTCGGACTCCAGAAATTTCAGGAAGAGCGAGAGCTGCGCGACCTCGACGGCCTGCGGGTCGATATCGACGCCATAGATATTATCGAGCAAAATCTGCTGCTTCTGTTTGAGCGAGAGCGCATAGACGCCTTTGTCGATCTGGATGCACCCGGCTTTCTTTGCTTCGTCGGGATGCTGGTTGTACCACGACTCGACGTGGTGCAATACCCGATCATACACGGCAATGAGGAAGGAGCCGGAGCCGCAAGCGATGTCGGCAAAGCGGAGTTTGGAGACTTCCTTCGGGGTCAGCCCGATTCCCGCCTGTGTGCTCGGAAGCGCTGCTTCCGAGCTCTTGACGGAAGCAGCGCTTCCGTCCACACGGGCGGGATTGAGGATTTTCCCGACGGTATTCTCGACAATGTAATCAACAATATACTTCGGCGTGTAATAGACGCCGCCGGCTTTGCGGACTTCGGGTTTGTAATCAATCGATGCACGCTTGGCCGTTACGGTGACGACCTTGCCCAAGAACCGCTCGTAAATCGAACCGAGTAGTTCGACCGGGATGTAACTGAACAGGTACTTCGAATTGTGGTGCGAGATTTCGCTGCAAATCTCTGCGAAGACTTTTTCATCCGGCGCGTGGAACGTCGGCTTATCGACATCATGCGGCTTGAAGACGACACCGTTGTACTTGACGTCGAGTTCTTTGCTCCACGCGATAAATGACTTCCACGATCCGCCTTTCTTCGCCGCTATCTGATCGACGATGTAGTCCGACTCGATATTACGATCTTCGAGGAATCGGATGAAGACGAGGCGGTCGATAACTTTTTGCGTCGCCTCGGTGAGCGATTCGGCATCGAGCGATTCGTCCGCCTTCTTGAACGCCTTTGCGAGCTTCAAACGGTACTCTTCGAGCGTGTCGAGGAATTTGTCGTCGGTGGGTCGGGCTTCTTCCTGTGTGAGTTTCGCTGCACCTTTGCCGCGCTGCTTCGGCAACTCCAAAGCAAACCCCTTCAACTTGCCTGCTTCGATCGCTTCGCGGGAGAAGAGCCAGTAGAAGTCTCCGAACCGTTCGCGGTCGAGAAAGTCCTTGTAGTTGAAGGTCTTTATCTGCGCCGAAGGAAAGCTTTTATCGATGTTCGGCTCATACCGGCAATCGACAATATGGAATTCCTGAAAATCGGTCAGCACGCCCACGGGCGTCTTTGCGCTTCGTCCATATCGGACGATCTGAAAATAGGAATCGGGATTGCCAACGGATACGGATGGCTTCTTCGCTTCAACGAAAAATACCGTATCCCGATAGTTCGGCTTGAGATGAAACGCATAATCCGCCCGGCGTCCGGATGAGTTGCTGTCGGGATTCTTCTCGACTTTGACCTCTTGCTCGCGCGGGTTCGTCTGCCGCTCGTGCCGCACGTCCCACCCGAGCGCGGAGAAGAACTTGTCGATGAAATCGGTGCGGACCTCAGACTCCTGATATTTGGGCGAGAGGTATTCGGTCTCATGCTCTTCGAACTGGCGGGCGAGCTCACCGACTTTTAGGAATGCGTCTTCGAACGGAGTCAAGGTAGGATCAATCATTGGGGCAAAAATACGGCGGAATGTGTCCCGCCACGGCGGGCAGGCACATATTTCGCCCCTAACGGGGCTGGATTCTCTCGCGGCAGGCTTCACGGCGCTTCCGCACCGTGCTACACAGCGCGGCCTCTCCGAGGCAAGGGCCGGCGGGAGGTTGCCGAGTGGTCCCTACAATTATTTGCAGTATTCATAGAAAAAATGCGATGCCGGAGGTATCGAACAACGTTATATTAGATGGAGGGGGGTCTCTTTGTCAATTACGAATTACGAATTTGGGTCAAAATCGGCTTGTTTGCAAATGGAAAGCAGATGGCTATCCAAGAGACACCGTAACTGTTTCATGAATATTTTCCGAAAACGTAATATAAAATTATATAGCGTGTCCATGAGACAGGATTGCAGACAAATTTGGGGAGGAGAGGGCGTTCATTAAATGACAACTCAAAAGAGAGAGTTAAAGTATTACTTTAACTTCGGGCACCTGTTGTCAGGGAAAATATGAAATATGAAGTATGAAATATGAAATGGGCACCTGAACAAAATCGGCTAGCGAAATCGCTTCAGGGAGACTACCGAATTTGAATCGAGGGAGCCATTCGGCGAGTAGATTGTTTACACGGCGCATCTGAAATGGACGATCGGTCGTCGAATGATCGATCATCTACAGGAGACTCTGCGAAGGCCTCTCATGGTATTGGCTCGGCAGACATCCTCCAACGGCGAATGGAATTCGCCGGTACACCAATTAATTAGCAAGAACCATGGTAAAGCTGAGACTCGCACGTCAGGGACGGAAGAAAGTCCCGATCTACAAAATTGTTGTCGCCGATAGCCGGGCCCGCCGCGATGGTCGGTTTATCGAGGCTCTGGGACAGTACCGTCCGCAGAACGAGCCAGGCGAAAAAGTCACGATCCTCGAAGACCGCGCCCTGTATTGGCTCGGCGTCGGTGCCCAGCCGACGGATACGGTCCGGTCGCTGCTCTCGAAGGAAGGGATCCTTCTGAAGTGGCACTTGGAGAAGAAGAAAATCGAGCCGGCGCGCGCCAGCGAGATTCTCACCACCTGGAAGGCGACCCGCGACGGTAAGGTCGAAGCCGCGAAGAGCGATCGTCAGCGGACGAAAGACGAGATCCGCCGCAAGGCATCGGAAGCTGCTCGCAAGAAAGTCGAGGCTGCCGCTGCCGCCGAAGCTGCCGAGTTGGCCGCCGCCGCTGCTGCTGAAGCCGCCGCGAATGCACCAGCCGCGATTGTCGAGGAGAGTGCAGCATTAGTTTCTGAGAGCCCAGCCGAAGCGGCAGCGGAAGTGCCGCGTTCGAATGCGCTTGCCGCTGAAGGTGGCGAGGATTTTCGCCGGTCAGATAGCGCCGTATCGGCCGGGATTTGACAACGGAATTGCCGGACGATTACGTCCTGATTGCTCGAATCCGGAAGCCCCATGGGCTTCAGGGCGAGTTGGAGATCGAGTCCTTTACGTGGGACGAGGGTCGGTTCGGCAAGTTGAAGCGAGTGTTCCTCCGGAATGCCGAGGGGATCATCACTGAGCAGATTGTGGAATCAGCACGCCCGACGAATCGTGGTGTGCTGATTCGGTTTCAGGGGGTTCAGGACCGCGATGCAGCGGATGGCCTAAGGGGTGCGGAGATGTTCATCCCTGAATCAGAACGGCCTAAGTTGCCGGAAGGTCGAGCCTATTACGATGAGATAATCGGGATGTACGTGATTGATGATGTCTCTGGGACTGCGATTGGGCGAGTGACAAACGTTCTGAATATGCCAGCAGGCGATGTGTTTGTGTTGGATATCAATGGCCAGGAGCATCTCGTCAGCAACGCCGGAGATGAGATAGTCAAAATCGACACGGCGAAGAACGAGGTCCGAGTCCGGCTACTGGAAGAATATTAGGACCGCGGCCGAGAAGGGTTCAGGCCGCTCCGTTGGCAGAGGACTCTTCCATGGCAACGCGAGACGCTTTAGAGCGAACGCCGGCGAGGATACCATAAGGGATGATAACACAATAGCCGATTATCAGGATGATCGGACTAAGGGTCAGGGCAGTCCAGCTCATCGTCGGGCTCTGCCACATGATCAAATAGCCAAGTCCAACCACCAAAACCCCCAAGAGAATGATGCGAATGTTCTTGCCTTCGAACGGCATTTCAAATTTTCGAGTCGGCGCATCATCGTGCTTTTTCGCGCGAGCGAGTGGAGTCTGGCGCGTCGGTGCCTGACGGGGTGTGGCGCGAACTGGTCTGGCGGGTGCTGTAGCTGGTTTCGACATCGGAAAGCTAACTTTTGGATGGGTCATGTCGTTCCGATTCCGGAATCTTTGAGTCGAGAAAAGCCGCGATCGGCAAGATATGTAACATAGAGTCCTACAATAGAGGATCAGAGAATCGGAACATAAGCCGCGGCTCGCGCTTATCCACAAGCCCTCTGATGTTCGTGACTTTACATAATGTATCTTATGGACATTTATTCTCTGTGGATTTCGGCTCAATTGGCCGACTGCCGGACAACATTCAGTGAGCGCATGTTCCTTTCAGCGAACTCGAAGATGTCTTCCACATCTGCTTGTTCGCGAAGCCATTCCACATAATCTCTGACACTTTCTTCGACCTGTCGAGACGGATTCCAGCCGAGTGCCTTGAGCTTGGAAATATCTGAGCAAGAATTTCTAGTATCACCAAACCGAAACGCTCCTGGCAGGCTCGGCTGAACATCCTCACACCCTGAGATCCTTGCGACGATTCGGTCGAACTCCGATACCGTATAGGCCAGTCCACCGCCAACGCAAAACTGCTCGCCGACCATTCGTTCGTCCTCAAGCGCCATTAGATTTGCATTGACCACATCATGGATGTTAATGAAATCCCGATGCATCTGGCCGTCTTCATAGATGGTAGGCGCCTTTCGGAAATAATAATGAAGCGCAAAGATCCGACAGGCACCACTATAGGCATTATAAAAAGATTGTCGCGGCCCCTGGACAATCGAATATCGAAGCGCGACACTGGGAATATCATAGCGGCGTCCAAAAGATAGTGTCATTTTCTCCTGAGATTCCTTCGAGAGTGCATACTGATTCTCAGGATGCGAGAAGCTTTCAGGTGTCCATTGCCACTGCATTGCCTCGCCGCAGATTGCGCAGCGCATAGCCCAATCGCCATGCTCAAGTTGGCCGATCGGGCGCGCCGTCGGCCCCTGTAATCCATGCTGCTCGCACTTATATAGCCCCTCACCGTTGACTGCCTGGGAACTAGCGACAACGACTCGTTTCACTGGAAGCTTGTGAGCAACGATGAGCTCATAAAGCAGCGCAGTCCCGACAGCATTAACGCTAAAAAAGGTGCTGAAGTCGGGTAGATAATCCTGATAGGCAGCAAGATGGACTACTTTCTCAACGCCATTCAACGCATCGAGGAAGACCTTTGGATCGCGAACATCCCCGATTATCAGTCTTGCTTTTGGATGAAGGTAGGTCGGTATCCCCTTCAAATGTACTGGCTTAGAGAGATTGTCTAATAATACGACTTCATCGCCGCGCTCGATCAGAGCATCTGCCGTGTGAGAACCGATAAAGCCGGCGCCGCCAGTAATTAGTATTTTCATGTAATTCTTTTTGTCATTCCCGCGGAGGCGGGATTCCGGGTACCAAGCGCTCGACTGGATTCCCGGTTTCGCGGGAATGACGCTCAGGCAAATGTGAAATCAACGCTATTCGTCTGTCGGCTGCATGGCTACCTTATCCCCTGCGCGGTTTACCCATCCAGCATGTCGCGCCGGGCAGCCGACAACAAGCTCGAAGTTGCGAACGTCTTTAGTGACAACTGCGCCAGCGCCAATCATGGCGTAATGTCCGACTGTGATGCCAGCCAAAATCGTTGCGTTTGCGCCAATGGAAGCGCCTTCGAGCAAGCTTGTGCGAACAGGTTCGGCATGATAGACTTTACTCCTGGGCCGCGTGTCGTTCGTGAATGCAACATTTGGCCCGACGAAAACCCGGTCGCCGAGTTCGACGCCATCCCAGACGCTTACGCCATTCTTGATTGTCACATCGTCCCCGATCACGACTCCACTCTCAACAAAAGCGTGATCCCCAATATTGCAGCCTTTCCCGATACGCGCACCTTTCATCACATGCGCGAACGCCCAGACCCGCGTGCCAGCACCGATCTGATCCGATTCAACTAAAGCCTGGGGATGGATAAAAACTGGGTCAGCCATGGGACGGTAAACACAGCTTCAAAGAAAGTCATTGCGCGAAGTCCGCGAAGCAATCTTGGCCGTGAGAGTCTCGCCTCAAAACGAGATTGCTTCGCTTCGGTCGCAATAACGGCAAAATAAGGAGGCTATCGGACCAGCATCATGGGCAAAGTCTCAACTCGCCCATTCATCCGAACAAGGCATATATATGTCCCATCTGGCAAATAGCCCGGCTTCCACTCGATACTATGCTCCCCTGCTGCCATTTCACCCGCGAAGATCTGCGCGATCTCCGTGCCCACCAGGTTCAGGATCGTGATCTTGGTAAATGCGCCGACTTCTGTGCTGAAAGTGATTGTGGTTGAGCGCGCAAATGGATTTGGATGGCTGTAAAGTTCACGCTTAACTATCGGCACTCCAGTAACAGATCGTTGACTAATTATCTCCGAGAGAGGACGACGCCAGACACCCGAACCATACGTCCCGGCGAAGATATCAGTGCCGCCAATAATCAGACTGGTGACAAAAGCATTATCAAGACCGGCATTCGCTACGCTCCAACTCATACCTCCGTTTGTTGAGTAAAACACGCCACTACTCGTCCCGGCAAAGACATTACTCCCAACGGCTGCCAATGTATACACAACAATGTTCGAAAGACCCGTATTGGAGATATTCCACGTCAAGCCTCGGTCCGTGGATCGGAAGACACCGCCGAAGGTCCCGGCAAGCACATCGCTCCCACTAGTGATGAGCGAATAGACATCGGGATTGGTGAGGCCTGAATTAGCGGCGGCCCAACTGGCACCGCTATCCGTTGAACGGAATGCTCCTCCGCCATTCGTACCAGCGAAGAGATAGGTGCCACTCTTTACCAATGCGCGAACGGAAGTAATACTCAGTCCACTGTTCACTGCCACCCAGCTTGCTCCTCGATTCGTAGATCGAAACACTCCATTGATGCCAGTCCCGGCATAAAGATCGGAGCCATCCAGCAGCAGCGCACGGACGTTAGCGTCGGTCAAGCCTGAACTTGCGGGAGTCCAGCTTGCACCGGAGTTGGTTGAATGATAGACACCGCCGGAAGTCCCCGCAAAAAGATCGGTATCATCCGAAGCAATAACAGCGATATTGTTTGCATCGAATGAGTTGAGACCACTCGCTGCAGGTTTCCAGGTAGCACCCTCATCGGTGGTAGAAAAAATACCCTCGCCATCCGTGCCCGCAAAGAGCTTTGTGCCCATTAGTGCCAGATCGTAGACATCGGTGTTTGTCAGGCCCGAGTTTGTCGATCTCCATTGCGCACCCGAATCAACAGTAATATAGACACCACCGCCGCCCAGACCGGCCAATAGATACGTCCTCCCAATCCCAGCAAATGCGTACACTGGATAGTTCGATGGCAATCCGGTATTCTGCAGGCTCCAACTTCGACCGGTGTCACTCGAATAATAGATCCCGCCACTGGTGGCACCAGCATATAGCTTCGAACCGAGCACGGCAAAAGCGTACACGGGTTTACTGATGGGTAGTCCATTATTGATCGGGCTCCATGACTCTCCTTTATCGCTCGAACGAAGGAGGCCGCTTCCTCCTCCAGCCGCGGCAAACAGGTAGGGGCCATTTACTGCAAGCGCATTGATCGTGATATTCTCGATCCCGGACCGCACAGGAATCCAGCTTGCTCCACTATCCGTCGACCGAAATACTCCGGCGTTCGTACCTGCGTATAGAATAGTCCCATTCACGACGAGAGCATGGATGACCGTGTTCGTCAGTCCTGAATTTGCAGACGTCCAGTGCCCACCATTGTCACTGGAGAGAAACACCCCCACATCAGTGCCGGCATAAATGGCTGTGTCACGCGCCGCCATGGTAAGGACTTCGCTCGTTGCGAGTCCGCTGCTGGCGCTTGTCCAGGTTATTCCATCGTCACTCGAACGAAACACGCCACCGTAGGTAGCAGCGTAGAGATAGTCCCCGCTTGCAAGCAGTTCGCGAACATCGAGATCGCCTAATCCGGCATTGACCATTCTCCAGCTGTTGCCGTTGTTCGTGGACCGGAACACTCCGCCGGTATATGTTCCTGCGAAGAGATAATGACCTTGTACCGCGAAAGTCTGGATAAAACCGCCGACTGGGCCGTCCGTTTGCACCCATTGAGCGCATAGCGGCATTGGCGCGAACGCGAACGCCGCGAAGATAGCAACTGCAATGTATCGACTCGGGACTTTGAACATAGAGTTAACCGAAGTCGATGAGGCGATGAATGGTGCCCCTAGTTGTCACGCCTCGCTTCCTTCATGATCATTTCCAGCAGCCGTACAACCTCAACGCCGATCGCTCCGCCATTGATCGGTTTCTTCCCACTCTCGATGCAATCGACGAAGTGGCGGCACTCAGCGGCCAGCGGCTCATGTCGCGGCAGTGTCGGAATGAAGATGTCTCCGGGACGGTATGTGAGTTCGGCGGATCCGGACTCATCGGCACCGATGCGGGTGTCCACGGCGGCGGAATAGATCTTGACTTTCTCGGCCGGCTGCATATCGTCGAATACGACAGTGCCATGCTCAGCCGAGATTTGCATGAGGCGCACTTTGTTCGACGTGACCCAACTCACGTGAACATGGGCTGTCATGCCACATTCGAACTCGATGAAGATATGAGTCAGATCAGCAAGTTTCTCTTTAACGAAACTACCGGCCATGACGCGCATGGACCGAACGTCGGTTGGAAGTCCGGTTTGCCACATCAGATAAATCAGGATTGATAGATCGTGCGGCGCCAAATCCCACACCACATCGACTTCGGATGCTGGGGGTCCAAGATTGATGCGAATTGAATCGATATGGAATAATCGACCAAGATTCCCACTGGAAATTCGAGTTGCGAGCCACTCGACTGCCGGCGAGAATTGATAGACATGACCGACAGTCAGTACTTTGCCGAGGGAGTCCGCAAGATCACGAAGTTTTCGCGCGTCGTCATATGAATATGCCATCGGCTTCTCGATCATGGCATGCTTGCCGCTTTCGAGGACGCGGCGACCCACATCGTAATGAGTCGGTACAGGCGTCGCAACGACGACGGCGTCGATCTCCGGATCGGCGAGGATGCTCTCCATGTCGTCCGTCGTCCGAATGTGCGGGTACCGTTTAGAGACGAAGGAGAGTCTCCCCTGCTTCTTGTCCGCTACGGCCGCGACGACCGCGCTCTCGGTATCGTTAAATGCGCGAACGAGGTTCGATCCCCAATAGCCCGCTCCGATAATGCCAATTCTTACCATGCTACGTTGTTAACCTCCACCCTTTCCTGTTAGCACTACACCAACTGTTCGAAGAATAATCGCGGCATCGAGCCAGAGCGAGATGTTATGGATGTAGTACAAATCCAAGATCACCATATCGTTGAAGCTCACGGATGAGCGGCCGCTCACTTGCCAGAGTCCTGTCATTCCGGGCCGAACGGCAAACCGCTCCTTGTGCCAGGCGGCATACTGTTCGAACTCATACGGCAGACATGGACGTGGACCAACCAAACTCATGTCGCCTCGCAAAACATTGTATAACTGAGGCAACTCGTCAAGTGAATGGCGTCGAAGCCAACGCCCGATGGGCGTAATACGCGGGTCGTTTTCCAGCTTCCCAGTCGGGCGCGTACCAAGTTGAATATGCTGTGCTACGTGTTCGCGGTGGAGTTCATCGCTCGGGCCGAGTTGCATCGTTCGGAATTTGAACCAGCGAAATCGCTCACCATGTTGACCAATCACTTCCGTGCTAAAGAAAATAGGCCCACGACTTCCAAGTTTGATCGCAACGACAATGATTGCAAGGAATGGCGACAAAAGAACCAATCCGATGATGGTGCCGACGAGATCGACAAAGCGCTTCAGCGAGGTTGAGTAGAATCCATGCAGTCCATGTGAGATTGGCGCTGCCGTGACGTTCAGGAACTCGGATGTACTTTTAGTCACCCGCTCGTGGATGACTTTGAAATGATCGCTGAGCAAATGAATCGGCACGCCTGTCTCCCGTGCTTCACCAATGAGCCGAACGACGTCCTCGTATGGAAGGTCATTCTCGGCCACAACAACTTCGTGGATATTGTATTTCAGAACAAACTCCTTTAGGAGTGGTACAGTCGTGAGCAGAAGAGCCGCAGAAGAATCCTGCGAGAGCGAGCCACCTTGATCGACCATCGCGACAATCTCGAAGGGATGGATTCGGCCGCTGGTGCTCTCGGCCAGCAGAGCGCGCGCCTCCTCACCGGCACCGACCAAAAGAATGCGGCGGGCCTCGATTCCCGTGATGGCTGGAAGCAACAGCTTCCGATAGAGTACGATGCGAAAAAATGATAGCAGTACAAGCGACGAAACGGTGAACAGGAACAGGTTTGTCCGACTATGCTGAATCCAATCTTCGCGCAAGAAAAACAGTACGGCAATCAGCAATAACGCATTGATTAGTAACGCCCGGGCAAGCTGAGCAAATTGGGAGACACCCGTCGAATAGACCTTGTATTTATAGAGAAGATGTTGGCGAAAGATAAGCACCAGCAACGGGAAAGATGCATAGAGAATCGCGACACGTAAGATATACTCGCCAAGCGAATGTTCGACATCATAAGAATCGAAGCCGGCGAAATAATGCAACAAGAGCGTTGTGACCGCCGCCAGCGTGACCGCGACGAAATCGAGGAGGACCAGTGAAATTTTCGGCCAGCCGTGCCGGCGAATCGCAGTTTCGAAAATCACTTACTCTTCCTCCCATTCGTATAAAATGTCCGAATGGTCTTCGCGACGAACTCAATTTGTTCGTCGCGCATCTCGGGATACATCGGAAGCGAAAGAATCCTCTTGGCAGCGTGTTCCGCTTTTGGAAATGCCCCTTCCTTGTACCCAAGCTGTGCAAATGCCGGTTGCATATGTAATGGCACGGGATAGTGAAGCCCAGCCCCAATGCCGTTTGCCTCCAGATGATCACGGAGGTTATCTCGACGGTCCGCCTGTATCACGAAAAGATGATAGACCGGGTCCGACAAAGGATGCTCAAGAGGAAGCTGGATCGGCTCGCAGTCTGCCAACAATTCAGAATATCGGGCAGCATGGGCACGGCGGAGATTAGTCCATTGTGCGAGATGCTGTAATTTCACGTTAAGTATTGCTGCCTGCAGTGCCTCCATCCGATAATTATGACCGGCCATGACATGCTGGTACTTTGTCTCGGAGCCGTGATCGCGCAGGAGGCGCATTCTTCGATTCAATTCCGCATTATGGGTGATGACCGCACCGCCCTCGCCATATGCGCCTAAGTTCTTTCCAGGGTAAAAGCTGAAGGCGGTGGCATCGCCCCAGGAACCGATGGACTTGCCATCGAACGTTGCCAGATGTGCTTGTGCGGCGTCTTCAACCAGCCAGAGATCATGCCGCTCAGCAAGCGCGGCAAGTTTATCCATCCGTGCGGGCTGGCCATAGAGATGCACTGGTAAAAGGGCCTTCGTCCGGCGGCGAATTCGAGCGGCGGTCTGCTCGACGTCGAGATTATAGTATTCATCGTGATCGACAAACACTGGCGTTGCGCCTGTTAACACTACCGCTTCAGCAGTCGCGATGAAGGTATTGACAGGCACGATCACCTCATCCCCACGCTGGAGGCCGAGAGCCCAAAGTGGCAGATGCACGGCACTCGTGCCATTATTAACGGCAATTCCATGAGGCGCATTATGTGTCCGTGCGAATGCCTCCTCGAATGCCGATACCTCCGGTCCGAGGATATACTGTCCGGAATCGAGCACGCGCGTGATGGCCTGAGCGATCTCGCTGTGAATCGAATGGTATTGTTCTTTCAGGTCGAGGAAAGGAACGCGCATGTTCATGTCGCTGGCTGAAGCTCTCCCATTTGCTCCTTTAAGGTTTCCACTTCGTCCGGACTCAGCACCATGGTTTCCAAGCCACGCAGGACTCGATCCTCGTAGCACAGTCGTGCGCCGAACCCCATGAAAACAAAGAGATACTGTGTAAAGACGTAAAAATAAAAGAAGGTATTATCGTTCGTGCAGCTCACGGCAAACATAATCGGCGTCATGACCAGAATAGCACGGTACGGGAAATATGCCTTGACCCCTCTGCCCCACCATAAGCCACGCACGAGGATGTCTGCAAGCCCCAGGTAAAACAATGCCAGCCCTATGATGCCGCCATCGAAACGAATACGAAGATACTCATTATGTGGGGCGCCCACCATGGTGACATGTTCGGTGAGCCACTGGGCATATTTCTCCGTTCCGCCCGCACCATATCCCCACAACGGTCCCTCCTCGGCTTTATCCTCGAAGTATTTCTGGAAAAAGGCGCGCCCCGAATCGCGCATGTTCAGGGACTCGTCAGAATTCAAGAACTTGTTCCGCGTCGGAAGGAGAAAAAGCGTGCCGACGAGCATCGCGAGCACAACGATGCCGATCACGGCAAATTTCAGGCTGCGGCGATAGATGATGGCCACCAAGGCCCCAGCAATGAACGTGAACGTGGGAGTTCGACTTCCGGCAATGAGCATAAGAAAGACGTCAATGGCAAACACCGCCAAGAGTCGCCACTCAAATGCATCCATCAGACGCATCAAAAGGATCGTACTCATCGTGACATAGAAATACGCAGTCACGGTCCGGTATCCGATCACCCCTTCTGACATTGCGCCGGCTCGCTCAATCATGGTCCAGCCATTATACGCGTTATACAGATCGAATACTGCCACGACAAGGTTGATCGCGATCATCCACTTGAGGTATTTCTCCAGGTGAAGATCGTTCTGGATTACATTGAAAGCAACCAGATACAGAAACGAAGGGAAGGCAATCTCGAGGACCGTCCGGACTCCAGTTGCCAGGTTGTTCGTCCAAAAGAGTGAGGCGAAATAATAGGCGAGAAACAACCACCAGAACTTTGGCGAATATTTCCATGCGCGCCGTCGCTCGGTCGCACTGAGTTTCTGCCATACCATGATGCAGACCACCATCGGTAGCACTCCGCTAAACAACTCAACTTCGGTGAACCCCAGGTTGATATAGAGGCTCTTGAATCCGAAAATGATATAGAAAATCGGCGTCGCGAACGACCAGAGAATTGTGTATTGCCGCTCGGTCTTGGAAATCAGGCCGATCAGCAGCATGAGGATCGCGATCGCGATAATCGTATTCATATCGTGTGTGCCGCCTCCTTCGCACGTGACTCATATTCGACCGAATTGCGACCGGCAAGCAACTCCTCGTAAAGCCCTATTTGCTGGCGCGCAATGATATCATTTGTAAATCGCTGCTGCAGTCGCTCGAAAGCGCGTTGTGCCAGTCGCGACCGTTCGCGAGGATTAAAACGAAGAAATTGAATCGCATCGGACAACGCTGGAAGATCTCCCTCCTGAAAGATTAGACCGGCATCACCGATCACATTTGGAATCTCGCCGCTATTGGAGCCAATGACAGGAACGCCGTTGGCCATCGCTTCGAGAAGGATATGACCAAATTGCTCGACCCATGTAGGAGTTGAACGACTCGGAAGTACGAGTACGTCCATGAGTGCGAGGTGTTCTGGAATCTCTTCATTCCGGACCGCATCATGATGGATGAATCGAATCCCTCGCACCGCCGCCCGACGCTTGACTTCTGCAAGTGCAGGGCCGGCCCCAACGAAGTAGAGGCTCACGTCATTCAGATCTTCGATTTTGCCGACGGCATCGAGCAGATCAAGCACGCCTTTTTCCTCGGTGATGCGGCCGGCGTAGCCGATCGTGAGACTCTTGGTCTCTGACTTGCCATAAGGGTTCTGAGAGTCCAGATCGATGCCAAGTTGGGGAAGAATAGATATTGGCTTTCGAAATCCATGATCGCGGAGGATGGTCTCTGCTGCATTATTCCCGGCGACTGCTCCGGAGGAATTTGCCAGGTTGAATCGTTCAAGGAATCGCCTGATACCATGAGGCTCATACGGCAGATTCCACCAGGTAAAGAACAATGCTCGCGATCGACGCGAGAATAGCTTAAGGGCTAAAAGGATCTGGGCATACGAGACAGCATACGCGCCTTGCTCGACATGGACAATATCCGGCTTTAGACGAGCTATCAACGAGAAGAGCGATGGGCCGAAAAAATATGCGCTCTCTTTACCTATAAAGTAGGCGCGCAAAATCCGGTGGTCGACATTCGACACACCTTCAAACTTATCCGTTAGATTGTTATATAGCGGCCCCTTCCACCCATGTGGCGTGACGAGCGTGATCTCCACGCTGGGCAACCGCGCCAGCGCGGCAATCTTGGCATGGTTCGCACGGACCGTATAGGTATGTCCGACGTATAGAATCTTCATCTCAACTTACTTGGCAAACCCGAGCGCATCCAGGATCGTCCTTGCGCGCTTTGCATATGTCTCTTCACGCACTCGACGGTGTCCTGCTTCCGCAATCCTTCGCGCCCGTTCGGAGTCGCGACTCAGAAGAAGAATCTTCTGCAACAACTCCTCTGGACTGGCGTAGCACTCCATCTCAGAACCCTCGGCAAACCACTGACTCTGCTCGGCAGAGCGCGTCGTGAGCATTGCATGTCGCGTTGCTGGGATTTCGAATGTCCGCATATTGTGGCTGCCCTCGTTCTGCGCCCGTAGGATATTCAGCGCTATCGGGGCGAGACTCTGCATCCGTGTCGCTTCCGCACCGTAGATTGCTTTTCCTTGCAGCCATTGCTTCGGGACGTGCATCGATTTCTCCCAGCCATTGCCCCAGATCGCGATATTACAACCCACCAGATGGCTCAACAGTTTATCGCGGTCCGGAGAAAATGTGCCAAGAAATACCGCGTCGAATTGTGGCCTGGTTTCGCTATCCTCGATGGGCCGGTGAAGTGCCGGATCGTAAGCAAATGGCAGAAACTCGATCGACTTCGCACCAGCGGCCGCAAAGCGATCCTTTAGGTGGCTGTTCCATGTAAAGTGAAAATTGTACATTGGAATCGCCGCCAAAAGCCGCTGCGAAGAATTCAGCTTTTCCCAGGGACTATCAGGGTTAAAATTCACGATGGGTCTTGTACCAAGAATTTCTTTGGCGCGATGAATTACGTTCGGATGTATGAATCTACCCTTGATCACAAGGACAATATCGGGTTGTCGGGATTCGATCTCACTTATCAGCCAATTCCCTACCCGATCGGCAATTCGCAATCGAAGGAGCCTGTCACCGAAAGCCACCTTTGCGAGTGGATGGGCACGGGCGAACTCGTCCCAGTCAAACCGTAGCACTGTCCAGCCAAGGCTCTCGAATGCCTGCGCGTAGCTTTCCTCAAGAGAGCCATGCCAGAACGAGCCGGATATTAGAATCTTCATCTCGCCTTCCGCGCGCGAACAATGATGTGCGGGGCAAAGAGTGACGGCCAAACATTTTCAAGAAAAGCCAGACGCGCAAAGCGCGGCAGCTTGCGACGGAGCAAAGTTGTCGCATGTTGCATTCCGTAGCCACCGAGCGCATCCAAACCGTCGAAGATAGATGCATCCCCATTCGAACGGACGGATTCAATCTCGAATCCGCATACTTCCAGCATTCTCCGAAATGATTGAAGGCTATAAAAACGGATGTGAGCACCCTTCCACTCATTCGAGAAGTCCGAGATCGATGTCGATAGCTCGGCGCGAGTGAGCGCCCTCAGCCGTTCACGGAAATAACCGTTGTTCGGGACACTGGCGACGAACAACCCGCCCGGAGCTAGCACGCGAAAGATTTCGCTGACCGTGAATTTTGGGTCATAGAGATGTTCGAGAACCTCGATGCACACTGCGCCATTGAAACTTGCGTCAGGATATGGAAACGGCTTTGAGAGATCGTGTACGCGAGCGTCGAGGCCCATTCTTCTGGCATTTGCCACTCCCCTATTGCTGATGTCAATTGCCGAAAGCTTCGAGACCTGATTCACGAGCCAGGACTGATAGTTAGAGGCATCACCGCACCCAACATCGAGCACCTTATCCGTCGGTTTGAACGCGTTTTTAAAATGGAGATCGAGCATCTCTTGCGAGAACGAGTGCTTCGGAGTCCATCCGCTATCCCGGTTCCAATACTCGTCATAGAAAGATGCGATCTCGTCACCGTCTTCTTTTGACGAGGGCGGTACAGTATCGAGAATCATTCTGTATGTGCGCTCAATCGCATCGCCGTATGCATCCCACCCAAACAAATTCGAGGCTTCCGCGGCAGCTTGGCCGATGTGACTGGATCTTGCCGGATCGTCGATCAACGATCGAACCGACGCCGCGATGGCCTGTGAATCCGACGGAGGAACGATGAGGCCACTTCTGCCATCCTCGATAAACTCGCGACCACCAGTATTCTCCGTTGCAATGACAGGCAATCCGCACGCCATTGCTTCCGCGATTACGAGCGCAAGTCCCTCTTGAATCGAAGGCAGGCAGAAGACTTGGGCGGAATAAAAATGCTGGAGCAATTCGTGGTTTGCGACAAACGGGATATGCTCGTTGATCTCCTTTCGTAATGGACTATGCGAGAGCCACGATTCAAAGTCGCGCTCCATGCGGCCGATGAGCTTCAGCCGCAATTTCACTCCGCTCGCGCGGAGCGATTGGATAGCCTCCAATAAGTATGGCATCCCCTTCTGGAACCCGATGGCTCCGACAAACAGAATTGTTGGGATAGCCGACGAGCCAGTCGCTTGGGCCGGACGAAAGCGGCCCAAATCGACTCCATAGCGGATCTTAAGGATCTTTTCTGCAGAAAATCCGCGGGCAAGAAAGCTCGTGCGCGCAAACTCGCTCGGTACCATGATGTAGTCCGCTTCGTGGTACTCTTTGAGTTGCTTCTCTTCAAGGAGTCGATCCCATCGTGAGCGATTGGGTGCAGCAACACCAAATCGCTTGCGCTCCTCCTCGATCAGTCGATATTGCTCCGTGATATGGGTGGAGCCGCGCTCGATAATCGTGCGAGCCCCTCGCGATTTTGCCTCTCGCAATTGAAACAGCGATTGGCTTGCCCATCCGACGAAGAGATCGGACTGCGGTATGGATTGCGCCGCGCGCCGATCATAGATATTATCCTTCACGAAATATGAGAGTGATTGCGCATCCGAGACCGGCAACTTTCGGAGCGCGAAACCGAGATATTCCGGTAGCGGAATTTGTACGACCTGCTGCAGGAAGTCTGCATTACCTTGAAGCTCTGCGGGGAGACGACGATTGGGCAATAGCCTATCGTTGAGCGTCGTCGTGATAAAGCGAGTCAGGTGTCCACGCCGAAATAATTGCTGGACAAGGTTGAACGCGTGAAAGCGTCCGGCGGCACTAACGGTTACACGCATGGGCAAAAGCTTAGCTTAACTCGATCTCGACAAGGGCTGCGTTCTTCTCTACTGATTTCCCTTCGCTGGCGTGGACGATTGCAATGCGTCCAGCAGCACCTGCGAGAATATTATTCTCCATCTTCATTGCTTCGAGGATCACGAGCGTCGAAGCGCGCTCGACAATGTCGCCGGCGCGTACATTCACGGAACGGATCATGCCGGGCATCGGGGCCTTCACAACATGCATCCCTGCAGCCACACCCTTTGGTCCGGCGCCAAACGCGCCGAAACGCTCGCGGATGATGCGCTCCCTCTCCGACTCGACGTACAGTTCCACACCATCAAGCGAGCAACCATCGCCCAACTTGCCGTTGGACTCGAAGACCTCGATCAGGGACTCACCGTCTCGCACGAGATAATGACCCGGAGCGAGTTGCTCGACAGCAAGCTCCGGAGACTCGATCTCGCGCCATTCACCATTGAGTTGGATGCGAAGTGTTCGATCGTTAGGCAACGCTTAGAAAAATATGTGGGTCTGAATCAGGGCCGTTGTTTCGGTATGGTCCTCCAATTTTGTCGGATCCGCTGGGGACGGTGCAGTGCCGCGGGCAACGCGGAACTCGGGCCGGAACTCCAGGAATCGCACCGGAAACCACTGTGCCCCAACCATGAGGCGGGTCTTAATGTTCGTGGAAATCCCGCCCACATTGCCGCCATAATAATTATCGAATCGGAGGATCCCCGTGAGCCCTTTCGTAATATCGACCGCGGTCTCTATCGCCATGGCGTGGACCGTGTCGCTATACTGCCCGACGGGATTGCTGATCGGATAGTTCGGTGGCAGCACATGATAGATGAAATTCCCCATGTCAAACTCGGCCAGTACGCTCACCGGGCCGACGTGAATACCACCGTGAATCGCCGTCAGCCAAGTGCGCGCCGTGGAATCGCCAACGCCGGGTGGGGGCTGCGGCGGAAAATGCTGAATTGTGTGAGCATAGAGAGAGCCGCCAATCTCGGCCGAAACGGTGTGGTCCATCATGGGACCTGTGTTGATGACACCACGCAGTGCGATGGCATATGGTCCAAGCGGATCGTTCTTGAAAAGCGAGGCTCCGGCTTCATTGCCATTCAGGAAGTCTGCTGTAATGAATGCGTGATCGAACAGCTCCGCACCGAGTTCGATACCTTCATCGACGTAGTTCGGCTGCCAGAATAGTCCGGCCGGGCCGAAGCCGGAGAAGCTTGCGTTGCCACCTCGCGTATAGACTGTATGGTCATCGAACCGTATGCCAAAGGCCGGATAGAATGCACCAACTTTGAAGTATGCATCGCCAACGATTGCTCCGGCATCGAAGAATTCGCCGGATGAATGGACAAAATGGATGATACCATATCCTTCCCAGGTCGTCGAGACCAGTGGCGAGACGATCGGATTTACCTTCACAAATGCCTCGATCGATTCCGAAAGCTTGGCACTCACATAGATTGGCAACGCCATTTCAAGCGCGCCGCTCGCCTTGACAGTCGTGTCGCGAAGGATATGCCTTGCCAGAACAGAGTCATGCCCTGGAATGACAAAATCCGCTGTGGTGTGATCGCCAAAGTAGAGATACTGGCTTCGCATATCGACACCGATGCGAATTGCGTCGCCTATATTGGCGCTAAACTTCGGGCCACGCTCCCACATGGGTAGCCGGTTCATTGCGAAGTTATCACCGCCCTGGGTCCGCATCCGGCCACCCGTAGGATCGACATGGCAGCCGCGACAATCGACTTCGCCACCGCGCAATGCAAATCGCGGAAGACTCGAAGCTGAAGCGCCAAAACAACAGAGCAGTATAGACGTAAGCGCAAGCATGCGCCGGGGATTAGCAATCATGATTGTGAGGAAAAATGTTAGACAACGAAGCACCACTAACAAGACACTTGATCGAGCTCCTACGGGACAGACAAAACACGTTTCCATCCATAATTTCTATGGATGAGCTTGCACCTATTGCCAGGGTTTCCTGATTGCGCTACAACTCCCGGATTACCTGTATATCACGGGTAATAGCCTCGCGAAGCTCTTCGAGCGAGCGAAACCGCTCCTGCGGCCGAAGATAACGGTGGCACTCAACCGTTAGCGTTCGGTCATACAAATCACCATCAAAATCGAGTAGTAATACCTCGACAGTCCGCTCGCCTGCAGAGTGAATCGTCGGCTTCGTGCCAATGCTGAGAGCAGCCTGAAGTCTCTTGCCGTCCAAGATGACTCGTGCGGCATAGACGCCATCGGCAGGAATGAGCTTTGGCGCTGGAAGCTCGAGATTTGCGGTTGGGAAACCGAGTTTGCGGCCAAGCGCATCGCCATGCACAACGCGTCCGCTAAATGCATACGGACGGCCAAGCCAGGCGTTCGCATCACCAAGTGCACCGCCCTTCAGAGCGGTACGTATCTTAGTTGAGCTGATCGAAACATTATCAACCGTGACAGGCAAGATCTCCTCGATCAAAATTCCCATTTGGGGCGCGAGCTGCTTGAGGTGTGCTGCATCGCCTTCGCGATTACGCCCAAACGCATGATTGAAGCCGACAATCATTGCACGTGTGCCAAGCCGGCCAACTAGAATCTCACGAAAGAATTCGATGTAGGACGTCTGCGAAAATGCCTCCGAGAATTTGATCACAATTGCCTCATCAATCCCTTTGCCTTCCAGGAGCGCAAGCCGTTCCTCGATGGTCGTCAGCAATTCGATCTCCTTGCCATGGCGTTTGAGGATCTCTTGAGGATGCGGGTGGAACGTCAGCAATACAGAACGCGAGAGTCCCATCTCACGCTTGCGCTCCGCGAGCCGTGAAAGGATGAACTGATGTCCCAAATGGACGCCATCATAGCTGCCGAGCGTTGTAATCGTGCTCGGGTCGTGCGTGGCGTTCTCTAGTCCCCAGGTGATCTTCAAAGTAACGAGTAACGAATAACGAGTAATGAGTAACGAGTACCGAGTCGTGAATCTCAAAAATGCAATTCCTGCCGCGAGTGCATTCTCAATTCCTGATTAAAGATTCTATCTCATCGACCGTCATTGCATCTTCAACCTTCCACCCGCTGATGGCTTCGCGGCGCAGATCGGTCACGACAGCGCCGGTGCCGAGCGTGACGCCGAGATCGCGTGCCAGCGAGCGAATATACGTGCCCTTCGATACGTGTGTGCGAAATGATGCAAGCGGCAAGTCGACGGTGACGACGCTAGAATTGTGGACAAATATACGGCGCGGTTGGAGCTCGAACTGCTCACCCGCTCTTGCGCGGTGATACACCGGTCTCCCCCTCTGCTTGATGGCACTGTGCATTGGTGGTACCTGATCGTGCTCGCCCACCAGTGCTTCAATCGCGGTGCGGACGGCCTCCTCAGTCAAATTCTCGTCACCGCCGGTAATCTCAATCGGACGTTCCAGATCGAAGCTCGCCGACGTCACGCCAAACCGGATCCCAATCGAATAGATCTTGTCGAGACCGATGAGATCAGCAAGGGACTTGGTCTTACCTCGAGTGGCGAGAATCAGTAGACCCGATGCGAGTGGATCGAGTGTGCCGGCATGACCACATTTGATCTTTCGGATTCCGGTTGCAATCGAGATTTGTTTGCGGATCCGATTCACTGCAGAGAAAGAAGTATCACCGTATGTCTTGTCCACCAGAAGAAGTGCGCCGGACTCACTTAGTATCTCATCGCGTGGCGAAGTACTTCCATTCAGCGCAAGGCAACTCCGATCGAGAATTGTCATACCCCAATGTCATTCTGAGCGATGCGATGTATCGCTTGACTCGGCGGATTGGATCCTTCGACTACAAAACGCTTCGTCTCAGGATGACAAGTCTGTAAGCAAGTCATCATTCTGTGTCTGCCGGTTTATCGGCTTCGTGGATCTTCCGGAAGATTTCCTCGACACGAGAGACATTCTCGGCAGTGTCATCGATATAGAAATGGAGTTCTGGGACGAACTTCAAACGCACCGATTTCGTGATGGCGTGCCGAATATGCGGCACTTCGGCCTCGATGGCTTCGAGCGTCTTCTCTGCCGGACGCGAACCGCCGAGCAAGCTGACATATACACGACCGCTCCGAAGATCGGGCGACATGCGGACTTTTGTGATAGTGATAAGGCCGTCGCTCAAATCCGCGAAATCGGTTTGAAACAGATGGGCTAGCGCCTGCTGCACTTCCCCGGCTACGCGTTCGGTTCGGATGGACATAGTGTGTTATCTTGCTGCTGCCACCTTCTCCAATGTGCGTTTAATCTCGACGATCTTGTAGGCCTCTATTATATCGCCGGGCTTGATGTCGTTGAAGTTCTCGAGTGAGATACCGCATTCGTAGCCAGAATCCACATCGCGGACATCGTCCTTGAAGCGGCGTAACGATGCCAGGCCACCCGTCCAAACTTCGACGCCATCGCGCAAGAGTCGTACTTTGTTGCCACGGGCGATCTTGCCATCGACAACATAACATCCGGCGACCATGCCGGCCTTTGGTACCTTGAAGGTATCGCGGACTTCGACCGTTGCTGTGACCTCTTCCTTCTCCTCCGGAGACAGCAATCCTTCGAGTGCATCGCGGACTTCGTTGATGCAATCGTAGATGACGCTGTAGAGGCGAATCTCGACGTGTTCGAGTGCGGCCAATCGTCGCGCATCCAGATTTGGACGCACGTGGAATCCGAGGATGATCGCGCCGCTTGCTGCTGCAAGTCGGACGTCGTTCTCTGAAATTGCGCCCACTGCTCGGTGGACCATCTCGACCTGGACCTCAGGTGTTGAAAGGCGCTGAAGTGCGTCGGCTAATGCCTCGACCGAACCATCGACGTCTCCTTTGAGGACGAGCCGCAAGTGCTGCACGCCGCCCTGCTTGATTTGCTCTGAAATGTCGTCGAGTGTCAGGAAGCGGACTTGCTTGAAATCCTGCTCGCGCTTGAGCTGTTGCCGGCGCGAAGAAATTTCCTTTGCTTCGGAGTCGGAGGCGAGCACGATAAACTGATCGCCGGCAGCGGGGATGCCATCAAATCCGAGAATCTGGACCGGGGTGGATGGTCCTGCGATTTCTTTCTTGTTTCCTCGCTCATCGAACATCGCACGGACACGACCAGAGTATATTCCGGCCAGGAATGGGTCGCCCATTCTGAGCGTGCCCTTCTGGACAAGAATTGTAGCCTGAATGCCACGACCCTTATCGACTTCCGCCTCGATGATAACGCCGCGCGCCGTACGGTCCGGATTCGCTTTGAGCTCCAGCAATTCCGCTTCGAGGGAAATGCGCTCGAGCAATTTGTCAACGCCCTTCCCGGTACGAGCCGACAGCTCGACCTCCCCGTACTTTCCTCCCCAAGACTCGACCAGCACATTCCGATCCGCAAGTTGCTGACGGATGCGATCTGGATTCGCATCAGCACGATCGGTCTTGTTCAGTGCAATGATGATCGGGACGCTCGCCGCCTGAGCATGCGAAATTGCCTCTAAAGTTTGCGGCATGACACTATCATCCGCAGCAATAACCAGCACGACGAGATCCGTCACCTGTGCACCGCGAGCGCGCATGGCAGTGAAGGCCTCGTGTCCGGGTGTATCGAGAAACGCGATTCGATGACCAAGACTGTTCGTGACCTCATACGCACCGATATGCTGCGTGATTCCACCCGACTCGCCAGCGACAACGTTCGCCTTGCGGATGTAATCGAGCAGCGATGTTTTGCCATGATCGACGTGACCCATAATCGTAACGACCGGTGGGCGAGACTTGAGCGTCTCCGGTTCATCTGGCGTATCGTCGAGCGTTTCGGTCGTGAACTCGTCCTGGAATTCAACGCTGTAACCAAACTCATCGGCCACAAGCTGGATCGTATCCTTTTCGAGCCGCTGGTTGATCGAGACCATCAGTCCAAGCGCGATGCACTTGGAAATGATGTCACCGACATCGACATTCATGAGGTTGGCCAGCTCGTTGGCCGTCAGGAATTCCGTTGCGTTAATAACCGTGCGGTCGCGCGCGGCCTCTTCGGCACCACGGCGCTCCTGCTCCTCGGCTCGTTCGCTACGCCGGGCGCGGCGCGCCTTGGCACGTCGGGAAAGCGCTGAGGACTCATCGATGCCAGCCAGCGTGCGGCGGACAGCATCCTTGACATCACGGGCGTCGACGCTCTTGCCACGGCGCTTCTTGACGATCTCCCCTTCCTCACCGGTTCCTGCCGGCTTGGCGGTTGTGGGTGCATGTTTTGTGGCAAGGCCTTTGAGCTTGGTGCCGAGTCTTCCATCCGCGCCCCGAGTGCGCAATTGTGGCTGTTCCTTTGGCTCGAGTTCAATCTTGCCCTTGATTTTGAGTCCCGGAAGCGCGACGCGAAGATCCATCGGATCGCCGGTAGCGATCACGGTCTTCCGTCGATGTTTGCGCCGAATTCCGCCTGCGCCTTCGGGTCCATGCGTGGCGGTACCGCCTTCCGCTCCCTCGGCAATCTCTGTTTCCGGTGCCGGACCTTCGGCAACGACAGAGACTTCCTCAACAGGTTCGGGCTCGACTTCTGTCGCAATTTCCGCTGCAGGTTGCGCTTCGACTTCCGGTTCAGCTGCCTCAGGAGTCTGTGCTTCCGGAACCTCAACCTCAGTCGGGGTAGCGGCGGCTGCAACAAGATCCGGCGCGACTGGCTCGGGCGCCTCGACCGGCGGCAGTTCAATCGTTTCGGGTGCTGATACTTCGATTGGCGCAGACGGTGTGACTGGCGAAGCAGCAACAATAGGGGCCGCAACAGGTGGAGCTGTCACGGGAGCTGCTACCTCAGCAGTGCCTGGTTCTTCGGTGCGGCGCTGATCCGGATGATCGGAGAGATAGTCCTCACGCGTTTTTGCGCGTTGTTCTTTGAAGGCAGCTAGCTTTTTATGGCGCTTTTCGGCAACGTCCTTGTCCTTGCCGAACTGCTTCATCACCGCATCGAGCGCATCGGGCTCGATCTTGGACATAATCGTTTTGACCGAGGTGTATCCCTTTTTTTGCAAAAAGGATATCAGCGTCTCATGCGAGACGTTGATCTCGGTAGCAAGCGTTCTGACAGTTATCTTTTTAGCCGAATCACCTTTGGTGTCCGGCGTTGCGCCCTGCGCGACTGCGGTTTCTGACATTACTCTCCTTGCGGAACCACCTCGGGCGGGCATAACTCGCCCCTGGCAGTCCCCGTGTACTGCGATGAATGGCCGAAACCGTTAGCTCACTCATCGCAGAGGCTATGCAGCAAGACGCCGCGTAGCCCGGTGAGCTAACTTCCCCGACAGTGACGGATGGTCCGTTTAATGCGCATCGCAACCATCCGTACAGACGAACTGAATCGTCGTATGACCGACTCGACCGTGCCGGCTCATCTTACTATCGTCTTATCCATTGTCCACACTTTCTTCATGTACTGGTACATCCTCGGATGCCATTGCTCTGGTAGGCGATAGCGGAGCAGGCACGGGTTCGGCCTCCTCCGATTCTCCATCCGATGGTCCAAACTCAGGACGCAAGGTCGTCAAAGAAACTCCGGCCTTCTCGGCGGAACTCTCCAGCAACTGATCGCCCTGCACAAATTCTGATTCGATGGCTTGCCGTATCGCTTCGAGGCGTTCCGGCGTCATACCCGGCAAGCGCAACAAGCTTTCGCGAGGCGCTCCCAAAAACTCTTTTGCGGTATCGATGCGAGCGCGAATCAACTCGGTGTAGAGATCGGCGCCGATCACATCGCGGAAATCAATCAACTCGATATCCTCTTCGTCACGGGCTTCCTTGACGAGATTGATCTGATAACCGGTCAGACGCGAAGCCAACCGGACGTTTTGTCCCTGCTTCCCAATCGCGAGCGAAACCTGATCGTCGCTGACCAGTACGGTCGCGGTCTTGGAATCCTCGTTAATCTCGACTTCAAGCAACTTCGCCGGCGAAAGAGCGCGGGCCAAGAACTGCGCCTTATCTGGCGACCACGGGATAATATCGATGTTCTCATTGGCAAGCTCACGGACGATCGAGTGAATGCGAACGCCCTTCATGCCGACGCATGCACCGACCGGATCGACGCGATCATCTGTCGTCTCGACGGCAACTTTCGCACGTTCACCCGGTTCCCGGGCAACACCCTTGATGAGAATAATGCCATCGTAAATTTCTGGAATCTCGATCTCCATCAGGCGCTCCAGGAAGCGCGAATCACTACGGGAGAGAATGACGACCGGAGTCGAGGTCGGTCCGCCACGGCGGACTTCCTTCACGATCGCTCGGATCGTATCGCCCTTGCGCCAGCGCTCGCGCATAATTTGCTCGCCCTTTGGCAATAGCAGCTCGCGGCGATTATGGATCACAAAGAGGTCACCGTGTCGAATCTGATAAACCTCGCCGACAATAATCTCGCCAACCAACGAATTGTATTCGTTAAAGACGTTATCCCGCTCGATTTCGCGGATGCGCTGATTCAGGTTCTGCTTGGCGGCAACGATCAGGCGGCGACCGAAGTCCTTGCCCATGTTGATAATCTCAACATACTCATCGCCCGGCTCCAATTCTTCACCTGATTTCTTATAAGCGTCTGCGGGTGTGATTTCGATATCCGGGTTCGTGACTTCTTCCACGACCGTTTTTTCAAGATAGATTTCGATATCGCCCTTGTCCATATTCATGACAAGGTCAAATTTCGAGTCCATCCCGTATTTTTTGCGGATGATCATCGCAAAGGTCTCCTCGATCACGGACATCAGGATGTCGCGATCGATCCCTTTCTCGCGGACCATGTCCGCAAACGATTCTACGATCAGTGGATTCAAGTCTTTTCCCTAAATAACGAGTACCGAGTGATGAATTCCCGCGATACTGCCGCCCTCTAACACGTTATCGCGCAGCAAATTCCGCAGACCCCCATTCGTGTCCGTTGTTAATTCTTAATGGCCGAATACTAATTAAAAAGCCCGCTTCCGGGGTCCAGAAGGGGCTCTCAGACAACGGGCTAACACGCTGAGCGGGCAGAAGATTTCGCACCAGAGGTGTAGGGGCAAGCTCCTGCTTGCCCCCGCCTCACGGTGCAAGCAGGAGCTTGCACCTACACACCACTCGGCCGTTCATGCGGACGAGGCACTCATACATCCCATCTGGCAAGCCGGCGGGATTCCACGTGAAGGTATGCTCCACTGCCGTTAGCTCGCCCGAGAAGAGCCGCGCTACATTCACCCCCAGCAGATTCACTATGGAGATGTCCGCATAGCCACTCGTCTCCGGCGTGAACGATATGGTGGTGGATTGGGAGAAGGGATTGGGGAATAGCGAGAGGCGACTTGAAATATGGATACCGGACGAAATACCGGCTTCGCCAATTCGCTCGCGCCGAAGAATCACACCTGGGGCACCGACACCGACAACATGATCGTACGTAAACAAGCCAATGACATGCCCATCGCCCGTCACGGATAGCCCCATCGAATGAGTGGGGTTATAATTCGTATCCACCACCATTGTATCCGTTCTCCAGGACGCTCCTCGGTCCGTGCTCATCAAAACAGCACCGACATTAACCCCCGCAAGCCCGGCGGCAAAAACAGTGTCGCGCTTGAGGGTCGTCATGGTTCCCAGATCATTCGGAAATGGCGGCATTTTTAGTTCAGCCCAAGAGCGCCCGGCATCCGTTGAGCGCATCACGAGGTTGCTATCCGAAGTAAACACTCGATTAGAACCATGTAAACTGGTCCCATAGCAGATGATGGTATCGCGACCTGTAAAATTGAAATAATCTATTTCGTCGGATTGACTATCGGTCGAGGGCCGCACGAGCGGCAAAGTCGAATCAATGCTCCTCCAACGATTGTGCGTGCTGTATGTCTTTTGGGTTAGCAGATTGAAGACAACGAATGAGTCGGTACTCATGGCGGCCGATTGGGCTCCGCCGACTGGCAGTTGGGCTGGAATACTATCCCAATGGTCGCCACCATCCGTCGTTGTAGCGACCTGACCCAAACCCCAATGGGTGACGAGCCCCAGCTCGGAATTCGTGAAGCTAACGCTCGATGGAGAGGAGCTCCATGTGTCGAACTGACGAATCCACGTGTTGCCGCCATCTCGAGTTCTCAGGATAATCGAGCTCACGCTGTCACTTCCAAACCCTCCCGTATTGCCTCCGACGGCAATCGCGTTGAGCGAATCGATTTGCTGAAGCGCAACGATGACATCGCCGCTGAAATGGAGGTCGGGCATCGCAGGCCCGGGATCCTGCTCCGTCCAGGTTTCCCCGTTATCGTCACTCCGAAGAAACACGAGGCGAAGCAGACCCGATGGATATGTGAGACGGAGCGCGGCAACCGTGCATGTTGGACCGTAGCAGTCAATCGCACTCGGCGAGTAGAACTCGCTTCCAATCCGGTCGGAGTGCTTCACGCGCCAGACGTATTGCTGCGCGCTCGCGCTGGTGACAAAAGTCACCAGCGCGAGCAACGAGGAGAGCCATGTTCTGCGAGCCGTCATTGACATACGTATCTTAATTTGGGCAATTTGCGATATAGCAATGGCCCGGCTGCCAAAGTGCTGGCGCCGGTGGCTGGATCTCACAATCGGGCGGAAACCCGATTGAAGAATAGCTACAATTAGAAGTAACGACGATGATATTGCCTCTCGCACCGAATGTTCTGCAAAGTTGACACGTCTTGACACAGAAGCCCGTCCAACTCGACATACTGCATGGAAGCAGTTGTCTGGCATTAGTTGTAGCTATTTGCGGACTCCAGCAATAGGCTTGCCAGACCGAATGGCTGATCGTCGTGCCATCGCTACACAAGGGCATTGATCTCAACGGGTAGGCTTGGACTGCGGAGTCGGCGGACAGAAGGATGTTGCCATAGTCGGTGCAGGCGCTCGTATCGCCGGAGATGTCGATCTCCTCGATGAACGAAACATCCGCGCTATCGCACCACCATACTGTGATGCCACAGCCACCGGGCAAGGAGTAGGTCCACCCAGTTGGTCCAGTCCAATTGGAGCTTGGGCATGACGGTTGTGCCTTGAGTATCGAAACGAAACCGAGAAACGAAATGCACATCAGGAGGGAAAACACGATCTTCTTCATATCAATTTGTCCTTTCTGGTACGAGATGGAGTCCACTGTTCCTCAGACCGGGGAAACACTGAGCTGAATCAGGATGCAAAGATACAACATTTAACATACTATAGTATGTAATGCGATTTGCCGTGTGTAGTAAGACGCTTCGTGACGATCAGCGCAATCATCGCCGAGAATGTCAGAGGGTTCCGAACTCAGCGGGGTTGGTCTCAAGCACGACTTGCAGAAGAGGCAAGGCTACATCCCAATTACATCGGTTATGTAGAACGCGCCGAACGACACATCACGGTTCATAAACTGGTTGACGTTGCTCGGGTCTTAAAGGTCAAACCGTCCCTATTCTTGATTGAAGGCGCATATAGAAAGTCAGCAAAAGAGTTGAACACAGTGCTCCATTGCGACTAAAACTCACAAAAGCGCCAAGAGGTATTGTCACCTGATTGAAGCAGCGCGAGATGTGGGCGTAAGGAATCGCGTAGGTAACATGAAGTTACTCAGAGTGACACCGAAATAGTGTCCCGCAATTAGGGCAATTCGGAGTACCGTGAATCATCCTGTGTGCGCGGAAGCGCTGCTTCCGCCACCCACCGCGCGATCCACCTGGGAAGCAGCGCTTCCCAGCCCACAGAATATTTCGTCGTATATTGATTCCGTGGTGATGGGCACCGGTTTTCGGAAGGATGAAGGCTGAGGCGGAGATGGCGTTCATTATATGACAACGAGAATGGATGAATTTCGACCTTATTGAAATTGGAGTGGAATCGCCGTTATTCATGAAGCACAAACGCTCGCGCATCTTGAGGCTATGTCTTAGGGAAAGAAGGACAATCTCCTTATGTCATTCCAGCGAAGGCGGGAATCCCGGTTCTACTCTGCCGGGACACCATGCAATAGCGTTGAACCAATCGGGCCTGGATCCCCGCGTTTGCGGGGATGACTAAGGTGCCTTTCTTTCCGCACAACTTTCACGAACCATCCGGGGTACTATTTCGTATAGGTGGCCATGCTAATCCAACCGAATCAGCTTATGGGAATGCCCGTGGCAACCAGCGTAGTCGCTGGCGCTGCTCGTAAAATCGAGCAGCATGTCAAGGAGCTTCCGGAAGCTGCCGTAACAACTGCTCGTGCGCTAATCAGCGCTGAGGAGCGGCTCCGGCAGCGAATCGGTTCGGCATTGCGCGTCACGTTAGCGACGCTCTTCTTCTTAGTCTCAGGCCTGATTTCCTTGGGCGCGAACGCTGCCGTTGCCGCAGCTTCCGCGCTTGCCAAGAAAGTAAGTCCTCAGTCAGAAGTCCACGAGCGGAGCCATCGCGCAAAGCGAACCAAGTCCCATCTGAGAACGAAGCTACATGGACGATCCCTCGTCCTCCGTCACTCGGAGCTTCATTCTGAGATGTCTTACCATCAGCGAGGAATCGCGTCGTGGTATGGTAATCAATTCGATCACCGTCGGACGGCCAGCGGCGTCCGATTTAACACGCACGCCATGATGGCTGCCCACCGGACACTTCCCTTCGGGAGCAAAGTCCGGGTTACGAACATGACCAATCACAAGTCATGCGTCGTCGAAATCACCGATCGGGGTCCGTTCAAGCCCGGGCGCATTATTGATCTGAGCCGAGCCGCGGCGCAACAACTCGACATGGCCCAGACTGGTACGGCGCGAGTCGAGATCGAGGTGCTTGGCACCGAGACGATGTTCCAGGAGATCGCCTCCGAAACCTACGAGGATTCCTCGTTCGAGCATCGTCGTCCGGTGTTCGATGGCATTCCGTCGACTCCAGAGCGAACGCTCGACAGCATGTCAAAGGCCGCGCCCGATCAGGCATCTCGCTAATTCAGGATTCGCGAAGTCAGTTGCGTGCCGCGCCAGAGCATGGCGCGGCACTGGCTTCGTTTTTGAAGAGTGTCAAATTGTATCATTCACCTAGCCAATTGTTGATGCGAAAACTCACCGTCACCACCCTTACAGCTTTACTCTCGATATCCCTTCTTCCGTCCTTGAAGGCGCAGGACACAACGTATGGCTGGCGTCATGCGCTCGTCGCATCAGTGAATCTGGCGCAAGTCAGCTTTTCCCATTGGGCGCCCGGAGGAACCGATGCTTTCAGCTACGTCGCTATGCTAAACGGCAAATCGGAGAAGAACGAACCAATGACTAACTGGGCGACCAGCTACAAGCTCGCCTTTGGGCAGACGAAGCTAAATGGCCAGGAAATTCGGAAGGGAGATGACGAGATCAATCTTGAGTCGATGCTGACGTACAAGATCGGTGTCCACATCAACCCGTATGCGGCAGTTTCGCTTCGCACACAATTCGCGACAGGCTATGAGTACCCAGATTCCGGCGGGCGTATTGCGGTCTCTGGTTTATTCGACCCGGCCTATGTGATGCAGAGTGCCGGTATGGGGTGGAAGCCCTCCGCGATATTCCAGACGAGACTTGGAGTTGCGTTGCGGGAGATCTTTACGAACCACTATCCTCAATATGCCGCAGAGCCTTTGGAGCCTGGCAGCAGCCACGCTTCGCGTGTACAAGGTGGTGCGGAATCGGTTTCGGAACTGGCCCTGCCGGTCGATGACAATGTACTCTTCCGGGCAAAGCTCGATCTCTTCTCCCCTTTCAAGACGATGGACCGGATGGTCATGCATGGTGAAACCAGTTTGATCGCCAAGGTGAGTAAGGTATTCAGCGCCGAGTTGGCGGCGGTCTTCGTCAACGATCCGGATCTATCCCCATTTACACAGATCAAGCAAGGGCTTTCGATCGGGATTTCGTATGCAATCTTATAGCTTAAGGTCAGTGGATGACCACCATCGGCTTGAGGACTTCCTGTCCGTTCTGGGCGGTTACGTGAAGGTAGTATACTCCACTCATCAATGGCTCGGTACTGATAGTAGAGAAGAAACTGTCTGATTGCAGGCGGCCCGGTGATACGTCGCGACCAGCAATATCGAAGACGCGCCAAGTCATTGGCTCGTTGGATGTTATCAGAATCCCGTCATCCGATTGATAGCGTATTGAGACGTTCAATTGGGGTTGCTCAGTTGCGGCACCAACAATCTGCTCAGATGGAGCCTCGATGGATTCGACATTTGAGGGCCGAACCGTGCGCACGCCGACATTGGACACAGCAAGTACCTGATAGAAGACAGTGTCACCCGGGTCAATCGCCAGATCACAGGAATAGATCAGCGAGTCCGCTACAAGTGCGAGCGGTGCGAGACGGGTCGAGAAATTCTTTGAGGTGTGATATTGGATGAACGCCGATTTGATGCCGCTCGAATCGGCAAGGGCAATACAGAACCGCACTGTATGTCCTTTCAAACTGACGTTCTTGACGTGGATGATCGTTCCGAGTCGTAGTGCGGCGGCATAGGCATTCATGCGGCCCCAGCCAAGGGCCGTATCGGGATGCTTGGCGTTATCGCCTGTTGACATGATGGCGCGTCGAATCTGTTGGACGGTGGCTTCGGGATGTGCCTCATGAATGAGGCAACAGGCTCCTGAAACGAGCGGCGTCGCAAAACTTGTCCCATTGGCGGGTTCGAAAACGCCAGCAACGGATTGTACCCAAACAGCCATCCCTGGTGCGCAAATCTCAGGCTTCATGCGACCATCGCTGGCCGGACCGCGCGAGGAGAAATCTGCGATGGTGTTATCTGGCGCCAGAGCCCCGACCGATATAACACTGTCGGCATCCGCCGGAGTGAGCATGTGAGGAGAGAGGGTATCCCGGCCGCTGTTCCCCATCGCCGTTACCATTAGGACCCCGAGCTTTGCTGCCCTAGCGGCCGCCCGGGCACATATCGAAGTATGACCATTCAGATCAGAGTAGGTATAACTGGAATCCGGTGGATCGAACGTGAAGTATCCGAGTGAGCATGTCGTGACGTCGACACCTGCGGCTTCCATATCTTGCAGGGCTGCCGCATAATTATCTTCTTCGACATGGTGCTCGGTAGGGATGTATTCCGTCTTTGCAAGATAGACCGATGCATTGTAAGCCGGGCCAATGAGTGAGTCGGGTTCATATCCCATGGCCGTGCTGAAGGTAGATGTCCCGTGGTTGTCTTGACCAAGATCGTCACCAGTCTGATTTGCGGTCACACTGTCATGAAAGACATAGTCATATTCGGAAAGGACATGGCGTGTTTGGAGAGACGAGGTTTCGCGCCATCGAAATCCGGTGTCGAGAAACCCAAGGCGAACCCCCGTGGCATCGAGTCCCATCGCATGAAGTGGTGGCACGTTAATACGATCCAGTTGGGACTGTGCATATCCATAATGAAATATGACCGAATCATAACCACAGGTCGAATTGCTCTCAGGCATGTCTTGGTTCTGACGGATCACAGGAGTAAATGCGGAAGCGTCTTTCGGTTGAGTCGAAAGAGTCGCTGCTCGGCCAACCGGATAGACCTCTCGAACAAACGGGAGCGCTCGCACGAGGGCAATCTGACCAGCATCAAGCGAGGCACTAACGGCATTCGACCAGCGAAACATCTTCTCAGTCTTGATTCCCATATCCGCTAAAGACTGAAGGTACAATCTCGAAACAGGAGCATCCTCCACTGTTACTGTTTGCAACTCGGGCAAGCCCATTTCATGGGAGCGGCGCCGCAGGCATGCTGGTGTAAGCATTGCTGTCGTCAGATCGAAATTCGGCTCACCGGGTTGAAAGCAAGCAGAGTCTATTCCCTTATCGCGGAATTCAATCCAGAATTTCTGCTGGGATAAAGATGGGGCCGGTCGCAGAAACAGGCAAAAAGCAACGAGTAATGAGAGAAGAAAAGACAATTTGCGCATCACACAACTCAATACTTGTTCCCTATTATGGCATGCTCGTTATTCCCGAACGAGCCGTTCGATAATATCCACGCTAGTGAGACCCTCAGCCTCCGCATTGAAATTCGTAATGATTCGATGGCGAAGTACGGGAAGCGCGAGTGCGCGAACATCTTCGATCGATGGGGTGTAGCGGCCGTCGAGAATCGCACGGACTTTTGCCCCGAGAACAAGATATTGCGAGGCACGCGGGCCTGCGCCGTAGCTGACATACTTCGAGACGAGGTCTGTCGCAATCGCCGATCCGGTCGGCTTTGACTTCTTGCTACGAGTTTTTGCCACAAGTCGCACCGCATACTCGATTACGTTGTCGGCGACCGGTACGGTGCGGACAAGATCCTGAAACTTGCAAATCTCCTCCGAACTCATGATCTTGGAAAGGCCCGCCGCGTACGAACTCGTCGTTGTCCGAACGATCTCAATCTCCTCCTTTTCGGATGGATAGTCTAGCCAAAGATTGAACATAAACCGGTCGAGCTGCGCTTCCGGCAGCGGATATGTGCCCTCTTGTTCGATCGGGTTTTGCGTTGCAAGCACGAAGAACGGCTCGGTGAGTGTGTAGGTCACATTTGCCGCCGTCACGTGATGTTCTTGCATCGCTTCCAGAAGCGCCGCCTGTGTTTTTGGCGGCGTACGGTTGATCTCGTCGGCCAGGATGATATTCGCGAAGATGGGTCCGCGAATAAAGCGAAATTCCTTGGCGCCCGTGGAAAGGTTCTGTTCAAGGATCTCCGTGCCAGTGATGTCGCTCGGCATGAGATCGGGGGTGAACTGAATACGACTGAAGGCTAAATCAAGAACAGAACTGACAGTCCGAATTAGCAATGTTTTTGCAAGGCCGGGCACGCCGACCAGCAGGCAATGTCCGCGCGCGAGCAGAGCGATCATCAATTCATCAATGACAGCATCCTGTCCGACGATGACTTTGGCGATCTCGCGTTTCATCTCATGGTATTTGCGAACGAGTTCTGCCGCGGCTTCCACGTCGCGACCGTTTGCAGTTGAAGCGGACGCCGTGCGAGAGGCAACATCTGTTGTTGTAGTAGCCATAATATTCTTAGAGAGTGACCGGCGCGTGCATGCGCTCTCCTTCTTCATCGAAGATTTCGATCTCACCGAACTCGGCCATGCCGGCTTCGATGGCCTGCACGTTACCGCTCGCGACAATCACGAGGTCCGATGGATTGAGGTACTCACGGCTCACCCGGTAGAGATCCTCAACAGTCAGGGTGGCCAGTTTGTCACGGTAGGTATCGTAATAATCCCGATCGAGTCCATAGAGCACTATCATCGCAATCCGACTGGCAATTTGCTGAGGGGTTTCCAGTTGAAGCGGGAAATTGCCGATCATGTAATTCTTCACCATCCGAAGCTCTTCTTCCGTCACGAAGTCGGATGTGATCCGTGTCAATTCGCTTACTATCTCTTCGGCGGATCGAACGGTGACCTCGGTTCGGACTTCCGTCGAAACTGCAAACGGTCCAGGCAATATCCGCGCATCAAATCCGCTTCGGGCCCCGTAGGTAAAACCATGTACCTCCCGCAAATTCAGATTGATTCTGGAGTTAAAATAACCCCCAAGTAACGTGTTTAGAGCTGTGAGCGGAATATAGTCCGGCGTGTTACGCGGAATGCCCACATTCCCGATGCGAATGGCCGACTGTACGGCTCCCTCTTTATCAATCAGCCCAACGTGGCGCCCGGCAACAACGGGAGCCGGTGCGATGGTATCCTCGATGCGCGGAGCCCCGCGCCAACTTCCGAGATAGTCCTCGAGCTGACGCATGAAATCTTCCGAACGCACATCACCAGCTGCAACGAGGAAGGCATTTTCTGGGCCGAAATAATCATTGGCGAACGAAATAACATCCTGCTGCTGAATTCGCTCGATCGATTCTGTCGTTCCCATCGCCTGCTTACCATACGGATGATTCGCAAAGACGAGCTTGGCAAATACCATATCCGCGAGGAAACCAGCATCGGCCTTCGCCTGACGCAGACCCGCCAGACGCTGCAAGCGGACCCGTTCAAGCTCCTCGGCCGGATATGTCGAGTTTTGCACGACATCGCCAAGAATATCCAGCGCCGTCTTAGTGTATTTGCTGAGTACATTGACGCCGATCGTCAGAGCATCCCAAGAAGTACCCGCCATAAGGGAGCCCCCAACAAAATCAATTTCTTCCGCGATCTGGGTGGCACTCCGACGTTTTGTGCCTTTTGTCAACATATCTGCCACGGTGGCAGCCAGACCTTCCGTGTGATGCGGATCGAGAACGGCTCCAGCGCGCAAATATAGTGCAATCGACAATATCGGCTGCTCATGGTCTTCCACGATATAGACAGAGAGACCGTTGGATAGCCGTCGCGCTTCAAATGGCGGAAATGCGATTTTCGGCAACGGACCGGGCTCTGGCGGTCTGGAGCGATCCAATGGCGTATTCTTTGAGTCTTGCATTGATTCCAGTTTAGTGATTCGGCTCGTAAACGAGCGTGCAGCGATTCTTGGGAGTCAGATACCGCAGGGCAACGTGCTGAATATCATCCAGCGTAACCTTTTGGTATCGTCCTAGCGACTCATTAACGACTCCCGGGTCGCCAAAAATCAGCGCTGAGTGAGCAAGCTGATCGGCCTTCCCCTGAAGGGTAACACGTGTGGCAACGGTCCGCGCTTCCATCTTATTCTTCGCCTTCTCCAATTCAATTTCCGTCACACCATTCGCAGCGACTTCGTTCAGCACTTGCTCGAAGGCTGCTTCGAGTGCTGCCGACTCGCAATCCACTTCTGAAGCGACGGCATAGGAATAGAAAAGTCCCGGACACTCGCGGCTATCGACATAGGCGGCTGTTTCCGAGGCAATCTGCAAGTCATAGACCAACTTCCGATGCAGTCGAGCACTTTCGCCACTCGACAGAATATCGCTCAGCAAATCGAGGGCAAAGTGCTCGTCTGTTCCCTCCGGCGGAACTCGGTATGCATAAAAAACTGCCGGAAGCGGAACGGGTTCCTCACGGATAATCTCGCGACGTTCGGCTGTTAGTGGTGGATCGTTGAAAATGGGTCGCTCGATCGTAGTCCGGCCATTTGGAATGTTCGCGAAATACCGATCGATCAATGCCATGGCCCGATTGCGTTCAAAATCGCCAGCGAGTACGAGCACGGCGTTGGAGGGAATGTAGAACGTCTCGTAGAATTCGCGAACGTCAGCGAGCGTCGCGGCCTCGATGGTCTCCATATCACCAATCACGGCCCACCAATAGGGAAAGTTGGTGTATGCCATGCGGTTCATCCGAATAGATACGGATCCATAGGGAGTGTTATCGTAGCGCTCACGCTTTTCTTCCTTCACTACGCTCTTCTGCGTCTCCAGACTCTCGTTGGCGATTGCAAACTCCAACAGTCGGTCACTCTCAAGCCAGAGCGCAAGTTCTAGCTGGTGCGAAGGAAGAACCTCATAATAATTCGTAATATCCTCTGTAGTATAGGCATTGTCATGCCCCCCGGCGTGTACAATATGCTGATCGAAGGCGCCGCGCGGCACGTGCCGGGAGCCTTCGAAGAGTAAATGTTCGAACAAATGTGCGAAACCTCGCCGTTTGACGTCCTCGTTCTTACTGCCTGCGTGATATGCAATATTAACGCAAACAACTGGCACCTTATGATCTTCGTGCAGGATCACACGCAACCCGTTCGGGAGCCGATATTCCTCGAAGTCGATCCGACCTGGATTCATGCTGCCGTTCATTGCGATCATTTGGGAAGAACATAAAGCGCGACCGAGCGCTCATGAACAAGATACCGGCGCGCGGCGTCTCGAAGTTCATCGGCACTGATCGACCGGTAGATCTCAAGCTCGCGATTTACCTGAGCGGTGTCCCGCTTGAAAACATAAGCGCGCTGGAGTGTATCGGCCCTCCTGCCCTGCTCGCTACGGCCAGTAACCAAGCTCATTTCCACTCGATTCTTTACTTTCTCAAGCTCGGCATCCGAGACCAGATCATCTTTCACTTTTTGAATCTCTGTCCAGATCGCAGCCTCCACTTCCGTAGGTGTGCTGTTTGGCTGAACTTTGGCACTTACGACGAACGCGCCGGATTTTTCCAGTGAATAATTAAATGCTTCAGTCTCGCGGGCAATTTGACGGCGATAAACCAACTCCCGGTACAGCCGGCTGCTACGTCCTGTGTCGAGAACGTGTCCAAGCAAATCAAGTACGTATTCATCATGATGAAAGACTGGTGCGGAGCGCCAGCCAATGTGAACGGCGGCCAGCCTTACAGTATCTTCCATTGTAAGATGAATGGACCCTGCGATGTCCTCGATCGCCTGGATTGGCCGCACGATGTCTTCACCTTTGGGAATACCTCCGAAATACCTGTCGATCAAATGCCGGGCTTCGGCCTCATCAAATGAGCCGCTGAGTGCAAGCGAGCAATTGTTCGGCTTATAGTACGTGCTATGAAAAGCGCGGACCTCGTCAATCGTTGAACGGTCGAGGTGCTCCATCGAGCCAATCGTAATCCAATTATATCCGCTCGTTGGAAAGACGTGGCGCATCAACGTTTCCCAAACCGAGCCATATGGACGATTCTTGTAACGTTGTCGCCATTCTTCCTTGACGACATCACGCTGGTTCTCGAAATTCTCCACAGTCACGTTGAGCGCAAGCATGCGATCGCTTTCCAGCCAGAGGGCCAACGCTAGGTCACTTGAGGGTAGCGTTTGGAAGTAATTAGTTCGGTCGACACTTGTGGTAGCGTTCAACAGCCCACCGGCTTGCTGAATATATTTGAAGTGCTCGGTCTTACCCACATTGCGGGAACCCTGAAACATCATATGCTCGAAGAGATGGGCAAATCCGGTTCGCGTAGGATCCTCATCCTTCGATCCGATATGATACCAGAGGTTTGTAGTCACCAGTGGCACACCAGTCGAGCGTGCCAGGATCACGTGAAGTCCGTTATCGAGGTCGTACTCGCTGAACGGAATGGAAGCGGCCCGGGATGGGGCCGCAGAAATCAAATTCTCGGACTGCATCAATAATATTGGGCGAGGTCGTGAATGCTAATATATACGGTCTTTCGCGCAGCCGCCAACCATTTGGCAGCTTCCTGCGACTGCTTCCATTGGATCGCGGCTGCCTCAAGATCGCGGTAATCCTCATCGAGAGATACTTTGTGCTCAGGTATATGGCGGAGGACCTTGACGATCTGCCAGCCGGTCCGGTTGCCAGAGTAGGCAATCTTGACGGGATGGCATACTTCACCTTCCTTGAGAGAATCAACCACCGCGCGTTGCTCTGCTGCAAGATCCTCGAGCCGAATGCGGCCCAGCGATCCTCCGAAGGACCGCGTTTCGGGATCGTCCGAATAGGTCGATGCCAACTTGGCGAAGTCTTCACCATTCATCGCACGCGCGCGAATCAACTCCAGCGAATCACGAGCAGCCGCCTCGTCCACCGAACTTACGGTTGGCTTAATCAGGATCTGCGCGACATGAATCTCTTCACCACGACGCTCCAGCAGCTTAATAATGTGATAGCCTTGCTCGGTTGTCACTACGTTGGAGACTTCACCAGGCTTTAGCGCAAATGCCGCCTCCTCGAATGCCGGGAGGAACGTCCCGCGGGGAAAAAATGCACCAAGATCACCGCCACTCGCTGCCGTGCTGTGTTGTGAATACCTACGAGCCAACTCCGCAAAGTCTGCTCCGTGATGCAGAGAATCGACGAGCGATCGCGCAAACGCGAGCGACCGTTGCTTTTGATCGCCCTGCGGTGTGATCAGCTTCACGATCGTTGCCAATTCCACACCTGCGCCAACCGTTGGCAGCGAATCCTTATAAAGATTATAGAACTCGGCCACATCTTGTCGGGAGACATTCTGTACCCGTGGCATCGACTTCTCTTGCTCTTTCTGAACGAGTATTGTTTCGCGAGTTCGGTCTCGAATGCTAGGCGTGGACTTCAACTCGGATATTGACTGGCCAAATGCCTTCTCTACTGCGGACTCACTGCCAAACCGCGCAACATAGCTTTTGATCCGTTGGTCGAGTGCTTGATCGATCTCCGCATCCGTTACCGTGATGGAGTCTTCATCGGCCTTGGCGAGCGCTACCTTTTGGTCGATCTCCATATCGAGAATCTGGCGACGCAAACGCATCATGCTATCAGCTGGCATCTCAGCCATGCCGCGCTGCATAACGAAGAGCTGCGCCTGCGCCTCAATCGAAGACTTCAAAATGGGATGCCTGCCGACGACCGCAACAACGGCATCGAGCCTCTGACCTTCCTTAAGAGTGACTGGTGCCTGGGCCGCCGCTCGAATGGTAAGACCGAAGAAAATCAGGAGAAAGAAACGACTGAATCTCATAGTTAAAATTGCAACTGAGTGGAAGTCTTTCGGCGGCGGCTTAGTTCAGACATTATTTTTTCATTGGGGAACTGTCATTCCATCTTCACCAAAACGTCTAGCCGGCAGAAGGCTGACAAGGCTAGCTGGGGGCTTCGCGAGTTCCTGCGCGCTCGGTTATTGAAGCGAAAAAGAAAAGGCCGGTAGCGATTGAGCTCCGGCCTTCAAAAATAACCTGCAAGCTCTACTTCACGACTGCGCTTTGGTCAGGTGTTTGGCCGTGCTGTTTCTGCCACTCGGAAGTGATCAGATGCTCGTTAATCTGCCGACCGTACTTGGTTCGGAGTTCCTCGACCCACTGTTGCCGCAGCTCATTGGCCCGATCATCCTGATACTGGCTGGCGACTTCCTGCCGGGCCTCCTCGAAGGTCTTCATGTGAACGGGCTCCCGCTTGTTCAGGCGGACAATCGAATAGCCCCCCTGGAACGCAAACGGCTCCTTAATTTCATCGGTCACGAAGTCGAATGCGCGCCGCGCCAGTTCGTTCTCGTCCTTCATCAGCAAACCCCAATGTCCAGCTTTTGCCTTGAAACCAGGGCGCTCCGTGTATTGCTTCGCGATTGTATCGAAGTTCTCGCCGGCCATGACGCGCTTGTACAATTGCTTGGCGAGCGAATCACTCGTCACGAATATTTCAGAAACATCGACACGTTCCGGCCAAAGGAATTTCGCCTTGTGTGCTTCATAGAAGGTCCGTTCATTGGAGCTGTCTGGTGTGACGCGTGACCAGACCTTCTTGTTTTCTAAATCGAACAAGATGATGCCGTTCTTGTAATCACCCATGATCTTTTCAAACTCTGGATACTTCGTAGCCATGTTCCGACCTTCGATTGAGAGAGTAGATTCCTCGATATTCTTGGAAACAAGGTCATAGATCGCATTTCGCGCGAGAGGCGCGCCCTTTTGTGCATCCAGAGTATCAATAAGGGCTCCGACCGTCCAGTTGACATCACCGATCTGGAAAATGGTCTTCGAGCGATCTGTAAGCTTTCGCGCCCATGTGCTATCGGCGGAAGTACGGGATGAATCAACACGCGCCATGATATAATTCACCGCGTTTGAATCCACGCGAAGATGAAATTCCTTCTTTAGCCCCGCAAGGTACTTGTTCTTATCTTCTTCGAAGAAGAACCGCTTATAGAATTGCTTGAGCTGCTCCTTCGTCTCTTCGAATGTCTTCGGGCGGACCCCATTAATACGCTTGATAAGATGGTAGCCGAAAGTTGTGCGAACGGGGCCGGAAATCTCACCATCCTTTAAGTTGTAGGCAGCACGGTCAAATGATGGCTCAGCACGGTGGGCCGGGTCATCACGGCTGATGGTGTCCATTTCACCGCCACGGGCGGCGGAGAACTTGTCGTCAGATGATTCGCGAGCGACGTCTTCGAAGTTTGCACCTGCCTTAATTTTCTGAAGGAGGCTATCGGCCTTGCGATAGTATACCATCGTGTCAATGTCTCCAGGACCCTGCGGCATGGCAACGAGAATGTGCTTGACGTGAACCCCTCCCGTATGAGGGACTTTCTCGTAAAGATAGATCACATGGTATCCATAACGGGTTCGAACAGGAACCTTGGTATACTCCCCTGGCTGCAGACTAAAGACGGCGTCCTCGAAAGTACGAACCGTCATACCACCGGTAAAGAAGCCGAGATCGCCACCAACTTTGGCTGTCGATTTGTCATCGGAGCCTTCAAAGTTATCCGGGTTGGTTGAGTCCGGCCCAAAATGCTCCGAGCGCGCAAGGTAATTGGAGTCACCGCGCGAAAGAATCGCTCGATTTGCCGGGGACATTGCAATGTAGGAAAGGGGATAACCCTGGTCGAGCATTTTGATTGCGTGCATTGCCCTCTTATAGGCTTTGAGCGTATCGGCAGGGTCATTCCAATTCTTGACACTTGCCAAGAAATGTCCGGCGCGGACCTCCCACTTGCGTCGCTCGAACATGGCTTTGATTGCAGGATCGGTTACCTCCTTATCGAGGATGTATGGCCCTGCCAGCATGTGACGATATCCTTCTATCTCTTTCAGAATTTTGGGATCTTTGTCCAAACCCTCTTCCCTTGCTTCCTGCAGCTTCAGTCGATAATCCGCGTAAATACTCAGAAAGTCTTTGAGGCTGTCGAGCGAAGTTCCATACGCAGTCTTTCCGTTCATCCGTTGATACGCGGATTCGAATTCCGTAAGCGCAACGCTTCCCCCCTTCCATTTGATGAGCCAGGGAGATTTGTCACCGGACACAGCCTCGTGACTGGCTCCAGCCTTCTTCTTTCCCTTTTGTGCCAATGCTGGCGTCGTCGATATGACGCTCATCGCAACAAGGCCAAAACTGACTAGACTCGTTGCAAACAATAGTCTGAACGTAAGCGAGGGATGTCTATGGCTCTTAAGACGTATACTGCGCATGAAGTGCTAACGATTGATGTGTGCGTGATACAGATGCAGACGTTGATGTCAGTGTTGACGCGAGTGCCGAGCGATATAGCTCACCGATCGACGAGATGCTCTGTTCCTCTCGGTACCCCACATGATCGCTCGTAGCTGGCAGACCAGCGCAAAGCGAATATCATACATGAAACCGGGCGGATAACTGTGGTTTCGGAACGGTTGACCCGCTGCAAAAGCCAATCCTGATTGAGCAAGTCAGCAACGCCGCACTGCAAACTTTTAGTTCGCCGGAGTCTTCGATGTTAATGACGATTCAGGACTCAGTTTGAATCATTAGATGATCGGAAAGAAAGAAAAAGACCCCGCAAGCAAGCTGCAAACGGGGTCAAATCTTTACATCGAACACACCCGCTATTTTTTGCGAGCCAGAACGTTGTGGATCGCGGTCTTTACATCGCTTGATGTCAGTCCAAAATACTTCATAAGTTCGTCCGGCTTACCACTGCCGCCGAATGTGTCCTTGACACCGATGAACTCAACCGGAGTCGGGCATTCTTGCGCTAACACCTCAGAGACCGCACCCCCAAGGCCAGCTGTAATTTGGTGCTCTTCGGCGGTAACAATCGCTCCTGTTTCGCGAGCGGCTTTTAGGATTGCCGAGCGGTCGATCGGCTTGATGGTGGCCATATTGATGACTCGCACGTCTATGCCTTCTGTCTCAAGCTCATACGCGGCAACCAGGGATTCCCATACCAAGGGTCCACATGCGATTACCGTAACATCTTTGCCTTCGCGGAACGTCTGTGCTTTCCCAAGTTCAAACGGAGTATCTTCGTGCGTGAAGCTTGGGACGTCCGAGCGCCCAAACCGAATGTAACACGGTCCGCAATGTTCGCCAATAGCGATGGTTGCCTTTTTCGTTTCGAGGTAATCACACGGGACGACCAGAGTCATGTTGGGTATCACTCGAACGATCGCAATTTCTTCAAGTGCCTGATGCGTGGCGCCATCTTCACCGACAGAAATGCCCGCATGACCGCCGCCGATCTTTACATTGGCGTCGTTATATGCCAATGAGATCCTAAGCATGTCCGTGTTGCGGCACGATGCGAACGCACCGTAGGTCGCGAAGAACGGAATCATACCGCTAAGAGCGAGTCCAGCCGACACGAGTGTCGCCGTCGCTTCGGTGATGCCCATGGAGAAGAAGCGGTCCGGAAATTTGTCCCTAAAGTAGGAGGTCATAACCGAGCCGGTAATATCGCCGCCTATGACGACGACGTTTTCATATCGCTCGCCAAGCACCACCAGTCCCTCGCCAAATCCGAAGCGCGTCGCTTTTTTACTGTGTGCTTCGAAGCGGAGTATGCCACCCGCTGCGCCATTTGTCCCGCCGTTCACCGCAACGTCCTTGATTGAAAGTGTTTTGTCCAAGACTTCTGCAATTGCCATCTTAACTTCCTACCTTATTCCCTCTAACATTCTAGCCTAATTCGACAAGCGCCGCTTCTGCCTGCTCTGGCGTCGGAGGCTTCCCATGCCAGCGATAATCGTCCTGCATAAAGCTAACTCCGTTGCCCATAAATGTCTCGGCAACGATGCATGTTGGCTTGGCCTTCGTGTTTCGCGCTTCTTTAAACGCAGCTCGTAACTCACTAATATTATTGCCGTTGCACTCGATCACATGAAAATTGAATGCGCGAAATTTATCTGCGACTGAATCGAGCTTTAGTACATCTTCGGTACGGCCATCGATCTGACAATGGTTGCGGTCAACCACCATTGTGAAGTTGTCCAATTCCCAATGGGCAGCAATCAGCGCGGCTTCCCAAATTTCACCTTCGGAGAGTTCACCATCTCCTGTCAAAGCAAAAACATGTCGACCATTCTTATCAACTTTCTTGTCGGCGAGAGCCATGCCTACGGCAATCCCAAGTCCTTGACCGAGCGATCCGGTCGAACTTTCGATACCGGGGAGTCCCATGTCCCGTCCCGGATGTCCCTGCAACCGTGAGTTGAATTTGCGGAGCGTGAGGAGTTCTGGCTTCGGGAAGAATCCAGCATTCGCCAGTGTTGAGTATAGTACCGGGCACATGTGACCGGCAGAGAGAATAAAGCGGTCGCGTTCCGGCCACCAAGGATTCTTCGGATCGTACCGCATCACGCCGCCAAAATAAAGCGTGGCAAAAATATCTGCCGAGCCAAGTGGTCCCCCAGAATGACCGCTCTTCGCTTCGACGAGTTCGCGTACGATGTCTCGCCGGATTTCCTTCGCAATTGCCTGTAGGTCTTCGTCCGAATTGTCCGCTGAATTCTTGAACGGCACGAATGCTTCGTAGCCGTATTTCTTAATAAGTTCAGGATTCGGAACGGGGCGCGACGGGCCGTGAAAACCGGTCGTGATTGGGTAGATTTGGTGTGTTAGTCTTGCCATCTTGGGAGTATTTCGGCCAGCTCTTTAGCTTAGCCGCCGCAAGAAGCAAACGAGAGGAGAAATGGTTTCAGACACAGGGGCATGGATTGGACAAAAATATGAGGGCGGCAGGATGACTCGTCATCTGCCGCCCTTTGTAACTGTGATTCGCGAGTGCTTAAGAAGCTTTGGCTCGGCCGTTGCCTTGCGATATTTCAGCCTTTCGGCTCGCGCCGTTCGAAGCGATCTTGACCTCGCGTTCTTTCGGAGTGGATGGCACCGTCTTCGGAACCAGGATTTCCAGGACTCCATCTTTGAAGTTAGCCTGAATGTCCTCTTCCTTTACGTCTTCGGGCAGTGTGAACTGCCGTACGAATTCACCGTAAGACCGTTCCATCCGGTAAAAGTTACGGTCATGATGTTCCTCTTCCCTCTTCTTCTCGCCGCGGATGGTGAGTACACCTTCCGAAATCGTAATCTTCACGTCCTCGGAAGCAAGCCCAGGAAGCTCAGCGATGAAGTAGAGGTTGTCCTTGTCCTCATTGATATCGACGGAAGGCATGTAGCCGCCTTGCTTCGCTGTGAGCGTCGGGAAGTTGAAGAAGTTGTGATCGAAGTCTTCAAAGAGCCTGCGCATTCCGCGCGTCATGAGGTCGAAATCGCCTCGAGGTTCCCATTTTGTGATAGCCATTGGTTTCTCCTGAGATGGATTGTGAGATGTAAAAGGTTACCCGTTCTCGAAATGAGGTGATTGCTCCCCATATCGATCCGGTGACAGAGATTGTTACCTAACCGCATTCGAAACTACGTGCCATCTCGATGAACGCCCTAATTATGGGCATTCCTGAAAACCGCGTGAAAGTCCCTCTGCCAAACTTACAGATCTGGTCGGAAAATATTTCCGGCCGTCTGCAAAAAGTACAGACTGACTTTCCACACTTTGATATTAGCTGAACCAATCGCACTCGGCCAGGTTTCATGAATATCTTCGGAGGAAGATCCACATGACAATCAAAGATCTTTTCGAGATTGGCGAAGCTTACGAGCAACGTGGAAAACTCGATCTCGCCCGCCGCACATATGCCCGAATCGTCTATCTTCATCCCGAAGAGATCGGAGCGTACCACAAACTCTCCCTTCTTGCGATGAAGGAAGGCGATCACCGGCAAGCGCTTGCCTTCATCGATAAAGGGCTGGCACTCGATCGGAATGCGGTTGGACTTTGGAACAATCGTGGCCTGGCATTTACTGAGTTGGGTTGTGTAGGCGAAGCACATGACTCGTTTCAAGCTGCGCTTGCTGTCCGGCCGAATAATGTTCCAGCACGCTACAATCGAGGCCGCCTTCTCATGTCAGAAGGTCAATTCGTTGAAGCGGAGCAAGAATTTCGCCTCGTTACCATATTGGCGCCCGCCTCGTTCGATGCCTATCTGAACCTTGCCCTGGCCCTGCGTGAGCTTCATCGTTTTGAAGAGGCCTCTAATGTCTTCAAAGTAGCGCTTTCCCTTGAACCGAAGAGCTTAGAAGCCCTCCGAGAAAATGGCTGGGCACAGTATTTCGCACATCAGTTTGACGATGCCGTAGCTACATTTCGGAAGGCAATTGCGCTTGATCCTTCGGACCCGGTCACCCATTATCGATTCGCACATGTGTTGTTGAGTACCGGGGATCTCGCCCGTGGTTTCTGCGAGTATGAATGGCGCTTCCAAACCCCGGGTTGGAAATCGCGCCGCTCCTTCACTCGAAAGGAACAATGGAATGGTGAGCCGCTCCACGGTGAGACATTACTCGTCCATGCCGAGCAAGGACTTGGCGATTCGCTCCAATTTGTTCGCTTCGTGAGTGAACTGGCGAAGATGGACTGCGAAGTTGTTGTCGATATTCAGCCAGACTTGTACAGGCTTTGTTCGAACTCAATGAAGTTCGCGAATGTGCGGTGGAGCCGGAGCGAAGCACTGCCGGGTTCTTCGTTGCAGATACCCCTACTCTCGATTGTCTCCGCATTAGGCCTAACGTATGAGACACTCCCGGCCTTTAAACCATACCTCGCGCCGCGCGCCGCTAGCGTGACAGAATGGCGAGGTAAGCTCAACCGCCTCACCGGGATTGGCTGGGGACGTGAGGTTCAACGTCGAAAGCAGCGGCGCGTCGGACTTGTTTGGGCGGGCGACCCGAATAATCCGGACGATCGCAACCGCTCGATGAAATTTGAGACTCTCCTGCCAATCATCGAGACTCACAAGCAGAACGCAATCTTCTTCAGCCTTCAAAAGGGAAAACATGCAGATCATCCGCTGGTGATCGAACTTGGGGATGAGCTATCGGATTTTGGAGATACTGCGGCGGTCCTGCAGAATCTTGATCTCATCATCGCCGTGGATACCTCGATCGTTCATCTTGCCGGAGCGATGGGCAAGACCGTCTGGACGATGCTCTCGCACACGCCTGATTGGCGATGGGTGATTGGTAAAGATGATACGAAATGGTACCCGACAATGTCGCTCTTCTGGCAAAAAGAGCCGGGCAACTGGGACAATGTCATCGCTGATGTAATAGAGGCTCTAAAAAACTAAACAGCAAAGTGCACCTACCGGGGGAACGCGAAAACCACATGGCCGGTTTTTGCGGCGCTCTATGAATGGATACCGACTGTTCGTAAGCGAATGGACCTCATTCGTAATTCGTCATTCGTAATTCGTCATTGGCGTGGGGCCTATAGCTCAGTTGGTTAGAGCGTCCGCCTGATAAGCGGGAGGTCAGTGGTTCAACTCCACTTAGGCCCACACGGGGAAAATATGAAATATGAAGTATGAGATATGAAGAGAGTCAGTCTGGAGTAAGGACTGAGTCATATTTTATACTTCATCTTTCATATTTTCCCACCGGGGCCCGTAGCTCATCTGGTAGAGCGGTAGATTTGCATTCTACAGGTAAGGGGTTCGAGTCCCCTCGGGTCCACATACCCCCCTCGCGTTGCGTGCGCGGGTAGTGTCTTTAGCGCCAATGGAAACACCCCATGAGGTGTTCCACGCTCTTATTGTCCTACCGTGACGTGAAATGCAAGTCCGGCAAATGACGAGCGTGCCAACCATGATGGCGAGTTTGTGACTTTCGTTAGAGGAATATCCATGCCCGCCTCGGGTGTGAGAATAATTGTAGCCGTCAACGGAATATCATAGAGCATCTCTGGTCGCAAGGCAAATCGCATGCTTCGGAGTCCTTCAACGGGTTCAACGACGTTTTGCTGTCGATAGCCCAATGCCGTTGAGTAATGCGTTATTGTTTTTGTGTACTCAGCTTGCACGTTCATGCCCACGCTCATACAAAGCTGTATGGCAAACCCGTCGGGAGCTTGCACAGCTTTGAGGAAGTTAAACTTGTATCCGAGATCGAGCAGTAAGTATTCGAGTGATGCTGACTCATATCCCCCCAATATCTCGTCAGCAGCAGTAGTATCCGGGATCCGGCGTGGCGCCGAGATGTCGACAAAATCAGCCGGTTTGCTATCAAGCAAGGTTTCAATGATGAGGAAGTGCTGATGATTCTCTGAGAGCGGAAATTCAATGTTGAACCCAAGCGATGTGCCTGTTCCATAGCCATTCTCTGCAATTGAGTATGGAAGAGGACTTACGACGCTGAATGGGTCGGTCTGATAGCTGACCGCATCTATCTCTCCAACCGCTCCGATCAAAAAGCCGAGCTTTTGGCTCGTTGGCGCAGCGGGTGTCTGCGCAAGAGTGGCCCCGCTTTCAATAAGACTAACAAAGGAACTGAGAATTGTGAGTTGCCACAAGACCTTCTTTATCTTCAAAAACCGGCACGCGGGAGAATTCATCGGTCTGTCTCCTAAAAATTAGCCCCGGCCACCGTTAGGCAACCGGGGCGTTCCCTTATCCTGCATTCGAGTGGATGATCGCTCATCCATCGAAGACGCGGCATAGTCTATCGTACGAGAAGGCCGCATCGGTGTGAGATCGTCACTGACCCCACAGAGGACCCTGCATTTAAAACGCTCGAGGGTGCCTCCGGTTACAAATAATTCTTTAGGAATCTTTGGAGATGGCGATCGCGCGCTGATTTCGGCAATTCAAATCGGAGCGGATCCGTGTGCCAGTTGGGTAATTTCGCCGGTCACCCAGCCAGAGATGTGGACAAATTTTGGATAAAGTCTGGAGTGCTCCGTCCAACTTGACGGTGGGAAGTGGATGAGCTTAAAAATGCCGAGGAAAAGACTGAGAACGACTAATCCGCGAAGAAACCCGAGTGCAGCGCCGGCCAATCCGTCAAGCCCGCGAAGCAACCCTGCCGCCGGTCGGAGCATCCGCTTGACAAAACTCCCCAGTATCATGATGACCAGGAAGGTAAACAGAAAGCCAATCACGGGGCGGATCCAGTCCGGGCCGATGTGCAGCAACTCTCCGATTCTCGAGCCAAACACGGAGCCGGCCACCAACGCTGCCGCCAGCACCACGATCGAAAGTACCATGGACATCGCACCCGAGCGCCAGCCATTGAGTGCGGCCAGAAGCAGAAGTATCAGAAGGACAATATCGAAGACCATAAGAGATTACATTAGGTGATGAGAGCGGCAAGGCGCTCCTTAACGATTTCTTGGACCAATCGGCCATCGGCCTTGCCCTTGACTTCCTTCATTATGACAGGCATGACCTTGTTCGAATCTTGAAGTCCTGCAGCGCCAGTCTCCGTGATTATCTGCGAGATACGCTCGGCAATTTCTTCGCGAGTCATCTGCTTCGGGAGATACTCCTGAATGACTGCGAGCTCCGCCTTCTCCTTCTCGGCCAGTTCTGGCCGATTGTTTTGTTCATACAGTTCGATAGCCTCTCGGCGCTTCTTCGCAGCTCCGGTCAAAATCTTCAGGTCGTCTTCGACAGTCATTTCACGGCCAGCACCACTTTTCTCAAACTCGATAATCCCAGCACGGAGTCCTCGGATGGTTTCAGTCCGAATCTTATCTCCGGCTTTCATAGCAGCCTTCAAATCTTCGTTGATGCGATCTCGTAAACTCATAATATTGAATAGGTTACAGTTTGTTCGGAATCCGGATTATTGCACCATTCACAGCCGCCCCTTCCGCTCTCGTCAGAAAGAAGCATAGTGCGGCGATATCCTTTGGCTCGGTCCACTTCGGAATCTCGTCCGCACTCCCCCACTCTTCGTTCTCCTTGGTGTGGATTACAGTTGGCACAATCGCATTCGCGGTGATGCGCTTCGATTTTCCCTCTTCTGCGAGAACCCTCGTGAGCGTAAGCGCTCCAGCCTTCGAGGCCGCGTAGGCTCCTCTCTTTGCAGTAGGAGTCAACGCCGGTTCGGCACCGATGGAAACGATCGTCCCCTTTTCCTGCATCAACCTCATGGCGTGCTTCGAAGCCAGGAATAGACTGGTAAGATTCAAGTCAACTAAGTAACGAAAGTCCTCGATTGTCGTCTGTTCAACCGTCTGCCAGGGACGAATCCCTCCCACAGTCGCGATCAGCGCTCGCGGTGGGCCAAATACCACGTTTGCCTCACCGAACGTCCGTTCGACACTCGGTTCGCTTGTCGCATCCATTTCAAAGAATCGGAATCGACTATGCCTCAAGCCGTCTGCCGATCGGCTGAAGCCCGCGACGTTCCAGCCTTCAGCCAGATAACGATCGCGAACCGCCTGAGCAAGCGCGCCTGATGAGCCGGTGAGATAGAGTGTTTCCATTGATTGTGCGGCTTCGTTAAACGAAGCCGCACCACTCATGGTTTAGCAAACACTCATCAAATTTGTTCTCATTCGAATGTCTGTTCCGATCTATCAAGTCGACGCATTTGCCTCGGCGCCGTTCGCTGGCAATCCTGCCGCAGTCTGTTTGCTCGATGGACCCCGAGAAGACGCGTGGATGCAAAACGTGGCCACGGAGATGAATCTCTCCGAGACTGCATTCCTTACCCATCGGAGCCCGAACCGGTTCGATCTACGCTGGATGACCCCGGAAGTCGAGGTCGATCTCTGTGGACATGCGACGCTTGCCAGCGCACACATCCTTCTGGAATTGGGGCTTGTCGACCCTCGCAAATCGATCACTTTCATCACTCGGAGTGGACCACTGTCGGCATCCATTGCCGATGCCAAATCTGGAATAATCGAACTCAATTTTCCCGCAACACCGGCATCACCGGTTATCGAGCCACCGCTTGAACTTGCTGATGCGATTAATCGCAAGATTCTCTATATCGGACGAAATTCCTATGATTATCTTGTCGAGCTTACCAGCGAGGAGAATGTGAGGAAGCTTCGGCCCAACATGAATTTGTTGCGGAAGCTCGAAGTCCGTGGAATCGTTATTACCGCTGCCGCCACGGAGGGAAAACCCTACAACTTTGTCTCGCGTGCATTTTACCCGCGCGCCGGTATTGCCGAAGATCCCGTCACTGGCTCTGCTCACTGTATGCTCGGCCCGTACTGGAGCCCACGCTTTGGCAAAACGGACCTGACAGGCTACCAAGCATCGAAACGCGGTGGGCTTGTGCGCCTTCAGGTTGATGGCGACCGCGTCCGGCTCTACGGACAGGCCGTTACGATCTCGAAAGGAGAATTGCTGGTCTGATTACTCTGTAATGGAGACAGGCTGCGTGGTGCTATGCCCAGCTTCTGTGAGTCGAATGAAGTAATTCCCTGTTGGCAATCCGATGGTGTTTATGATCCGAACGTGCGACCCAGGCGATTGGAACTCAGGTCTTTGCATTATCCGAACACAGCCCATTACATCAAACAGGTCAAGCGAGACACGAGTTGATCCGGTGAGATCGTATGCAACAGAGAGCACGCCAATCGAAGGCTGAGACAATCTGAATGGTGATACTGATGGAGCATCTTGTTGCTGCACCACAAGCGAAGGAACTGGCAGACCCACTCGAACGAGCCATGAGTCTTCAGAATCTACGCCATGAAGCCCCGAGACATCTCCGTCATTTGAATGGCTCGCACCGGCAACAAAGAAGGTACTATCTGTCAGTCGCACGATTCCATTTCCATAGTCATCCCCGGATCCCCCTGCGGCATATTGCCAGATGAGCTTCCCAACTTTGTCGATTCGAACGACCCATAGGTCGAATGGTCCGGACGATCCCCCGTGGACGCCTGAGACATCTCCATCTCCCGAATCCGCATAGCCCGTAAATGCGTAACCACCGTCAGACGTCTGCGTAATTTCACCGGCGCCGTCATAATCCGATCCACCATAAGATTTCGCCCAATCCACTGAACCGTCTCCATTTAATTTCACAATCCAGGCATCACTATTTCCGTGTTGAGCGACAACATCATCGTCGATAGAAGAGCTAACGCATGCGATAGCGTATCCTCCATCAGAAGAAGCGGTGATCCCATAGGCGATGTCTTCATCTGAACCGCCAAGGCATCGTTGCCAGATAATCGCTCCAGTATCATTGATCTTCAGTACCCACGCATCAGTCATTCCGTGTTGGCCAGAGACATCCCCATCTTCGGAAGTCGTCCAACCAGCAAGCACGAAGCCCCCGTCCTCTGACCGCGCCATATCATAAACACCTTCATCTCCGTTACCGCCATATGTCTTGATCCATTTGGTGCGACCGGAATCATCAAGCATAGCTGCCCAAGCATGACCAAAAGTATGGGACGGTTCGCGAACAAAATCGCCATCCGAGGAGTAGGTAAAGCCGGCCACGAGGATTGAGCTGTCACTGGCTTGTTGAATTGCGTAGGCAGCATCGTTCATGAATCCACCGAGCGTCCGGCTCCAAATAATTGTCCCGGCAGGACTCAGCCGAATGATCCAGGCATCACCTCCCAGCGCATGTTTGTCCTTTACATCACCGTCATTTGAAAGAGTCAGTCCTGCAATAGCATATCCGCCATCCTTAGTCTGAATAATATTCGAAGCATTATCCCAGTCCGAACCGCCGAGTGCAGTCTTCCACTGGATTGTCGAGTCTTTTGTGAGTTTTACAACCCACACATCTCCGAGTCCGAGTGAATGGTTGTTTCGCACATCGCCATCATTCGAAGTCGTTTGACCAATAGCGACAAAGCCGCCATCGGATGTCCGGATCATGTTGCCAAACTCGTCCGTACCCATCCCTCCAAAGCAGTGCTGCCACGATGCGATTGGCTGTGCGTTCAGAGATGGGTTTAATAAGAGGAAGGAAATACAAGAGAGGATCGAATAGGCGCGGATCATGTGGACAATAGATTAGAAACGCAAGCGTTGAAGTTTCTTCGCATCGCAAAGATAACACCGTTTCATTCCGATCCCACCGGCTTCTGGTGCTTTGCCGCGTAGCCGACCATCGCTTCGAGCGCTTTCGCGATCCGACGCTTGCGTGCTTCACCCGGTTTGTAGTAATAAATGCCCCAAAGATGACTGCGCTTTTGCGACACTGGCATTAGTCCCCAGCCCTGCCGTGCGCGGGGATTATGCGCGAATTCTACCTCGATGATGGGTGGCGTCTCTATTTCGCCTTCTTTCATTTGCAGGAGAACTTCAGCAACTTCGCGTGAGCGTTTCTGGCGAACTATGGCATTCTTCGGCTGTGTGACATGATCAGCGAAATATTTGCGCATCGAATAGCTGAAGGATTTCAAATATTCGAGAAGCTCCGGGTCATCCTCCAATTCCTTTTTCAAAACGGCCGGAATCTCCACCGTCCGCTTTGTGACATCCAATTCCATTTCAACTTCCATCCTGGCGCCAATTTCAGTCGCCCCGGCGCCTTGTTGCATCTGCTTGTTGACCAACAGGAAGTGCTTGCCACCCTTGCGTGGGAAAACCGACGTGCGAAAGGCAAAGCCGTTCACGGTTCCCTTCACCGGTACGGTCCCGCCCTTTCCGAAGGTCTTCTTGACATCGAACGGAACATCAACGATGCGCCATCCAAGGTTGCCTTCCAAGGTCTTCAAGTGCGCGGTAAAGCATTTTTTCACGCCGCAAAAATACAACTTGGTTCCAAGAATTGAGGTGATTGCGGAATTATCAGGGCAAAGTTTTAGTCTTAACAATCTGTAATTAACCAGCCGGTCCTCATGCGGATCCGGGTCCACTTCAAATGCCTGCTCCTGCGGGGATTTCCGTGGCGGTAACTTTTCTTCGTGGCTGCTGTGAGACAATATAACCGAATGCGATCCGTTCGCTTGCTTCGAGCCGCGATGCGGCTTATAATCCTTTGTGGTATTGTTTTTCCAAACTGCGTGGATTCGGCAATGGCTCAAACGGTCCGAAATCAGTTTGTTGGCGCCAGCGTCACCAACGGTGAAGGGCTCCTTACGATCTATAAGGGCAACCCGGCGAATAAGGAGCTGCTTTCTTTCATTGACATGTCCTTCCTGACCGTTAAGGTGCAGGATCTTTATTACAGCAATAATCCATACGGCAATCTGATTGGCCAAAGCTGCGCGTCTCAACCGGTAAACGTCATATTGAACAACGGCCAATCCTCATTGGTCGGAGATACCCTTCGGACAATCTGGCCCGAAACCGGATTTGACATCGAGCAGGATGCGTACCCTGTCGAATTTACTAATAGCGGCGTCATTGTCATCAGCATCAAGATCATCAATCACCTTGCTTCGCCCGTAAGTGCTCAGGCTCAGTACCTGTTGGATAACATGAACAGCAATGCGAAGCCTGGTGGTGGAACTGATGGTGCCAACGACAATCCGTATTTGATCCACCGCTATGGGTATACTCGGAATTGGCAGGACTGCGGTCCAAACCCGATCCCAAGTTTTTACCTGGCATTCGAGAATCCACCGGACTCTGCGGTATTGGGAACAGTCGGCATTGGCTATGTCAATGACAGCTTTCCGCCTCGGCCGCTTGGTCTAAAGCCGCTCTCCTTCATGGAATTCGGCGATTGGCAGAATCAAGGCAATTTCACGTGGGGTCCCCCATGTGCTTCTTCGCGTACGCAGTTTGCAGATGAGGCGACGCTTTTGATGGGCCCAAGCGGACTGACGGCTTCGGCGTATTCACCGGGCGGATCTAGCGGATCTGATAGCATAACAGAAATATTCCGAACCGCCTACGGTACGCCGGAGTGGTGCTTCGATCATGGGAAGATCGTTGGCTTTGCGCTGTATCCGCAACACATCTATTGGGATCCGATCACTCGAAAGTACACGCCAAACCCTTTCCAGGTTGAGACATTCCTGTTCAATGTTGAATCGGGAACAGCGAGCGGAGTAAAGATTCGACAGACCGTCGGTGACCCGGTCGTCATCAAGAGCCCGAAGCCGACTGGAGCGCCCACGACCCAGCAGCAGAATGTTGGGACAATCCCCGGTTGGAATCCAAATCAGAGCGGCGGAATTGCTGATATTCGCTGGATTGACTCGGTGCTTGTACTTCCTTCAGGATGTGCTGCCTCCTTCCCAGTTAATATTCAGTTTGATGTAACGTCTCCTGGCCTCGATCCTGTATTCAACACTCCATGGAATGATTGCTCCCTAACCATTGAGTGTGCGCATCCGGACACTATTCCACCGCAGTTCGAGAACTCGTTTACAGGGTGCGATTCTATCAAGTACGATACCATTACCGTACATGATAATGATTACTACGATATTGGCCTGGATAACATCACATACTCCTCACCGGATATGAATCCGACGAGTCAGTATGCCGTCACGCCCTCCACGATGCCAGTATTCGGGTGTAGCAAGACACCATTCAAGATATTCGTTCATCAAGTGGACACATTTCAGAAGGGGCATGTTATTTTTGCCTTTACAGATTGTGCCAAGAATGTAAGTTTGGATACGATTTGCTTCACGGGGCATCCTCCGCTGCCGGACTTGACTGCGCCACGTTTCTTCGATTCTGTTGCGGCCGATTGCCACGCCCGCTGCCGCACGTTGAACGTGACGGATACCGTGAACAGCTTAACAAGTATCGATCGCGGGGTTGATGTGATCGATACGGTTGCGGATACGAACATGACACTCTCGGGTGTCCCGGCTGGAGGAAAGTACCCGGCCAATACGCCGCTGGCCTCCATCGGTATTTGCGTGACAGACTCAATGCAGAATGGCACGATCATACTCCGAGCCACGGACACCGCGCATAACGTCCGACTCGACACAATATCGTTTTGCACAACGCCGGATACCCATGCAGCGATCATCACGCAGCACCCATACACACCTGCCGACAGCTCATGGCATCTGCATGTGGTGGACACACAAGCCTGGGACCGCGGCATCGACTCCATATGGGTGGACAATGCTTCGAACGTCACGACCATGCCAGCATCATGGCCAGCCCACTTGGGCTGCGTTCGAACTTTCGACTTTGCACTGAAGGTCAATGACACGACGAAATGCGCAAGCGGCACCGTGCATGTGCGGGACTGTGCCGGCAACATCACGACGCCGCTCCTGATCGCTAAGTCCGAGGGGGCGAAGCCCGGAATTACGTCAACGAAGACCGTATTGTGCGGCGGGAGTGATGCCATCGTGCTAACTGCCACGGGAAATTTTGCAACCTGGTTGTGGTCAACTGGCGAAACCACGAAGACGCTCACGGTCAATACGGCTGGCAGCTATACCGTCTCCGGCAATGATGGCGAGGGCTGCACGTCCACGTCCGATCCGATCGTGATTACCAGCTCGCCGGCGATTCCGGTGATCACCCCTCCAGGCCCGGTGGCCGTTTGCGCGCCCGATTCAGTGTTGCTCGATGCGGGCACGCCATACGCAACCTACCAATGGCTAAAAGATGGTTCTGCTCTTACCGGAGCGACATTGGAGAAGCTCAAGGTCGGTGCGACAGGAGCGTATACCGTACAGGTGACGAATGCGGCCGGTTGCTCGGGCACATCACCGGCGGTGCAGATCACAATCAATCCGCTACCTCCCCAACCGGTTATCACCTTCGCGAATAACATCCTGAGTTCAACGCCAGCGCTGTCATACCAGTGGTCGCTGGATGGTACAGTGATTCCTGGCGCGACTGGCCAGAGCTACACGCCGCAGACTGGCGGCGATTACACGGTGACCATCACCGATGCCAATGGTTGCACGAATACGTCTCTGCCATACTCGAACTCAGGCTCGACGGTGATCGCATTGCCTTCGATGGTCCTTGCACAGCAATCGCAACACGTGACCATCCCACTGAGTATTGCGACCTCGCAAAGCTTTCCAGCGAACGTGAAGACCTGGACGGCGACTATTGCCTATAACCCGACCATGCTTGTTCCCGACCCGAATGGCCCGACATTCTCCTCGACGACCCCGGGCATTGTGACTTACACTGGTACGAGTTCTGCGACGACGGGGATGCTGCAGGATCTGCAATTCATTGCAGCGCTCGGCGATAGCATTTGTACGCCGGTCACGATTCAATCATTTACGTGGAGCGCACCGGGAATTTCCGTGACGATGCAAAACGGCAACTTCTGTCTGACTGGCCTTTGCACACAGGGTGGCACGCGGCTAATCGATCCGAATCAGACGCAGTTCTCGCTGAGTGCCCCACGACCGAACCCCGCGTTTACGAACGTCCAAATCGACTATACGCTCATCGAACAGGGACAAACGACGCTCGTCATCTACGATTTGCTGGGGCACGAGGTGCGTCGGCTCATCGATGGCGTTCAGGAGCCGGGGACCTACAGCGTTTCCGCGGATATTAGTTCACTCCCTGCCGGGACCTATGTGTATTCTCTTCGCACTCCAACGATCGTTGAATCCCATCACTTGCAGATCGCTCGGTAACCGATACATGGCACGCTTCGCTCGCAATACTTTCGGACTCCTTGCAGTCTGTTCGACACTTTATTTCCACGGCGTGACGTACGCTCAAACGTCTTCGCAGACGGAAGTCCCGCCGCCGGAGCTTTGGAAATCCACGTTCGGATTGTTCGGGGACGCTGCCTGGAACATTCACAAAGCGAATTTTCAATCGCTCCCGGGCATTCCGAATTGCTGCCCCCTCTTCGAGAACGGCTCGGGCCTCGGTGGTGCATTCGGTGCATTCTTCGATTACGATCTCGGCGGCGGACATCTTGGCGTTCGCCTTGGCATCGATATGTTCGATGGCAAGTTCACCGTCGAAGAACCGATCACACTCGCGATCAATGGAGTCGCCACGCCTGGGAATCTCGAGCATACCCTTGCTTCACAGTTCACCACCTGGTCGATCCAGCCATATTATGCGTTCGAACTTGCGGGCTTCCGTCTCATGGCTGGTGTGGATGCGGGTCTCGTCCGGAAGTACACGTTCGATCAGGCCGAAACGATTACGCAACCTACGAATCAGGGAGCATTCGATTCTACGAGCTCGCGATCGAGGAATGTGTATCATGAGACTATCCCGCAGGCGGCAACGACGCGGTTTGGGATCATCCTTGGAGCCTCGTATCCATTGCCGATGAACACGACCGGCACGCTGCACCTGATACCGGAAGTCCTATACGACTACGGCTTCACGCCGATGGTAACCGGCCTGACATGGTCAGTGAGTGCACTTCGTGGCGGCGTCGGGATCGGATATACACCACTCCATGTGTACCAACCGCCGCCGCCACCTCCTCCGCCCCCGCCGCCACCCGCGCCGAAGCCGGCCCTTGCAGTGGACATCAAGGCATATACCATCATTGATGGCCGCAGGGACTCCACAAATCTTTCAGTCACGGTCGAGGAATTCTATTCCACGACGATGACTCCTCTGCTTCCATTCGTGCTCTTTGGCCTGGACGATGCGAAGATTCCAACCCGCTATCATAATATTACTGCCGCCGAAGCCGCGGACTTCAAAGAGCGGAAGACAGACTCCACCGATAACGTCCGGGTCTATCACGACCTGTTGAATATCATCGGACAGCGGATGCGCGCCTATCCAAAAGCCCATCTCACGTTGACCGGCTGCACATCGAACGAGCCCGAGGAGCTCGCGGATAAGAATCTTCCATTGGCACGAGCCACTTCGGTTGCGAACTATCTCAAAAATATTTGGGGAATCTCAGCCAACCGATTGACACTCCAGACGCGAGGACTTCCTGCAAAACCATCCTCACTCACAGAACAGGATGGAAAGGAAGAGAACCGCCGCGTGGAAATTGCTACTACGGAGCCTGCGATTCTTGCACCGATTACGCTGGCCGATACTACGCTTTCGACCAATCCGCCGATGATGCAGTTCGTCCCCCGCGTCACCGCGCAGGCTGGCGTCAAATCCTGGGATTTATACGCCATGCAGCCGGCGATGATCCTACACCATGCTTATGGTAAGGGTGCTCAACCCATCCAGGGATGGATGTGGGACTTGCGGTCATCGGCGTCAAAAATCCCGCGATCGGAAGATACCCTCGAGTACGGCCTCGATGTCACTGATTCAGCCGGCCAGGAACAGACAGCAATCGGCACGATCCCGGTCCGGCAGACGACACTCAGCAAGAAGCGGCTCGAGCGCGTTGCGGATAAGATAATCGAGCGGTATACACTTGTACTCTTCGACTTCGGCGCGGCTAAGATTGACCCGCAAAATCAACGCGTCATCGACTTGATCCGAGAGCAGATCTCCTCTGGTACGAAAGCGACGATCACCGGCTATGCCGATCGTAGTGGCGAGGATGCGCTCAATCAGCGCCTGACTGAAGATCGCGCGAAAGCTGTAGCTAATATGCTTGGCGCGACCGATGTTGTAGTTCAGGGTAAAGGCAAATCGGTCTTGCTGTTCGATAACAACATTCCCGAGGGCCGCTTCTACTCACGAACGGTCAATATCGTACTCGAGAAGCCGATCAACCAGTAGAATATCGAAATATAGTGGCGCGATTTCCGCGCCACTATAGGCTTTTCGCGAACGCGAGGAGTTTCTTGACCAGTGCCGTGCTGGGGGCTTCCGCGTAATAGCGAAGCAACGGCTCGGTCCCTGATGCGCGGATCATCAACCACGCGCCCTTGTCGAGAGAATACTTAAACCCGTCAAGACTACTCGTCTTCAAAACCTTCAATCCGGCGATCTCGCTAAATCCCTTCTTCGCACGATCGAGCACCTGTTTTTTGTGCTCGTCCGTTGTATGATAATCGAACCGGTCGTATTTATGCGGACCGTACTGCTTCTCAAGCTCCGCAACGAGGACGCCGAGCGGCTTCTTGTAGTGACCACAAATCTCGCAAAGCAACAGGCCGTTAAAGAGGCCGTCTCGCTCGGGAATATGCAGTGAAGGAATGCCGATACCACCCGACTCTTCGCCTCCGATAAGTACGCCACCTTTCAGCATGTATTCGGTGATATACTTAAATCCGACTGGGGTGCGCTGAAGCTTCAGTCCATAGTTCGTGCACATCTTCTCAACCATGCTTGTCACCGATTCGCTCACGACGACCATTCCCTTCTGCCTGCGGACCTCTACAAGATACTTAAGCAGCAGGCACAGGATCATTTGAGACGAAAAGAACTCGCCGTTCTCATCGATGGCACCGATGCGGTCGGCATCGCCATCTGTAATGAGTCCGATGTCGAAGCCTTGCTCGACGATAAGCTTGGCAAGCTCTTTTGTGGTGTCTGCGAGTGGCTCGGGCCGGGTATTGCCAAAACCAGGATTCCAAACATCATGGAGAATCACAGCCGAGGGTAACAAAGTCTCCAGGTTACCAACCCCAGCGCCATACATTGGGTCATAGGCAATCTTGATCTTCGATCGTTTGATGCGATCGAGCTTCACAAGTCGCGCAAGCTCTTTGACGTAAATCGCTTTGGCATCGACTTCGGTGATGCGACCTTCCTTCTGAAATTGTTCGAACGAAGCAATCTGACCAGAATGAAAATCCTTCGAGGTACGAGAGCGATTGGCATCGCTATTAGTGGCCGCTTCAATCTTGGCAATGGCATCAGGAAGCGCCGACCCTCCGTACTCGCCTTTGATCTTGAAACCATTATACTTGGCCGGATTGTGCGAGGCCGTAATCATTACTCCGCCACACAATTTCTTCTTAACTATCGTGAGTGAAGTAGCGGGTGTCGAGACAACGGACTTTGCGATCAAAACCTTGAGACCTTCCGCTGCCAGCACGCGGGCGGTGAGTTCGGCGAATTCTCGACTGAGAAAACGAGCATCATACCCCACCATCACGCCACTCGATGCATTCGGGAGCTTCTTGAAATAGAGGGCCGCGCCACGCGCAACCTGATGAACATTCTCGAATGTATAACTCTCTGCGATGACATCCCGCCATCCGTCAGTTCCAAATTTGATTTCCATTGTGCCGTATCAACTTTAAGCAGGCGGATCCGTTCCCGCTTGAGTTGGAGTTTTCAGGAGTATACGAGTAAACATGAGCGTTCTCAGAACTGCATGAGTCAACTACCGCACCTTTTCGCCAATAACCGCCAGTGGGCCAAGCAGACCCTCGAAACAGATTCCACATTCTTCGAAACACTCGCAAGACAGCAGAAACCGGAATATCTTTGGATCGGCTGCTCGGATAGTCGGGTGCCGGCCAACGAAATCGTCGGCCTGATGCCCGGCGAGCTATTCGTGCATCGAAACGTCTCCAACTTGGTAATTCATACTGATATGAATTGCTTGTCGGTCATTCAGTTCGCGGTGGATGTCCTGCATGTCAAACATATTATTGTCTGTGGGCATTATGGCTGCGGAGGTGTGGCGGCAGCAATTGACCCAAAGCCGCACGGACTCATTGATAATTGGCTGCGGCATATTCGTGACATTGCGATCAAGTATGCATTCGAACTTTCTTCGGACCATCCCGGAGAGCGAACTCTGGATCGCCTGTGCGAGCTGAATGTCATCGAACAGGTGCACAATGTTGCTAATACGACGGTTGTGCGTGAAGCCTGGCAGCGCGGTCAGACGCTCGCTGTCCATGGCTGGATCTATGGGATCAAGGATGGCCTTTTGCGAGATTTAGAGGTGAGTATCGCGAGTGCCCAATAGCGAAGCACTGATTCATTTTACTGCCGTTTGACCCCAGGAAACAATAGACTGCGCATATCGTTGGATGCTCGGTGCCACTTCAGCCATTGATTCCTCCCAATACGATTCCTGAGAAGAGGACCATGCCGAATAAGGGTCTGAAGTATCGGTTGATGCATTCAGCAATAGCTCTGCCGCTCGTTGTGGCTTTATTAGTACGCCTCGCCGCGTTTCCGCTTGCTCATCTCGGGAAGTCGGATACCCTGTGGAATTGGGAGTATGCTGCGATTGCCCTGAATATCGCCGCTGGCAAAGGATATTCTTCGAACTGGAATTATCCCGGACTGAGCCACACGCTTACACTGCCGACAGCATACATGCCGCCAGGTCAAGTTGTGATACACTTACTGGCGCTTGGCCCCTTTGGCGATACTCTCGCAGGTCAAATTGCGTTGTTTCTTGAAGAGGTCTTGCTCGGCGGGGTCTTTGTTTTCGCCATGTGGAAGGTCCTTTCCCTGCTCTTTGGTGCTATGTCGAGGACCACGAGGCTGGGCGTTTGGCTCGCCGCGTTGTATCCTAGTTTCATCGCCGCCTCGACGACATTGGGAGTCACCAGCGGGGTCCTCGCTCTCGATGCGCTCTTTTTATGGATATTCGTGCTCGCAATTGATAAACTTCGCACAGGGAATCGTGGAAACGCGAAGTTCATCGGAGCAGGCGTGCTGGGCGGACTAATTGCGCAGTTCCGTTCGGAAGCCTATCTCCTCATGGCGCTGTCGTTTGTTCTTGTCCTCTGGGTCAATCGATTTTGGGTTCGACGATTAGCGCCAGCCCTTGGCTTTGCAGTCCTTGGTGCTGCGGTGGTTTGCTCGCCGTGGATCATTCGAAACTACGTGGTCTTTCACAGGCCCATTATAACATCGACAAACGGCGGATTCAACTTCTGGCGAGGTCATAGTGCAGAGGCCACTGGTTCGGCATACATCAACGATCGAGTTGCCGTTTGGACGACAGATGCTACGTGGAGGCAAATCGAACCCACGGGTGCTGTCGATTCGAATGTGGAATTCCGGCAAGACTCGTTTCTGTGGAGTGATGCCCGACAATGGATACGCGACCATCCACTCATCGAGGCGAAACGGTCATTCCTAAAACTGTTCAACTTCCTCGTAATCGATTGGCGGAATCCACAAGCGCGGTATCTTCCCTATCTCATAGTCTATTTCGCGACAGTGTTCGCTGCCATCGTGGGTATCGTTCGGGTACGACGTGAGCACATTTCCAGAAATCTCGTTGTACGAGATGCGCTGGCACTCATGCTGCTGTGGGTTGTATTTTACACCTGTGTGGCGGTGGTCTTCTTTCCAATGCCACGCATTCAAGTCATTTTAACTGGATTCTATTTCCCAATTGTTGTCTATGGCGCGGAGGACATTTTCGATTGGGCGCGCAAGAACCTGCTCCGGAAGATTCCGACAAATGACTGATTACGGAATTCGCACCAATCCCGACCCAAATCGGTGCGATAGGCTATCCATGTTGGCCGTGTCGTAAGTAACAAGATGAGTGAATTGCCAAAGGCCCATCGTCGGGATTTCTAATGCGACCGTCCCGCTGGATAAGTCGGCCGGAATGTTCGGCACAGCATCATAGAGCTCGAGATCAACGTGCCGCTGTTTAAGATATTCCTCCGTCGCGTGTTTTTCGTGGCCGATTCGACCGTGTGCGCTGGATGACGAGTGAGCGATGGCACTGTCGGTCAACCCATATTCGTTGATGCATGTCTTAAAATTCGCATAGTATGCGACCATGTTTTTGCCACCAGGAATCGCAATCGTCACCGGCAAATCGCGAAACATTGGCTCCAAGTAGCGGCCAATATCGGAATAGACTTCCATCGTACCTTTTGTCACGTCATCGAAGCGATAGTGGCCGGCATAGTAATCCCACCGCTCGTCGGCAATGCCTCGGGTAGACCCTTCACCAGTGAGATTCCAATTCTCGACCGGACGCCCTTCCGCGTTCAGATGAAACAAGACATTCACACGCAAGTCATTCTCGAGAAAGACTCCGGCAAGTAGCGAAATGCCAATCAGGATCTGGTATCGTTTGGCGCCAACCGGCAACCGTGTTACCCCGGTTTCGATCACGATCGCGATGAATGGGACTACCGGAATGATAAAGCGCGCGAACATGAAATCGCCTCCGCTTCGAGCAACAAAAAGAGCTAGATAGACCATTGATGCAACTCCGGCGACCTTCCAACGGGAGCCGAGGTCCTCAACTCCTGCGACCGAACCTCGAGTGCGCCATAGAAGAATTACACTCGCAATCAAGGCGATGCCAAGTATAAAATAGACACGGAAGTACAGCCAGATGTAATACAGTCCCTGACCGAAGTAGCTCGCACCAGAAGACTTCGCATAGTAGGTCAGCGGCAGGAGATCGCCGTAGTAATAGTATTTCCAAGCAAGATATGGTACACCGATGATAATGGAAGGCAGCAGCAACGTTGCGATCGGCCGCATGCTTGATGCGATACTTCCACCCTTTACTCCGCGCACCACAAGCAACCCTGCTGCAGTAGCGGTGAAGAGCACCGCGTCCGGACGCGTGAGCGACGCAAGGGCTAGGACACTCCCCGAAAGAAGAAGCCTCTGCGATTCTGAATAGCGCGTGTAAAACCAAAAATAATACGCGCCCAGAATAAGCAAAGTGTAGAACGAAGTCTCCAATCCCCCACTGGCCCAGACCACATTGTCGTAATTAAATGCAAAGAGACCCGCAGCCAATGGAAGCCAAAGGCTATTCAGGCTCTTCTTGTGTTCCCGGTATGATATTGCCAGCAGCAGAGTGAGTATTGCGGCAAAAGACACGATGCCTAACCACATACTGGCATCGACTGGATTGAAGCCGGTTGCTCGTGCTGCAGCGAGCATGAGCAGCCAGAGAAAGTGTGTATAGCCTTCGACCTTCTCGCCGATATTATAGACTAATCCATGTCCCTCCACGAAATTCTTCACATAGCGCATCGTGATGAACGCGTCGTCCGAAATCCAGCGGAGATCGATGGCTCGGTAAACACCAAGCACAAGAACAGCAAGCGAGGCTACGATCGGCCACAACGTCGAGCGGAAGTAACCCGGTGACGACGTGAGCTGAACCGGCGCCGGCTGCTTGCCACGGGTTCTACTCGACGGGATTTTTGGACGAGGCTTTTGGGTCATCGGATGAGTAACAACCCGCGATCTTGTTTTGTGATTCAGTGCGGGACCGTTAGAGCCGGAGGTTCAATCCAAAGTCCAGATATAGCGTATGGTACCGGACATTGGCCGAGTGAGAAAGATCGAACGGCGTCAGACCCTGAAAATACTGGAGCGAGACAAACGAGACATCACCCGCCCAACCCAAACTAACGCCCGCTTCATTGAACCCGGCATCCCGCACCCCGGCACCATCCTGACTATCGAGTGGCACATATTGGTAATGCACAGCATCCTGGGAGGCCGAAGCAGAACCAATGGCGCCTTGAAGGTAGTAGTGCTTTGCAAAAAAATAACGCAGGCAGAAGTCCAGTGTCGTCAGCGAGGCGGTTTCCGGATGTTGCTCGGTCGAAATCGGATAGGCCCACTCGGCTCGCGTCAGGATGTAGGCTTCGAGTTTGAAATCATAGTCCAGACCCAGGCCAGCCTGAAATGCCAGAGCTGGGAATGTGGTGCTCCCCTTCTGCAGAGCAGAGCCTCCATCCGTGACAAAAGTAACGCCTGTGCCACCCGTCAGAAGAAAATAAAGCGAACGCTCGAAGCGAGATTCCCCAAACCAGTTATCCGAGCGCGCATTCACGGATTGAAGGCCATGCACGCGGTTGGAATCGATCGTGACATAGATCGGTGCATAATCGAACCACGTGTTCGTCAGATCGTCCAGCACAAAACCAACCCCAAGTGTGGCGGTATTAAAAAGCTCTGCAACATCCACTTGCTTGACCAGCGCCACGCTGGTTTCCTTCCCGGCATAGGCAATTCGGACCGAATCGCTACGCTTCCGGTCCACATAGACGCCATGGGAATCGTCGTTGTTCTGGTATGTTGGCAGCTTGTTGCCACCCATGTCCTCTACGTAGGCATCGCGAGGTCCTACGATTTCGAGTCGTGGCTTGCCATGAAACACGGTACCACATGAGGAAAGCATGGCCGCAGCAAGCAATCCTGTAGCAATGGTCAGTCTTGGCATGGCTATTTAAGAATATACGGGACGATGCGATCGACGCGAACAGAGCTCAAGTGGTTGTTCGTGGTCCAGTCATCATAGAGGTAATAGTGAAGGTGAAGCTCCGCCCAGACGGTTCCGGGCCGAAATCCTGCAAGCTTACTTGCAGTCACTCCAATCTGTTGCTGGTCAGTATTGACCAGAATTGAAAAGTTACCAATCGAATCGGTCAAATTGAAGTTTCCGGAGACAAACGGGTGCTCCAGAATCTGCGTCCGTACTGTGAATGAAACATCCTCTGTTCTGCTCAACGTATCGCCAATGGCCGGTGAGGCGATATCCGCCAGAAATCCGGATGGATACGTCGTGTCGGCTCGCGCAGCCGAAGGATAGATTATGACGACTGTGTTCAGTGTGCCATCCAAGTGAAATGGAGCAGCGGAGTCAACTTGCGGAGGCATTCCACTCACTGGATGACGGTAGGCCGTGTCACCGTTTACGATGATATAGAGCACCGAGTCGCCAGACGAATTGTATCCGTACTCTGCATACTGGCTCACGGGCGTGACGATCGTTGCTGTATGTTCCGCGCCATCCAACGACCGTGAGCGAGTTTGCTGGACCTGGTAATCGATGCCAATAAATGGACTCGGCACCAACTCCGATTGCGGCGCCCATACGCAACCCGCTACTACCGTCAGGCTAAGACACACCAAGTAGACTCTGAAGCGCCACATAAGTTATCCAGAGTAACAGATCATCGAAAAGAAAGTTACCGAACCAGTGGCATTTTAAGCTCTGAAATCTCACTACTCGTGAGCTCTCGCCACTGCCCCGGTGCAAGATCGTCAAGCAGTAAATTGCCGATAGCGGTACGAATGAGCCGGAGCGTCGGATAACCGATTGCAGCCGTCATCCGCCGGACCTGACGGTTCTTCCCTTCCGTGAGCTTGATCTCGATCCAGGAAGTCGGGATTGACTTGCGAACCCGAATCGGCGGGTCGCGCGGTGGCACGCTGGGCTTCTCCTCCAGCAAACGTGCGCGAGCTGGAAGTGTATGATACTTCTGGATCACAACTCCATTCTCGAGTCGCGTAATCGATTCGTCAGTTGGAATACCATCGACTTGAACCAGGTACGTTCGCTCGTGACCCTTGCCGGGATCGAGAAGCCTTTTGATGAGCGGTCCATCGTTCGTGAGCAGAAGCAATCCCTCCGAATCACTGTCCAACCGGCCGGAGGCGTAGAGGCCCTTCGGTAGCCCGAATTCCGCAAGCGTCCGCTGACCGGGCAGCTCCGGGGTAAATTGGCTTAGGACGCCGTAGGGCTTATGGAGGATAGCGTAGTGCAACGCTCTATCATTGCTTTGCATGGACTGCAACATCCCACGAACTGAAGACCGGCTCCGCCTGTGCGGCGCGGAATATACGCACAGCCACAGGGACTTCTGTGGTGGCACGCATCTCGTCTAAGTCGGCTTGACTCTGCCAGTGCGTGACAACGCGCCAGAGCCGTGGCTCCTGCTTCGATTGAATCAGAAAGGACTGATGAATGCTTGGCGGCAGCCCGGTGACCTCTCGCTCGTAGGTCTGTTTGAGTAACGCCCACTTGCTTTCATCGACCTCCGCGTCCAGAATTGTAAGTACCATGGAACTGGAACGCGCGACGGAATTCCCAAGTGCCAAGTGAAGCCAATCGACGCCATGGGTTAGAGATTCCCTTACGCGAATTGACCGTGGCTACTACGATCCGGCGAACTTCATGAATTCTACGACTCCGGACGCCCCCACCGAACCAACTTGCAATACGCTCAAAATATGTTATATTTGCTCCCTAAACCTTGAAGTGATCATGAGAATCGCCACTCTGTCTGTAGTTCACATCGTTCTATTGCTGAATGCGGTCGGTTGTCAACAATCGGATACATCTACGCAATCGAATGTGCCTTCAACCGCGCGCCATGCTCCCGGGCCCGAAAGTATCTTCTACGGAAAACACTGGTACACGTTTGCCAACGCGCCCGCAGTTGGCCCCGATACTTTTACCCGCACGGTTACGGCTCGAGGAATGTCCTTCGAGGGAAAAGACAACGTGACCTTCTATGTACAGCAAAGTGGTACCGCGGCATCGCATGGATACGTCAGTTATGAGTCGAACGGTGACGTCTCAAATTATGCCGGACCCTCTGTCGGCTGGGAAAGAATCCCTCTCTCATCCAAAGATATAGTCGTTTGTATCAAAGGAAAGAATAGTCTTGGCAACCTCGTAGTCGATACCAACAGCTTTATCGAAGCAAAGGACACGACCATCGAGGGACATTTCTGGCATGCGATAAAGATCAGGCAGATCATTTCACTCGATGGACATGTCTATGATAATGCAGTGTTATGGTACGATGCTGAAACCGGTTGGTACTTACGCATGGATCTGCCGCCGCGTCATCCGTTCGAAGCTGGTCTGTCCGCTAACGGCGAAGAGGTTCATGTTTACGATTGCAAGATAATTCCCTAGCCGGTCCGACATCGGGACTTCGGGTATCCGCCTCCCCCGGAACCTCCTGAAACCTCCCGCCTGTTTGCGCGTAGCACTCGCGGCACGTGAGTGCTAACGGTTGAGCCTCATTTTCACCTTTTTGGCTCAAATCCGACAATTTTCAACCAACTTAACCAACCAATTAAGGACTCTATGAACCTAAAACCACTCCACGACCGCCTCATCGTGCGCCCGGCACCACCGGAAGAAGTCACGAAGGGCGGCATCATTCTGCCCGATACCGCGCAGGAAAAGCCGGTCCACGGCGAAGTACTCGCCATCGGACCAGGCAAATTCGATGAAACCGGAAAGCTTCAGCCAGTCGGCGTGAAGGTCGGCGACAAAGTGCTCTACGGACAATACTCCGGCACGAAGATCGAGTTCGAAGGCGAAGACCTGCTCATTATGCGCGAGAGCGATGTCTTCGCGATCGTCGAATCAAACGGTCAGGCAAAGAAGAAATGATCTCTTTAGTGGATAGTGGATAGTTGACAACGGATAGTGGAGAATGGTAAGGTTAAATGGTAACCCATTGAATTTCTTTACTATCCACTATCATCTATCAAGTATCAACTCGAAGCGGTAACAATTTTCAATTAAGAATAAAGTATCATGGCAAGCAAGCAAATTGTATTTAACACCGACGCACGGGCGAAGCTCAAGAAGGGCGTCGATCAGTTGGCCGATGCGGTCAAGGTGACGCTGGGCCCGAAGGGCCGCAACGTCGTCATCGACAAGAAATTCGGCGCGCCGACGATCACCAAGGACGGCGTGACCGTCGCCAAGGAGATCGAACTCGAAGACGCGATCGAGAACATGGGCGCACAGATGGTGCGCGAAGTCGCGAGCAAGACGTCCGACGTAGCCGGTGACGGCACGACGACCGCGACCGTACTGGCGCAGGCGATCTTCCGCGAGGGACTTCGCAACGTCACAGCCGGTGCGAACCCGATGGACCTCAAGCGCGGCATCGATCTCGCCGTGACGAACGTCATCGAAGAGCTGAAGAAGCTTTCCCGCCCAATCGAAGGCAAGAAGGAAATCGCGCAGGTCGGTTCGATCAGCGCCAATAACGATCACACCATTGGCGATCTCATCGCCGAGGCGATGGAGAAGGTCGGCAAGGATGGTGTTATCACCGTTGAAGAGGCCAAGGGCATCGAAACCGAGCTTTCGGTCGTCGAGGGCATGCAGTTCGACCGCGGCTATCTCTCCCCCTACTTCGTGACCGATCCGGACACGATGGAAGCGGTGATGGAGAACCCATACATCCTCATCCACGATAAGAAGATCTCTTCGATGAAGGACCTTCTGCCGATCCTCGAGAAGGTCGCGCAGGCTGGCCGCCAGATGCTCATCATCGCGGAAGACTTGGAAGGCGAAGCACTCGCAACGCTCGTCGTCAACAAGCTGCGTGGCACGCTCAAGATCGCGGCCGTGAAGGCTCCGGGCTTTGGCGATCGCCGCAAGGCAATGCTCGAAGACATTTCTGTCCTCACGGGCGGAACGGTCATCAGCGAAGAAAAGGGCTTTAAGCTCGAGAATGCAACTGTTGCGTATCTCGGAACCGCTTCGCGCGTCACAATCGACAAGGACAACACGACCATTGTCGAAGGTGCGGGCAAGAAGGAAGACATCAAGCGCCGCATCAACGAGATCAAGTCGCAGATCGAGAAGACGACCTCAGACTACGATCGTGAGAAGTTGCAGGAGCGTCTTGCCAAGCTTTCGGGCGGCGTCGCGGTCATCAAGATCGGCGCATCGACCGAAGTCGAGATGAAGGAGAAGAAGGCCCGCGTCGAAGACGCGCTGCACGCCACGCGCGCAGCCGTCGAGGAAGGCATCGTGCCCGGTGGCGGCGTTGCGCTGCTCCGCGCCATGGCCGGACTCAACAACGGCTTCTCGAAGGGTCTCGCGAATGCCGACATCCGCACGGGCGTCGAGATCATTCGCCGCTCGCTCGAAGAGCCGTTGCGCCAGATCGTGAACAATGCCGGCCTCGAAGGCTCCGTCATTGTCAACAACGTGAAGGAAGGCAAGGGCGACTACGGGTTCAACGCCGCGACCGAGGTCTATGAGAACCTCTTCGCATCCGGCGTCATCGACCCGACGAAGGTGACGCGAAGCGCGCTGCAAAATGCAGCCTCGGTTGCCTCCCTCCTGCTCTCGACCGAAGCAGTCATCGTCGAGCGAAAGGAAGACAAACCCCCGATGCCCCCCATGGGCGGCGGCGGTGGCATGGGCGATATGTATTAATCGTTCGGTTTACGCGAGGGCAGCCCGAGAGGGCTGCCCTTCTAATGAGGAGTATCAATGACCCAGAAAGACATCAAGCTTCTTTGGGGACGATCCGGAAACAGATGTGCAATCTGCCGGATGGAGCTTGCCCAAGACGGCTTATCAGAATCTTCCCATTACACACTTGGAGAGCAAGCCCACATCATTGGCGAAAATGAAAGCGCGGCTCGAGGAACGAGTATCATTTCGGAGGATGACCGGGAGGGATACCATAACCGTATACTTCTATGTCCCACTGACCACACCAAAATTGACAGCGATGAAGTTTCATGGCCAGTAGAGAAGTTGCATGTCACGAAGTCCAGACACGAGCTTTGGGTGCGAGAAACTCTGGGCGATTCCGCAGACCTCAAGCTGGTTGCCATACAAGTGGCCGTCACGAGCATAATTGATGCTGCAGTAGAACTTTGTCGCCTCCAGGAATGGAAAAACTGGACGAGCTTTGCCCTGCCACCCGATCCTTCTTGGGACACGACATTCCCTAATATGGTTATTGAGTTTAGCCAAAGAGTATATGCTGCAATTTGGCCGGAGGAATTCGAAGAATTGAAGCGAGCTACAACAACTCTCTCAATTCTCTTGAAACGAGCCATCTTCTCATTGATGGAGCACAACGAGCGCAGAGGTGAAAGATATTACGCAGTTAGATTCTATAAGTCTGGTGATAGCGATAACCCACACTACCATGAAGATGTTAAGCGATATGACAATTGGATGAGTAGTTGCTCAATACTTATCCGCCAAGCGACTTCAGCCGCTAACTGGTTTGCGGATGTCGTTCGCCGAGACATCAATCCGATGTTTTTTGCTGAGCGTGGGAAGTTTATGATTATCGAGACAGCCGGCATAACGTTTTTTTCGAATCTGCCCAAATTCAGCGAAGATGAAAAGGCGGGACTACCAGGCTCATTGCTTGAAGCGGAATCATGATTCGATCCTGTTTATCGTTCGTCATCTTTTATGCTTGCTATAATATCGCCGGGCACGGCAACACGGAATGACTGAACTCGCCAAGGCGGACTTTCGGCGATGATTGGTGGAATGCGTGGGATTTTTGGTATTCGGCGTGCTGTTGCGAATCGAGGAATGAACAAGTTCGAGATCATCATCTCATGGAGCGAGCAAGACAACCGCTTCATCGCTGAAGTGCCGGAGCTTCCCGGCTGCTTGGCCGATGGCAAGACCTACTCCGAAACACTCCAGAACGTCGAGGAAGTGATGCGCGAGTGGATTGATTACGCGAAAGAGTTAGGCCGCGAAATTCCGGAGCCGAAAGGACGACTGGTGTATGCGTAATCGCCGCGAGAAGAAGGAAGACAAGCCACTGCCAGGCATGCCGCCAGGCGGGTGGGGGATATGTATTAATTCTGAAGGAATTAACGCTCCGAAAGGCCACCGGAAGGTGGTCCTTTCGCTTTTTGGGATTATGGAATTCTATAAATATTTATGCGGGTCGAGTGGAAACTGACTGTTGTGCAAGGATTGGATTACTGTTTAAGAATTATGTGAACAGTCCCCGGCCCGAATGTGCCGCCCGCGATTGACCAAGAAAAGATTACATTTTCGGTTGTGTCTAAAAAATTATTTTTAGAACAAGCATCCCCAACAGAGGGCATTTTAAGTGTAGCGGCTATGTCGAAGTTCCCATAACAACGAGGATAACTGGACAAATTTACTCCAAAAACAAACTGTTGGTTTGCGGCCAATCCAGGAATAAACTCAGAATAACTAACTGGGCAACCCGGTTGACCATCAATTGTCGCTGAGATTTCTGCCCATGGCCCTTGCTGGCTCGTCTGTTGAAGCGTTGTCGGGGGATTTTTTAGAGATGGGGCAGCTATATCGTAAGCTGTTTTAAGTTCAGTGTTTATTAATTTATAACAATTCGGGTCAACCACGCCACTCTTGTTCGATGCGCAACCAATCAACTGAGCGATTGCGGTGGCAGCATCACCCGATAAAGTTTGGCCTAATGAAGCTTCGTTCCCTTTCCACTTGTTATAAAGTAGTATCGCTGTCGGAGTGCATCCAAGGATAGCCGCAGGAATACCAATGCCAGTTGTGCAAGCTGTGACAGCACTCGCTAAACATGTTGCAAGTGAAGCCACATTTAAGGCGTCACCGATTGAAACCGACCTCGCAGAAGTACTTGATAGGGATATTTGTGACTTTCCTGTAGTAATTCCCGTTGGAAGTGTGTCAGATCTATTCTTTACAAGCGATAGAATAACACTAATGTCTGCATTTGCTGTGTAACCGACATTTCCGGCAGTATCCGACCAAGCAATGTCAGCGGAAGTATTCGTGTAGTTTGAAAATAAGAAATAATATTTCCCCACTACGGCAGTTCTTGGCAAGCCTGCACTATCTCTAATGTGCATCATATCACCAGTGGCTAATCGAATAGAGCACCCTAAGAAAATATGATTTACCGTATCGATCCAAGGAGCATAGATAGTTCCGGTGCTATCGATCCACGCTAAGGGGAGGGAGTCAGAAAGGCCAAGAATTAAAGCGGCCTTGCTGGGCGGCGGTGTGGGGCTTGGCATAGAATTATTAGAAGATGAGCATGAATTCAATATAACACTAAGAATGAAGAGGCCAACCAAGAAAAATTTCGCTGTGGTCATATTTGTAGGTTGAACAAAAGGTTGCTTGAGTAACTTCGATCAAGGAATGAGTGTTCCACAATCAATTTTTATTGTCATCGTGGGGTGCTCGAAAAGTTTGTATAGCACATGCTTTATAGCAATCGTCGATCAGGAACCCGGAACGAAAATCGCCGTTCGCGCCTGCGCGCTGCCGCCCACCGCGGCGCGCGGCGGGAATGTCTGAACTGGGATTCGTGCGATGCGCAGGATTGATGGGATGGCCCGTGCCGGAACGCAAGCGAGCGGGCGAAATGCCAGAAGACTATTGGGTGAGCGATGAGAGCATCATCGCGGATTTCGTTTCGTTCGGCGTCGTGAAGGATGGCGATCTCGCTTGCGTAGAGCAACTCGGTATCGAAGTCAGCGGCGGCGATTTTGTGTGAGAGGTCGCGGCGCGGTTGAAAAAGCGATCCTAGTGGTAATAAATCTTCGATGCGCGACGGTTCGTGTAGCACAGGCTTTTAGCCTGTCGGCGGGCTTTCCAGCCCGTGTGAAGGCGGGGGTGTCTGAACTGGAATTGGTGGGATGCGTGGGATTACTTGGGACGGAACGGAAGGTGCCAGACAAGGAATTATATGGATATGGACAGGGACAACAGCATACAGATCGAGCCTCGCGAGTATGAATCGCTCGTCCGGGAGAGCCAGAAGACACATCGCAATGTCGATGAGATCGTCAATGATGTGATCCGGCGACACAACTATGCCGCTCGTGTTCAGGAGATGCGCGCGAAGCTCATTCCGCTTGCAAAGAAAGCGGGTTACAATTCGGATGAAGATATCTTTCGCGATGTGTCGTGAGAGCGTTTCTCGATTCGAATGTCCTCATCTCGGCGTTCACAGCGGATGGTGCATCGAGTAAGCTGTTCGATCTCTTGAACGAGCGCCACACAATTATTATCAGCCCGCAGGTCCTTCGTGAGTTTCGGAGAATAACGGTTGACAAATTCGGAGCCGATCCCGCCGAAGTTGATCCCTTCATAACGGATGTTGCAGAGCACTCTGAAATATGTCTGCCTCCATACTCGCAGCGGTTCGAGGTTCGCGATCCGGATGATATCGAGATTCTGGCTGCGGCACTGAAGGGCAAGGCAGAGGTCTTAGTTACTGGCGATAAGGATTTGCTCGACATTCCTAATCCCCCGCTCCCGATCGTGCGTCCGCGGCAACTATACGATTTGTTAACGTCCGAATGATGCGTGCTCTTGTCAATCACGTTCCACACCTTCCGGTGAACAATTCAGTTTTGCGACGCCACGGATTTTTCTTCGTATGTTACTCCCGGTATGATGGGCACCAAGCTGTGGGAAAGGCAGAAGGACGAAGGGTGATGGAGAGGTGGCATTCATGAAAATCAAATGCAAGAGAGAAATTAATTCATTTTCAATTGGCGCATTTGGATTGGAAACGCCACCGTTCATGAAGCACAAACGCTCGCGCGCTGGTTCGGCGGTTGAAAATTTCGGCCAGCAAAGTGTTGGTCGAAGGCGATTTGGTCATGACCGATGGCTGACGCTCAGCGTCATCATCACCAAAGCGACCGGCATTCTCCTCCCTCCTTCCTTGTTTCCACAATCGGAACTCCCACACAATTGAAATACCATGACGACCAAAACATTAGGACTCGCACTGGCTATATGTGCCATCCTCATCACTGCTGCTGGTTGCAGCAACGCGCAAAAGAAAGGTGACGAACTATTCGCCGGACACATGATCGCGCCGGCGGAATTAGCGAAGCAGATTCAGGAGGGCAGCGCCGCGAAGCTAACGATCCTGAATGTCGGTCCACGGAAGAATATTCCGGGCGCAATCAAACTCGGAATGGCGTCCGAGCCAGAGGGCATGGCTGCGTATCGGGCCCAGCTTGCGAAGTACCCTAAGGATCAGCAGTTGGTAATCTATTGCGGCTGCTGTCCCTACGAGCATTGCCCGAACATTCGGCCAGCCGTGTCTGTGCTCAAGGAGCTGAAGTTCACCAATTACCGTGTGATCGATCTCCCAAGCAACATCGATGTTGATTGGGTGAAGAAGGGTTATCCGCTGGCGCAGGAGTGAAATCCTCTCTAGGGCTCTGACTTGCGGAACGCAAAGCGCCGGGCAATGAATTAGTGGAGGCCAATCACTTCCACTATTTGCATTACGTGACTCGTCGCCTCGGTTCTCTTATTGTTCTTCTGTGCATTGTTCCATTGCCGTCATTCTCTCAGGCTCGCCGCGTTAGATACACGTGGCTCGACCGCACGGCGCCAATTGAGATTCCATCGGTAGCGGCGATCATTGTTGAGCGAAGCGACACAATCGAGTTTGAGAAGTACTTTCACGGCGCCAGAGCCGACAGCGCGCTCCATGTTATGTCTGTGACGAAGTCGTTCGTCTCGGCCATCGCTGGTGCTGCATACGATCGAGCTCTGTTTCGCAATTTTGATACCCTGGTCCTTTCGGTCCTGCCACAGTACGCATTGCGAGCACCCACCGCTCACAGCATTCGCGGATGGCAGGATTATCAAGCTGACGATTCGATGCGTCGCCAACTAACCATGCGGCACCTGCTCACCATGCAGACCGGTCTCGATTGGAATGACTTCGGAGATGCTATGACCTTGCTCAGCATTTCCAGCGACCCTGTCCGGTTTATGCTCGATGTCCCATTCGATACTCTTCCGGGTTCAGAATTCAACTATTGCTCTGGCAGCGCGACGGTATTTGGTGCGGCACTCGCCCAACTGGTCGGAACGGACCTCCTGACATTTGCGGATTCGACTATCTTTGGTCCAGCCGGTATCACAATTGGCAGATGGGACACCGACCCGGAAGGCCGATGCCTTGGCGCCGCGGGACTCTATGTGACGCCTCGCAATCTTCTCAGATTCGGTGAACTCTATTTACACAAAGGAATGGCAGGTGGTAAGCGTATACTTGGTGAAGCATGGATCGATTCGTCGTTGGCACAGCACGCGAAGCTCGATCATTGGGATGTCACACCGGGGGTCAATGGATATGGCTATTACTGGTGGCGTCGGAAGTCCCATGGACATCAGGTGTATTACGCCAGTGGCTATGGCGGTCAGTTGCTCTATGTCGTTCCAGATCTTGATATGGTTATCGTTGCAGTTTGCCATCTCAACGCTCACAATCGCGGACGGCTGGAGATCAAGAAATTGCATAAGATTCTCGACAGAGCAATTCGGGCATGTGAATGAGTCTTCGATCCCTGGGAGTCTTTGAGATGGGTCCGCCGGTTAAGCTCACCGTATGAGCATAGACCAAGACATTGAAGGCTTCGAGCCGGAATTGGATGCAAAGATCGAGATATTCCGGCCATATGTCGACCTAGTACTCTATGCGTTCGACGTTCCGCCGGAGGAAGCCCTCTGGGTCAACGATGAAAGCGTGATCGCTGACATTATGGCCGGCGATGATGACTTACCCGTTGCGATCGAAAGCCTCGGATTCAAGTTTACGGAACGCGATTACGTTTGGGAAGTGGCTGCATTCCTGAAGAAGACCGGCGAAGAATGAAACTCCACATCATCCTCACCGGTGCGACCGGCATGGTCGGCGAAGGAGTGCTGCATGAGGCGCTGCAGTCACCAGACGTCGAGCGCGTGCTGGTGCTCACACGGAAGCCCACGGGAATGAGGCATCCAAAGCTGAGCGAGCTCGTGTACGAGAATTTCTACGACCTCTCTCCTATCGAGTCCGAACTTACAGGCTACAACGCTTGCTTTTTCTGTCTCGGAGTTACCTCGGTTGGCAAGAAGGAAGAAGAGTATCGGCATCTCACGTATGACCTGACGATGAACGTCGCGCGGACGCTCTCAAAGCTAAATCCCGAGATGACATTTTCCTACATTTCGGGCATGGCGACAGACAGCACCGAGCATGGTCGCTCGATGTGGGCACGTGTAAAAGGCAAGACTGAAAACGACCTGAGGAAGCTACCCTTCAAACACGTGTATCTCTTTCGTCCGGGATACCTTCATCCCACAAAAGGGTTGAAGAACACGCTGAAGTACTACAAGTACATCACGTGGCTGTACCCGATACTTCGTTTCGCTGTGCCCTCAAGCGTCTCGACGCTACGCGAGCTTGGCCTGGCGATGATACATGCTTCCGCCCACGGCTATCCCAAGTCAATCCTCGAAGTGAAGGACATTGTTGCGGCAGCAAAGCCGCCGCACAATTGACCCCGAGCGATTACTTCGCCCGGCAGGCCATCGAAAACATACCCGTGTTCGCGTTCATCTCGACGTGCGCGAGCATGTTCGGATAGTCGAGCTCACCGGTGAAGCTCAGGATTTTTCCGCCGGCGAAATCATGACCGGAGAATTTCTTGAGAGCTTCGGGTGGAAGTTTGTAGAAATACGCCGTAAATGTTCGCGTGCCGTTCTTGCCGACGATCGCATCCGCCTCGGATGGACGAATCCCACGCGACAGGCTATCGGCCGAGAGCACATGGAAGTGCGTCTCGCCGCCCTGACTCTCTTCGGTGACGCGCCCGATCGATGCGAAGAACATGCGCACCGTATCGAGGCTCAATCCGATGAGCTTCTGCGGATCAAACTTTTTCTGCTCCTTCAGCCCCACCAGATGTGTATTACTCTTTCGGGCTTTGGTGATCGGCTCCGCGCTGAAGGACTGATTTGCGATGAGTGAGATCATCGCGACTGCAACTACTGCTTTTAACATGAGGACCTCCTATTTTAGTGAGTGCCTTGGAAACGAGCCTGAGACTGCCGATAATTCCAGGGCTTCCTGAGTCACACCCCGAATTGCTTCAGGTGATGGTCGGTGTGCTTGTAACCAAGTTTACCGTATTGCTCGCCTGTCAACTGGCCAAAGAACGGATGGACCGGCCAACTTGCATTAACGGGTCGAGTAGCAACACGTTCGAGGAGTTGCGCCATGCGTGCCTTCTCGTCGGCAAGGTCATACGTTTTATCGGCTATCAGCGACGGTGCCGTTCTGCCCTTCTCGCGCGGAATCGGTATTGGAGAGAAGGTAACCAGTCTGGCGATGGCGGCAAGCGCAGCGTTTCCATGATATGGTGAAGTTAACTCACCCAGATACAGTTGAAATGCCGCGTTGATATGGTGCAGACCTTGATCCGATCGCATCGAGCCCCACCGGCGCTCGGATTGAAGTGTGAGGCGATTTGCACGTTCGAGCAACTCTTTTCGGACAGTGGGATCGAAGATGGTCTTCATGTCGTATTTTTGAGCGTATTGGAAGCAACATAATCGCCATTCTCGCATGGAAGTTCTCACTCCGTCCAGCGTGGGCGCCAAACATCGCCCTGTTTTGCGACAGCTTTTTAGCGCCGCCGTCATCGTCTCGGCGCTCGGGTACTTCGTCGATATTTACGATCTGGTTCTGTTCTCGATCATCCGCGTGCCGAGCCTGAAATCGCTGGGTCTCTCCGGAGCGACTCTGCTCGATACTGGCATCTATCTGCTCAACGTGCAGATGGTCGGAATGCTGATCGGCGGCATCGCGTGGGGCATCCTGGGCGATAAAAAGGGCCGGCTCTCTGTCCTGTTCGGCTCGATCATTCTCTATTCTATCGCGAATATCGCAAACGGATTCGTCCAGACCGTCGAGCAATACGCGGTGCTGCGATTCATTGCGGGACTCGGACTCGCCGGTGAGCTTGGGGCGGGCATCACGCTCGTCTCCGAGCTATTGCCGAAAGAATATCGCGGCTATGGCACGGCTCTCATCACGTCGGTGGGTGTGGCGGGCGCGATGCTCGCGTGGTTCATCGCAAAGAGTTTTGGATGGCAGTCTTGCTTTTGGATTGGCGGTGGACTTGGGTTGCTATTACTGATACTCAGGATTGGTATACTGGAGTCCGGCATGTACAAGAAGATTTCGCATTTGGAGGTGCGACGCGGACAATTCCTCAGTCTCTTTACGAACCGGCATCGTTTCGCGAAATATGTGCGCTGCATTCTCATCGGACTGCCAACGTGGTATCTCGTCGGTATCCTGATGACGCTCGCGCCGGAGCTATCGAAGGCGCTGGGCGTGACGGGCGAGATCACCGGCGGCGAGTCCATCTTCTGGTTCTATCTCGGACTCACCATCGGCAACATGCTGAGCGGAACGATCAGCCAGATGATGCGGAGCCGCAAGCAAGTCGTGCTGATGTTCCTGGTCGCGACGGCTGTGTTTGTTGGGGCGTACTTTCTTCAGCGGGGGTCATCGCCGGAGGTCTTTTACGCGATTTGTACCATCATGGGAGTATCGAGCGGCTACTGGGCGCTCTTCGTGACCGTCGCCGCCGAGCAGTTCGGCACGAACCTCCGCGCAACTGTCGCAACGACGGTCCCGAATTTCGTGCGCGGCGCGCTCGTACCCATCGCGCTCATCTTCCAATGGCTGAAGTCGAAGTTTGCCGCATCCTACCCGGCTGGCGACGCGCTGATCTTTTCCGGCATCGTGCTCGGCGCGGTCACGCTCGCCATCGCTATCTACGCCCTCTCGGGACTCAGCGAGACGTTCGGGAAGGACTTGGATTACATTGAGACGTGAAGCACGCGTGGAGTGCGCTCGCATGTCGGACCGCTCTATCATCACGTCAACAGCTCCCGTTCGGCGACACTCTCGATATCCTCAGTGAGCATATCGCATCCGAGCGGGGCGATCGCTCTCTTTCGATCCCCGTTCAATTAGAGTAGTATTAGAGTAGTAATTCCGGATTACTTGCATCGGCGATATTTTCTTCGTATATTGCAAAAGTTCTAAGTGAGCCGATAGTTTAGTTTGAGTTCGTCGAAGTCGTCGTAGCCGCTCTTTCGCATTTCTTAATATCCATTTTTCATCGGCAGATCTTTCTCTTATCGACACCGGGATAAATCTAAAGTTTTTGTACTGAAAAGCAGCGAGTCCGTCGCAGCTTGAGTTTTCCTTTTTCGAGTTTTAGAATCAGGGCGGCCTCATGCCATGAGTCGTGAGGGAATCCGCTAATTTCACATCACAATCATCGGAATACACAATGAAGAAGCTATTGTTGCTCTCTCTATCACTGGGTCTCACGGCGGCTCTTTGCGCTCCGTTCGCCAGTACGAGCCTCCGGGCTCAAACCACCGGGGCTAGCACAACCCCGCGCATCATCAGCTATCAGGGCGTGCTCGATAATGCTGACGGCACCCCCGTCAACGACGGCAATTACGCCATCACCGTCCGCCTCTATGCCGATAAAGACGGCACCAACGAGGTTTGGCGGGATACCTATACGGTCCCGGTGACCGGGGGTGTCTTCAACCTTGCGCTCGGCGGCGGCCAGCTGCCGATTCCCGACGCGAAGGCAATGGACAAGGAACTCTGGCTCTCGACCCAAATTGGCGAGGGACCAGAGATGCGCCCGCTCTCACAGTTATCGGCTTCGGCATACGCGCTGAACGTGCCTGATAATTCCATCACGGCGAACAAGATCGCGGCGAACTACGTCGGTAGCCTTTCTGTAAACGGCCAGCCGGTCAGCACAAAGGGCGGCAACGTGAATTTCACGGCCAGCGGCGGCGTATCACTCAATTTTGATCCTGTGACGAACGCCATTATCGTTGGTGGCGCGGGCGCAGGTGTGGGCACGGGGACGCGGAGCGGCAAGGGCGATCAGACCCTTTCCGCTGTTGTCCATTCTCTGACTGGCACGCAAAACCAGGTATTGGTCAATGGGACCTATGGGACGCAGCAACACGACGATATCACGCTCACGCTTCCCCAGAATATCCATACGGGCGCCTCGCCCAGTTTTGTGGGACTCACCCTAAGTGGAAAGGCGACCTCGGCGGCCACATCGTCGGGCGACGCGAGCACCACGCTCACGACAAAGGGCTACGTCGATGATGAGATTAATACCGCAGTCAGTGGCACGACGAACACCATGGCAAAGTTCACTGGCGGACACGTGGTTGGAAACTCGTCCGTCACCGATGACGGCACAACGTTCGGTATCAATGCGAATAAATTCACGGTCGATGAATCGACTGGCAATACTTCCATCGCCGGCACGAGTACCCTCGCTGGCAGTACCGTAATCGGTGGATTGTTGACCCTCAACGGACTGACGCATCTTCCGCTTCCCATCTCTGGAATTCTCGCCATCGATGCGTCAAACCACGTCGGGTACCGCACGCCGGCAGAAATCTTTACGACTGCTGCCAACAACTGGATCCTTAACCAGAACAGCGCGCCGCAAGCAGCCAACTTCGAAATCGGCGGAAGCGGTACGATTGGTTCAACACTTACCGTCGGTGGAGCTTCGACCTTCGGTGGTAATATGAGCATTACCGGCTCGCATACCCTTAGTGTCGGAGGCAATACGACCGTCGGCGGCACGCTCGCCGTATCCGGCGCGACAACCACGAATGGTATCACCGATGCGGGTGGAATCACGACAACCACGCTCGGCACCTCCGGCGCGGCTTCCATCGGCGGCACTCTGGATATGAACTTGCATCCGATCAACAACGTCACTGATCCGACGAACGCGCAAGATGCGGCGACGAAGTTTTACGTCGATGATGCCGTTTCGAACGAAGCGGCCGCAAGGATCGCGGGGGATAATACGCTGACAACGAATCTCGCGAGCGAAGTCACTCGTGCCGAAGGAGCCGAAAGCACGCTGACCACGAATCTCGGCAACGAAGTAACCCGCGCTACCGGAGCCGAAACGACGCTTCAATCAAACATCAATGCTGAAGCGGCCGCGCGCGCTGCGGGCGATGCGGCGACGTTAAGTTCTGCCAATGGGTACACGGATGCTTCTGTTGCGACCGAAGCGGCGGCGCGACAATCGGCAGATAACACGCTCACGGCAAATCTCAATAACGAGATCACCACTCGCACGAACGACGCCGCTACTTATCTTCTGCTCGATGGCACGCGTCCGATGTCGGGTGCGCTCGAGATGAACGTCAACGCCATTTACGACGTGGTCGACCCAATGAACCCGCAGGACGCCGCGACGAAACATTACGTGGATAATGCGAGCGCAACCCAAACCGCCGCGCTCGATGCGGCGGTGAGCGGCACGCCGAACAGGATTGCGAAATTCACCGGCACGAACACGGTTGGAAACTCGCTCATTTACGATGATGGAACGAACGTCGGCATCGGCACTGCAACTCCGTCTGCGATGCTTTCCATCGGTACCGGCAGTCCGCTACAGGTAGATGCGAGCGGAGATCTCTCGACGTCTGGTAGCCTTACCGTCGCGAATCAGTTTGATGCAGCACTTGTAGTAAATCCGGCCGCCAACCCCCCTGTTGTCTTGAATGGTTATACTGGCAGCGTTGTATTTTATCAGGACGGCAGACTGGAGGGGAGCTCGGATATCTCCGCTGATGCCTATTTGTTCGCAAACCTCGGCCTCTTTATCGCGGGCGGCCTGACGACCGTCGATAATATGGGCAATCTCTTCACGCAGCGGACGATCAATACCAACACGGGCTATCAGGTGACTGGCGCTGCACCGGCGGGCACGTACCTTCGCGGCGACGGGACGAACTACGTGTCGAGTAGCATTCAGGCGAGCGATATTCCAGCAGGGTCTGGCAATTACATTCAGAACGGAACATCGCCGCAGAGCGGCTCGAACTTCAACATCGACGGCAACGGGACGGTAGGACAGAGCCTTACCGTTAACGGCGGCCTTACCGAGTTGGGCCAGGCGAACATCAACACTTATGGCAATGCATCTACCATGATCGGAAGCAGCTCGGGCGGAGTCGTTGATATTGAGGGGAACAATCTAAATATTGGCGTTCAACCCAATTCGTTCATCCAACTCGGATCTAACAGTGGTGGCCAAATAGACGTCAATACAAGCCAAGTTAACTTCAACGGGAGCAACATAAATGTCCTCGGCAGACTCGATGCCAATCAAATCAATAGTTGGTCAGGTTATGAGCTCGGTGGCACCGCACCATTGGGTCATTATCTGCGCGGCGACGGTAACAACTACGTCGATGGTACCATCCAGGCCGATGATATCCCATCAGGGTCCGGCAATTACATCCAAAATGGCACATCGCCACAAGTTGGCGCGAACTTCAACATCGGCGGCAACGGAACGGTCGGCGGGAATGTCAGTGTCGGAGGGAACTACCAGATCGGCGGCAGCATCGTGCTTTCGGATGCGGGGTCATACAACTTGTTTGCGGGGGTTGGCGCTGGTAACACCGGCAGTTACAACACCTTCACTGGCTTCGAGGCCGGTAATGCAAACACATCCGGTCTTGCCAATACGATTTCGGGAGCCTTTGCCGGGACTTCCAACACGACCGGCAATTGGAATACGTTCGCGGGAGCGTATGCCGGCAATAACAATTCGACGGGCGATGAAAACACGTTCTCTGGACAAGAGGCAGGCTTTCACAACATGACGGGCAATAATAATACGTTCTCAGGAAGCCGTGCTGGCATCAACAGTACAGGCAGCGCTAACACGTTCTTGGGAAGGGAGGCTGGTGCAAGCAATACGACGGGTTCTGATAACACGTTTTCCGGCGCCGAGTCTGGTGCGTCCAACATGACGGGTAACAATATTACGGTGCTGGGTTACGGCGCGAATGTAGGCGCGGACGGTCTAACAAATGCTACAGCCATTGGCGCAGGCGCAGTGGCAGGCGCGAGCAACACGATCCAACTTGGCAATGGGAGCGTCACCGATGTCTATACCGCAGGCAGAATCCATGCCGGAAGTGATCTCGTGCTTGGCTCTGGTGCGAATGCTACCACCCTCTCGAGCACGGCAACTTCCGCGCGCGCGATCAACCTCCCCAATGCCGCCGGTACGCTCGCCCTATCTGGTCGAGGCGCTACGTACCAGGCCACTCCTGCCAGTCCGACCGGTACGTCTAACACTGGCTATTTCGAGCAAATGGGCCTTGCGGGATCCATTACGCCGAACGCTTCCGGCAAGGTGTTCATCACTATTTCCGGGACGGTGCAGAATAGCACTGCCGGAGATGGCGCATACGTCGGTATCGACTATGGGACCGGTACTGCACCCGCGAATGGGGTTGGGATGGCCGGCACTGCCGCTGGTAGCCAGGTCCTCTTCACTGAGCCAGGCACAGGGACTCCAATCCCCGTTCCGTTCAGCACCAATGCGATCGTGACCGGGCTTACTGTGGGCACAACATACTGGATTGATCTAATCGTCGTTCCGGGAAATGGTGGTACCGCAAAGGTCAGCCAACTTAGCATTTCCGCAATGGAAATGCCCTGATGTAAGCACGAGTGGGGCTGGCGAATTCGCTTCGCCAGCTTTCAGCGTTTGTGTGATGGAATTACTTTCCGTTACACTGTGCATCAAAGAAGAATTTATTCAAACACACGCGAGAGAGAGTTCGCCCCGGCCCGCCGCAATTCACGGCGGGCCGGGGATTTTTTTTAAGCATCGGCCTGGGCGCGGTAACCCTCGCCCTCGCCATCTACGCACTCTCGGGCCTCGCCGAGACGTTTGGGAAGGATTTGGATTATATCGAATTTTTCACTTGCCTCTTGACTTCTTGATTTCACTTCCGTAGATTCAACCGGGCGTTGATAGGCACCCATTGCTCATTGACAATATATGCGATTTTCGCCGCAAGTGGAGAGGGCGTTCATTAAATGACAATTCAAAAGAGAGAATTTTGCGTCATGGAGAAAGAAGTGAAGAAAGGCATGCCCTGCCGGGAATGTCGTATTTTTGTAGCGGTACTCCGGCTATGGAAAATCTCGCACCACGTTCGGTCCTTCGCTCGCTGTTCAGTTCGGCGGTCATTGTCTCGTCGCTCGGGTATTTCGTGGACATCTACGACCTGGTGCTGTTCTCGATCATCCGCGTGCCGAGCCTGAAATCGCTCGGGCTCTCGGGCCCCGCTCTACTTGACACCGGCATCTACCTGCTCAACGTGCAGATGGCTGGCATGCTGATCGGCGGTATCCTGTGGGGCGTGCTTGGCGATAAAAAGGGACGACTCTCCGTGCTGTTCGGCTCGATTGTGCTCTACTCGATCGCGAACATTGCGAATGGATTCGTGCAGTCGGTTGAGCAATACGCACTGCTGCGGTTCATCGCCGGCATCGGTCTGGCGGGCGAGCTTGGCGCCGGCGTGACGCTTGTGAGCGAGCTACTGCCGAAGGAATATCGCGGTTACGGCACGGCGCTCATCACAGCCGTCGGCATGTTGGGAGCGCTGCTCGCATGGCTCATCGCGCAGAACTTTGGCTGGCAGACGTGCTTCTTCCTCGGCGGCCTACTGGGACTGCTGTTGCTCACGCTGCGCTTCAGCGTGCTCGAGTCCGGCATGTTTCAAAAGATGACTGCACTGACGGTCAAGCGAGGACAGATCCTGAGCCTCTTCACCAACCACAAGCGGTTCGGAAAGTACATTCGGTGCATTCTAATTGGCTTGCCAACATGGTATCTGATCGGCATCCTGATGACGTTCGCGCCGGAGTTTGGCAAGGCGCTCGGCGTAACAGGAGCAGTCACCGGAGGCGAAGCGATATTCTGGTATTATCTGGGCCAGGTTTTTGGCGATCTGACGAGTGGAACGACGAGTCAGCTTCTCCGCAGCCGTAAGAAGGTGCTTCTGATGTTCCTGATTGGTGTGGGACTTCTTGGTGCTGTCTACTTCATGCAAGGCGCATCAGCACCGCAGACGTTCTACATCATTTGCGCACTGCTCGGCATCACGAATGGCTACTGGGCGCTCTTCGTGACTGTTGCGGCGGAGCAGTTCGGCACCAATTTACGAGCAACGGTCGCGACGACCGTGCCGAACTTTGTTCGAGGCGCACTGGTGCCAATCGCACTCCTCTTCCAGTGGCTTCGGGAGTTTTGGGGTCAGACGAATTCGGAAGCGAGCGCTCTCCTCTATGCCGGAGTAACGGTAGGTGTCCTCACGCTGGGAATTGCCATCTACGCGCTTTCAGGACTGAGCGAGACGTTCGGAAAGGATTTGGATTACGTGGAGACTTGACACGGCTCATGACGCGTGTGCGACGGAGTCGCGTTTCAACTCTGCGATGCGTGCTTCGAACCGGTGCTCCATTGCCGTATCGGGATAGCGATCGAAATAGAGCTTGCGGAAACCCTCGTAGTTGGCTTCCACCGCGGCCAAGGGCAGTGTGGGCATCAATCGCTGAACAAAATCAGGAATGATGTATTCATACCGTGGCAGAACTACTTTAGCACCAGCAGCCTCGAATCTGGCTGCCAGTTGGTTCATCAATGCCTTATCATAAGTCATCATTCGAAAGACTTGCCAGAGACCCAAATTAGGAACCCATATTGCCATGAGGACATAGGACTGCTGTTCGGGTAGTGGCCCCATCACGGGAAGCAGCTCAAGATTCGCCCCCCGTTTCATCAGATACTCTTCGGTGGCTCTTTTTTCATGCCCAATCCGCGCACGTGCTTCAATCGGCTGATGGGCGACGAAGGAATCCGTGAGGCCATACTCGTTGATGCACGTTCGAAAATCGCCGTAGTAAGCGGTCATATTCGATGCACCAGGAACGGCGACTGTGATGGGCAGTCCCTGAAAAAACGGCTGGATGTATTTAGCGGCCGTGATATACACTTCCATGGAGCCATGCCTTTGCATATCGGTGGAGACGAATCGCCCGCGATAATAGACCCAGCGCTCATCAGCGATTCCGCGGGTCAAACCGCCGCCGACGCGATCCCAATTACCCCGCTCCTCGCCAATCTCATTATGATGGATAAAGATCGGGTCTCGGAGTTTGTTCTCCATAATGACTGAAGCCAAGAGTAACACTGCGATACCTGTCCGATACCTGAGCACCTTCGCTGGCAAGCGGGCCAATCCGCGTTCGATAACAAAGCCAATGAACGGCACGACCGGGATCATGAACCGCGCGAACATGAAATCACCGCCTGTCTTCGCGACGAAGACGATCAGATACACCAAGATTGTTATGAGCGCTGTAATAGATGACGACCCACGATCGGCTTTGCTTTGTCCCTCTTCCCCATCGTTGGATCGTCCTCGGAGTATCAACCAAGTTGCGGCAATCAATGCAATCGCCGAGGTAAAGTAGACCCGGAAGTAAAGCCAGATATAGAAGAATCCTTGCCCGAAATAGTTGTGGTCGGCAGACTTCGCGTAATACGTCAGAGGTAGAATGTCACCATAGTAGGAGTACTTCCACAACAGATAAGGAATGCCGATTACAATAGAAGGCACAAGCAGCAAACCGACTTGTCGAAAGATAGCGGTGACCGGTTGCCGGCGCATCAATCCCCGGACGGAAAGCAACGCAATTGCGGTCACGGGAAACAGAACGCCATCCGGCCGCGTGAGGCAAAGTGATGCAAGAACTAAACCTGTGAGGAGTAGCCGTTTCTGCTCAGGATACTTTGAATAAAACCAAAGATAAAATGCCGTCATGATGAGCATAGTGAAGAACGATGTCTCCAATCCGCCACTCGCCCAAATCGCGGAGTCATAATTCATGGCGAATAATCCGGCGGCAACCGGCAGCCAAATTACTCTTGGATTCTTTGCATGCTCGACAAACGATATTCGGAGCAAGAGCCCGAGCACACCGGCATAGCACAAGATTCCAAGCATTATGCTTGCATCTGCCGGATCGAATCCAAGCCACTGGACCGCCGCTAAGAGAAGAAGCCACAGAAAGTGAGTATACCCCTCGACCCGTTCGCCGACGTTGTAGACCAATCCCTTTCCTTCAACGAAGTTCTTGACGTAACGAAGCGTGATGAACGCGTCATCAGATATCCAACGCAGGTCGAACGCCCGATAGAGGCCAAGACCAAGCATGCTTATGCTTGCGATCGCAGGCCAAAAAGATTCAATGAGCCTTGACGTGGCTGGGGATTTTACGTCTTTCTTACGGCGAAGATCGGTGGACTTTGGATGAGAATCGTTCCGTGTGGGGCGTGTGGACATCGATTGGTACCGTCCGTGATGGGTTACATTTCAACTTGACCGACGGGCACAACAGCCACCTGCCCTATTTCCTTCCCATCTCCGGCTGGACCACGACTTTCGTAAGGTGTCCCCGCTGAATTTTTACGATTTGGACGGGCTTTTCATAGAGTTGCTCATCGGCCTTGAGTTCAACGGGCCCTTCATCGGTCACCGCAGTTCGAGCAGCGGAACGAGTGCCTTTGAGATGGATGGGTTCGATTGCAATCTCTTTCGAACTCGACTCTCGCAAGTGTCCGTGAAGCGTATGATGGTCGTCGCCATCCCGATAATGGACCTCTACCAAATGGCCAATGGACCTTGCAAATTGCCAATCATAAACGAGTGGTTCCTCGATGCCCGGAGACATGACATCGAGTCGATAATTGCCCTTGACGAGCCTCTCCGCATCGATAATAGTGGCAAGTTCTTTACTTACGGTCTCGCAATCCGAAATTGCAACGAGACGGTCACCATCGAGCAAGACTTCAATGACAGGATTCTGTTCCGTACCGCGAACCTCTATGCGGAGCAAGTGAAGACCTCGTTCTCTTGCTAAATGACCCGCTTTCGCGTTTAGAGTATCAGCAATCTTTTCCTTAAATGTGGTCGCCATGCAATGTAAAGTTTAGGCTGCAAAGATAAGCAGTTCTTGTGGAATCCCAAGAAATGTGCCGAAATGCTTCTGAATGCTTGCTCGTGGGAACCGAAAGTGTCAAGAACTCGTAGAATCGCACTCACAATCCGTGAGAAGCACGGTGCCGTGGCCAAGTGGTAAGGCGAAGGTCTGCAAAACCTTTATTCCCCGGTTCGATCCCGGGCGGCACCTCAGACTGAATGGTTGAATTCGAAAAATCCCCGAGCACGCTCGGGGATTTTTGCATTTTTCGAAGTAATTCGCGATGCATCGCGCGGACTTCAGACAGCGACGCCACCGTTGTGCTTTACGGTGTAAAGGCCAGGGGCACCAGCATTCGCACCCGCATTATCAGCGGGCTTTTGTACCAGGTCCTGACGTGTGCAATGGTAAAGGCCAGACTCATCTATTGGGAAGAAGTCCTTGTAGCCCTCCATGGTCGTAGTGAATTCGTTAAGATTACCCGCGCCAGGAATAAGAGCATAGTCGCGATTCTCCGTCAGTTCATCATATACTTGCATGGCACTGAGGGACTCGAATCGGTGACTCTTGAAAATGTTCAATACAGTCCGGACAAATAGATTGTCCTCACGATTGACAGTTAACTGATGCGATGAGATTATTCGGGTACCGTCACCCTTCTCCAGAGCTTCTCGCAGCTTAGTCTTGGGGCTTCTGTCCCGCAAGGTCCAGGTTTTGGAGCCTCGATCATATTCAATATAGTCCTGTCGAATATTGCGCAAGGTAATCGCAAATGATTTATATGGCATTTCCGTATCGATTCGCTCCATCAGACCCTGGGCAACAAGATGCTCATACAGCTCGCTTGACTTGACTGGGCGATTGGAGCGCTGAACATAGTATGACATCGCAATCAAAGCATCTTCTGAAATTTCAGGCTTTTTCAACGGACCGACTTTCTTTGCCGGACGGCCCGGCGAGCGGTGGGCAACCATATCCGGAGATCCAGCAGCAAGTTGTTCTCCATGTTCAAGTCCCAATTCCGTTATTCGGGGTAGCGACATCCAGCGTGGATCACCAGTAGAGCCATCGCCAATCAATGTCGAGAGCGCTTCTGTGATGCGGGTCGCTCGCGATTCCAATGCCGGCTTTCGCAAGTCGATCACGCGAAGTTCTTCTTTGATGACGCCCAACTCGGCGCGAAGACGCTCGATAGCATCTGTTAATCCGTCTCCCTTTGTGCGATAGTTCATAGTATTGGTTTCGGTGGTATTAGAGGTCGTGGGTATGCGCCGGTTGCCTGAAGCTTATCCAGGATCGGAGCGATGTACTTTAAGAAACATCAGCCAGATTGTCCTGTTGTCTTATTCCTCGGTACGCCTGAGAAATAGTCCGCCTTCCTGTTGTGGAAGTGCCATGGTTGGAATGACTGAGGTTGCTGTGAAATGGTAAAGAATAACTGGCAATACAGGTCTGCAAGGTTGCTTCAATAATCGCTTGACAGACCCCTGAGTTCGTCACTACCTGACACTTCTCCTCTTGCAAATGTTCCAGCAAAAATGAGCATTTATCCACTTTGGGTAAACTAATGCCGGGCCACGCCGCCATCCACATTTAAAGTCTGTCCGGTGATGATCGTGGAGGCATCTGAAGCCAAAAAGGACACGATGCGCGCAATATCCTCAGGGGTTTCCGGATGTTCAATCGATTGAGGTGGCAGTAAATGTTCCAAAATATTCCCTTGAGTCAATCGAGCGCCAGGAGGACGCTGTGTTGCGGTCAATCCAATGGTAATGGCATTTACGGTAATTCCGTATTTTCCAATCTCGCTGGCAAGCGCCCGTGTGAATCCCACAACACCCATTTTGCTGGTCACATAATGAACGAGGTATGGAGTGCCAAGCCAAATTGTATTACTGGAAAGATTGATGATGCGACCATATCCTTGTTGCTTCATGCTTGGAAGCACGGCCTTGGTTGCCAGGAAGAGACCAGTCAGATTAACATCCATAACCTGTTTCCACGACTCGAGCGAGAGCAACTCAAATGGCTCTTCATCATAGATGCCCGCATTGTTGACCAGAATATCAATTCGTCCGAATCTCTCTCTGACTTGAGCTGCCATTGCACGAGTCGAGGATTCGCTCGTCACGTCAAGATCGATGACAAGGGGCTCCCTCGCCCCGGGAATACTGCGAAGGTGTTCAACCGTTTCGATCGGTTCAACAATATCACCGAGGACGACCTGCGCCCCCGTGCGGGCAAATTCCGCCGCAAATGCGCGACCATTGCCGATTGCGGCTCCCGTTACAATAACGACCCTTCCCTCGTGAAGACCTGTATCCATTCTGAATGATTCTCGTATGCGGTGGCAAAGTTTAACGTAAATTTGAGTTCATCGTTTCGTATATCGTCTACGGTGCAATTGCCCATTATGGAAGCAGCAATCTCGACCATCGCACTCGTCAAGACCTTCGGGTCCGGCTCCAAGGCCGTCCACGCTCTGCAATCCGTCTCGTTAGCAGTCGGACGGGGCGAGATATTCGGGCTGCTTGGCCCGAATGGAGCAGGCAAAACCACGCTCATCAAGTGCGCGCTCGGAATCGTATTTCCATCCAAAGGCGCCGGGACGATCATGGGCTACCCGTTCGGGTCCGTCGCCGCGAAGGAGCACATTGGCTACTTGCCGGAGAACCACCGCTATCCCCCACACCTGACCGGCGGCCAGGTGCTCCGGTACTTTGGCAAGCTCTCCGGACTCCAGGAACCGGTGCTCTCCGAACGCATCAGCAACACGCTCAAGATCACGGGCATGTCCGATTGGCGTGACACAAAGGTCCGCAAATACTCCAAGGGCATGATGCAGCGCCTCGGATTGGCCCAGGCGCTCATCAACGATCCCGATCTGATCATGCTTGACGAACCGACCGATGGGGTCGATCCCGTCGGGCGCAAAGAGATTCGTGAGGTGCTGCTGCGCCTCAAGAGCGAAGGAAAGACCGTGTTCCTGAACTCGCATCTGCTCTCGGAAGTCGAGCGCATCAGCGATCGAGTTGCCATACTCGATCACGGCAAAGTTATCCGCGAAGGCCGGGTAGAAGAACTCACGCGTGCAGGCGAGACCTACGAACTGAAACTCGACCGGCTCGATGATGTGGTGCTCGAGCAGCTTCACGCCCGCATCACGAATGCCGAGGAGCGCGCGATTGAGATCGACTGCGCATCCAGCGATGATTTGAACCGCGCAATGGACACGCTTCGCGCGGCAGGCATCAACATCGCGAGCATGGCGCCCAAACGATCTTCGCTCGAAGATATCTTTGTCGATCTCATCCAGTCCAGCGACATAACACACCAATGAAATACTTAGCCATTATCGAAGATACCATCCGGGAAGGTCTTGCGAAGAAGACGATTCTTGGCATGTTCATCGTGTCCACTGTCGCGATTATCGTCGCCGCACTCCTATTCCAAATGGATGTGATTCAGCATGGACTGCTCGCGCCAGCGCAGGGACATGTCCGGACGGGTAACGGTGCGCCGACCAATATGCTGGGAGTGACGGTCCTCGACATGGTCTGGACTGGCGTCGCCAATCTTCTTCTTTGGGTCGTCGTCCTCGTCGGGGCCTTCGTAACGACCGGCTTCGTGACATCCATTATGGAGAAGGGCACCATCGATCTTCTGCTTTCAAAGCCGGTCCCGCGCTGGCTCTACATCGCCGGACGGTATTCTGGCTCCGTGCTGATCATCCTCGCTGAGGTTACATTTCTGATCCTCTGCCTGTGGCTTGTGGCAGGAATTTCTCTCGGCACATGGGACGCGGACTTCCTCTGGAGCATTCCGATTATCACGCTCGCCTTCGCCGGCATCTATGCCGTGATTACCCTTTTCGGCATCCTCACGCGAAGCAGTTGGTTCGCGCTCATACTCGCACTGGCGCTCTATCTCGTAACAGGGATCATTCTTCCCGCCGGCGCGTGGATCAATCGCCTGCTGACCGGCGAAACCGACCGGGGCGCCACGTATGTCATTGCCAAAATCCTGAACTACGCCGCTCCATCCCTGCTCTCCGGCTCACTCACATCAACGCTGGTACACCGGCCTGTTGAGCCCACGCCAATCCTGCTGACAGCCGGACTCTCGCTCGCCTATCTCGCGCTGGCAAGCTGGGCCTTCTCGAAAAAGGAATTCTAACGCTACTTCCTGACCATAAACCGCTTCATCGAAGCAAACCCGGCGCTCCGCGCTCGGAGGATGTAGACTCCACTCGCAAACCCCGAAACATCGAGCGAGAGCGTTGCCTCCGTTGTCATGCCGTGCGCGCGAACGATGCCAAGCGCATCCAAGACTTCGTACACAACCGGCGTTGACGTGCTGTTCTCGAAATTGATTCGAACCTCACTCTGCGCCGGATTGGGTATGATGCTCTCGATCGTAAACGACTGATAATCGATATAATGCGAAAGCAGTGAGTCCCCGCAAGCGGGATCGAGTGCGAACGTGATCGCCGGACTTGCACTGTCAATCGAAAGACAAGTTGTTTGAGATGAGATGGTTGGCTGCGTTACGCTGATGGATGTTCGCATCGTGTCCGTTACAAACGTCTGACAATCCACGTTTGCAATAACTGTATCGACCGAAAGGGCAAACCCTTGCGGAAGTGCGACTGAAATGTTGACACCAGAATAATCCGATTGGCCAATTACAGCCTGCGCTCCCACAATCGGCGATGACACCGAAAGGGGTGTCAGCAAGTCTGTTCGCATGTTCAGCCGGAAGGCAATAATATTGGCATACGCGATCGCGCTCGTGGCGTTTGCACGAACCGGAATTGTCACATGCTCTTGTTTGGAAGCGGAGAAGGCAGCTTGTACCAGATGCACATTCAACTGTGGCGGAGCGATTGCGCTTGCCGAAAGCGAATACGTTGTGTCGTGCTCCACTCCATCGGCTCCGTGATAATATGCTCTAACGATACAGGCATCCAATCCGGCACTTTGAGGGATGTAACTCACTCGCAGGTGGCCGCTGCCCGAACTTGGGATGGTATCGCCAATTCCCGACAAGACTCGGAACGGCACGCAAACGCCGGTCACCGAATCGATCACGATGCCTGTACAGGAAAGATTCGGAAGATCGATCTGGCCGGTATCTCCACCGCACGAGGCAACGACTTGTGGCATCGCGAGTGAGCCACCCGCAAGGGCGGCAGCATCCGCCAATGCGAACGCTTGCAGAGGAACAATGTCCCTTCCCGCGTTGGTCATGATGACGAGCGTGTCGTAGAACAGCCCCGGCGCTGGCGAGGCGAATGTGACGAGCACCGTATCGCGCGCGCCAACCGGGAGGGCGGCGGGGTCACCACCTACTACGCGGAAAGGTGGTGTCAAAACTGAGCCACTACAAGTCAGGGTGTCGCAGCCTGTGCTTTGAATCACCACCCCCAATGTCTTTGATGAGCAAGTCGAGACCGTATCGAAGAGGAGCCCGTTCGTGGATAATACCATCGCTGGTGTCCCACGCGAGATATGGACATTTAGAGTGACCGTCGTATCGAACGGCGAGGTGCCTACAACATGAATCCTAACCGCGAGCGCCGTATCGCCGACATGGAGCGGTGCAATACCAGAGCCTGGGATCACGCGAACACTGAGCGTGCTTGTTGAACCTGTATCCAGCCTGACAGGAAGTGAACTCAGCAGCGTGAGACTTGCTGGCAGAGAGATCGAATCAATCTCCATCGAATTGCATGTCGGGTTCTGTAGCGTCAAGGTCCCCGTGACTGAATCGCACATGCGTGTAGTAAGAGTGTCGCTCGCAATCACGAATGACCGCGAATCCGCAACCGCGGAGCCACGGGCGAGAAGAGTATCCGTATGATGCGCTGTACCATCAAAGGAAAAGATCACAATGCGTCCGCTATCCATTTCGGCTTGCGTGGGCTTATACGAAACCGGAAAATGTAGCGCAACCGTCCCGGTTGCGGGCGCGGTGAAACTCTTGACCTTCTTGAATGTAAAGCCCGATCCACTAATCGGTTGAAACACAATCGAATCCACCGTGACCGCCTCGCACCCATGCGCGCTCACGCTGAACGAATCGGTTACGAGACGTGGCTTGCACATTGACTGCACCCCGAAATCATAGAGCGGTTTCGCAGCCAAATTCAGCACGCCGGGATTATCGTGGATAACGAGAGTGAGATGGAATGTGGTGTCGATCTCTAGCCAGTCCTCGCGCCGCAGGCGGCCATGCACGGTGAGCGGGTATGTGCCGGGCTGCTTCGGCAAAATTGTAATCAACGCCGTGTCGCTCGGCTGCCCATCACCGATAAACCGATTGTGGAGCACGGTATAGTATCCGTTCGGGCCGATGCTATCGATCGCAACCGAATCGAGAAAATATCTCAAGCAACCGGCATTTGTAAGCGTAAACTGAAATCCCGCCGAATCGCACAGCTTCGTGATGAGCGTATCCTTCGGCGCGCCAAGATGCGCCACGGCGAGGCTCGGCCAGTCCGAGGCCGAGAGCGCGCCATCGCCGCCGTCGGTCGTCTTCCAAATATTGTGGTAAGCATCCATCGCAAACACCGTTGCGCCGGTGCCGACGGCGCACAACCGATGGTCGAGCAGCCCAGATGGACCCCCAACGGGTATCCATGTTTGGCCGTGATCTGTGGTGCGAATAAGTCCGCTATCAGGAACCGCTGCTCTTTCACGCTGCGCGTATACTGCTTTGCAACCGCCAGCCGTTATGCCGCCCGTGAGATAAGGCTGGCCCGGCACATGCTGGGCGCTCCACGTCGCGCCACCGTCTGTGGAGTGGCCGATCTCACCGCCGTTAACTTTGACGTATTGCCCGGGCTGAGCGTTGGGATCGAGGTACTCTTCCTCAGCCCGAAAGCACTCCAAATTATGTGGTAGCACGCACGCTGAAAAGGCAGCATGGAGCTTCGTTCCACGCGCCCAGGTTTGGCCCCCATTTGTGGTATAGATTGCGCCTGAATCGTCACCGTGCCCTCCGTCAGGACTTATGACTACCTCATCAAAGTTGCCTGTAACAGAACCTTGAAATCCGGCGGGTGGGCCAACTTTCGTTCCTATGGATTGCAACCACGTAGAACCACCATTAGACGAAAAATAAAGTACCGGATTACTGGCATAAAGTGTATCGTGCACCGAATACACGCCGGACGTATAGGTCATAAACGAAGGCGTTATTCTCTGCCAGGAGACTCCGCCGTTTGTTGTTTCAAAAATACCACCACCTTGAGAACCGTTCCATGCGTTAGTATTGCAAGCTGCATAGCCATGGAACGGACTGGTGAAGAACAAATCAGCAGTGTTCTCCGGCAACTGGCCAATTGCCGAAGACCAGGTCATTCCGCCGTTCGTGGATTTGTACAAATTTGGATACCCAGGATTGCCACTGCCTGGCGGGCCAGCTATGCCACCATAGTTATTATATACGAACCCAACACTATCGTTCAAGAAATAGGGACACATGGTCCCATTGAATCGCCCAACGATATTCCAATGCTGCGCAAAAGCAGTTGAGGACCAAAGGAGCAAGAGCACAGCAAAGATTGCCGTGCTCACGCGATTGTTGGAACGGTCAGGGTTCATTCTTGCGGGAGTCTCCGTATTTAAAACGCTCGAGATCCACTCCGGTTACAAAACTATTTTCAAATCGCCGTTACTGGGTCAGAATCGGATATAATGAAACGCTTGAGCTTCAGCGAACATTCGGGGCTTCGAGGCTCGCTCAAAGCGTGAATGTAGCGCACGCTTCAGCTTGCGCGAATATTCGGAGCGTCGAGGCTCGCGCAAGCGTGCGCTAATCCTCCGCGACATTTTGAAGAACCAAAGTTCGCGCAAGCTAAAGCGTGCGCTACACTTGCGATGCTCGCGCAAGCTCATAGGGCGCGCCACATTTTTTTTTCGATTATTTTGAGGAAGGGCTTGCATCCCGTCGTTTGATGTGCTATATTGGTTGTGGGGTTACAGGCACCCATTGCTCATTGACAAAAGACTCATCGCTGCTCATGGGAGCGGGGAGGGCGTTCATTAAATGACAACTCAAAAGAGAGAATTAAAGTACTACTTTAACTTCCGGCACCTATTGCAATAGGCAAGCTGAAAATACAGCGCGAAATGCCGCTGCTTTGCCGTAGGAATTAGACTTTTCTGGCGGCATCCGTAGCAGCCGCTCCTGCCCACTCGATGTCGCGCACGCCAGCAAGCTGGTTTGCGCGGCGGGCAAGGACGAAGAGCAAGTCCGAAAGGCGGTTCAGATAGATGATATCGTTGGGACCGATCTTCTCGCGTGTGGTAAGCGTAACGAGCAGCCGTTCGGCGCGGCGGCAGACGGTGCGGGCATGGTGCAGATGCGCAGCGAGCGGTGTGCCGCCCGGCAGTATGAACCGTTTGAGCGATGGCAATTGTGCATCGTGCTCATCGATCGCGAGTTCGAGCGCTCGAACTTGCGATTCCCCAATGCGGGGGACTTCGTAATCGGACCTGGTTTCGAGCGGAGTGGCAAGATCGCCGCCGAGCACGAACAACTCCTCCGATATGCGCTGTAACAAATCAACGAACAGCTCACCGGACGCTGCGCGGACTAAGCCAATGCACGAATTCAATTCGTCAACGGTGCCGTATGCTTCGATGCGGGGCGAGTCTTTTGGAACGCGGCCTCCGCCGAAGAGTCCGGTCGTTCCGTCATCGCCCGTCTTGGTGTAGATTTTCATCGGTCGTTATGTGTTCCATGAATACATGGGGCGCACGGTAAGATCATGGTTGCAGGGATTCATGTAACAGGCGTTTCAAGTATTCGATCTTCTCCCGAAGCGCAGCAATTTCCTGCGGCGCCACAGCTTTGGAGGCTGGCTTCTGGTAGTAGATTTCGAGAGCATTTAGTTCGATGAGCATGTCAGTCAGCATGGTTAGCGCCGTCTTGAGATTGCCCGAGCGCTTGCCGTGCTTGAATTGCTCGTCTTCAAGAAGCTCTGAGTATTCTTTCATGCACTCGGGACAATTTGAGGGACAAATGGTGATTGTAGGATAGCTCCATATCGCCGGTACAACGCGCGGCTGCGTTGGCGCTGATTAATGATGCGAGTAATCGGCGTACGCCGCCATTGCTTCTGCTCTATCTCAGCAGCGGCATAGACGACTGGTCCGACGGAAATGAGAAACAGGAAAAAGGCTAGCTCAGCAATGCGCTTGCGAAGCGGAATCGACTTCGATTGTATCACGAATTCCTTGAACGTCAACTATTTAACGATAATGCCGTGATCACTCGTTCGAAGACTACTTCCGGGGTAATCTCTTTCATGCAGGCATGAGTATAGACCGGACAAGCGTTACTACCATGGGATGCGCAGGGCCGGCACCAGAGGTCTGCCATCTCGATGACCTCTCCCCTGCCTTTTGGGGGTGCAAATCCGAATGCCGAAACCGTCGGACCAAAAATGGTTAGTACCCGAGTTCCAACAGCAATGGCAAGATGTGCCGGTGCGCTATCATTCGAAACCAAGAGGGATGCCGCGGCGATCGCGGCTCCAGATTGGGCAAAGCTCGTTTTGCCCGTTAGGTCCAACACATTCGACTCACCGGCCAGTGCACTAATGTCATCCGCGGCATTTCGTGAATCGGCGCCACCAATAATTATGATACCTATCTTGGCGGATGAAAGTGCTTGCGCAAGCGAAGCAAAACTTGATGCACCCCATTGTTTGGTGGCCCACACGCTTCCTGGCGCAAGTGCAACGCAGCGATCGAAGCGGGTAGCGAACTGGGAAGCTTCGGGAAATACGCCACAATCCAGACGAGGTAGGCTACTATGTTCCACATTTGCGAAAAGAGTAGTGAGCGGAAGAATGGCTCGTTCATATCGATTCGACCACCCGGCGTCGGCAACCGTATGCGTGAGTCCGGCGCTGCGCATTGGTACAAATCCGAGCTTTCGTATGGCGTCCACCCGTGAGACTAATAGTTGGCTTCTGCGAGATCCATGTAGGGCAATGATGGTATCAAAACCCATTATGTTCAACTCAGCTGCTTTCTTCAACACTCCGGACCGGCCAGAATCTGCGCCATACTTGTCGAAAATGATAACATCATCGACATCGGGGCATACTTTGACAATCGCCGCTGCTTCGGGTCGGACGAGATATGCTATGAACGCATCGGATTGGATGCGCTTAAGCTCACGCGCTAAGCCGAGAGAGACAATGACGTCGCCAACAAATGCCGTCTCGATAATTAATGCACGCATGTTCAATCCGACTTTGCATGCTTCCATCGTCGGTGCTGCCACAGCCAGAGTTCTGGCTTCTGACGAATCGCCTGCTCAAGCAATGTTGTGTGTCGAGCGGTAAGAGTCAGGATGTTCTCCTTCGTGGCACCGACGAGATCGGAAGATTCAACGAGGTGAAACAGGCACTCATAGCCGCGCCGAGTTCTGCGAACAGGTTGAAGAAACAGAATTGGCGCACCGGATCGCAACGCGAGGCGAGCCGTGCCTTCAAATGTAGGGACGTCACGTCCGAAAAAAGTGACGCGCATATCATTCGCCCCGGCTGTTTGATCGCCCAGAATTGCCAGGAACGCCCCACCTTGAAGCGCTTTGAAAATAGCGCGAACATCGCCAGCATTCAGCATCTTGTTGCCAAAGCGAGTTCGCATTCGCCCAAGAAATCGCTCAATAAACGATGAGCGCTGATTCTTGATGATTACGCTCAAATGGCGCTGAACCCGCAATCCACAGCCGATAGCAAGCCATTCCCAATTCCCGATGTGGCCTGATAAAAGAATTGCGCCTTTCGAACTCGAAAGTATCGGATTGATGCGATCAAGGTTACTGATTGTCAGTCCCGAGCGAAGGGCCTTCGCGCGTGCAAATCGAAGGTAGAGCATTTCCGCGAAGACAATCCCTAAGTTCGAAAAGCTTCGTCGAGCGATCGAACGAAGCTTCGAGGATTGCATCGTCGGAAAAGCTCGATGCAGGTTATCCAATGTTACATCGCGGCGCAGTCCTAGGAAATAGGCTAGTTGACCGAGAAGGGAGCCCAAAAGACGAAGTAACAGGAGCACAGCCCCAGACATCACTCAGTGAGTAAGGCGGTACGCCTCACGATTATACCAGTCTGGCTCGTAATTCTCGCCAACTACCGTAGAATGGACAAGAACGAAATTGCCTCCTCCTTGGCGGTCCACGAAAACGAACATGGGTCGCGTGCTGCCGGCAGTAAGTCGCATATTGGGAGTGGGGTCGTATTCCCAGACGATGTATGGCTTCGATTCTGTTCCCACCATATGGGTATCATCGAGGGCCGATGGCAAGCCATAGATGATGAACACCCGACCTCGTCCGCTCTTCCATCCCGCCGTCTTCATGTGCGTATATAGTTTATTGGCAGAATCGACCCGCGACATGAAGTCGTGATATGCGCCAAGAGGCTTCACAGCGTTGTGGGCGGCATCCTGTTTACGCCAAAAATCGTAGAGGAAATGCCGTTTTGCCTCGACATCCTTCAGGCTTTTCACGTTGCTATGATCCGTTTCCGAACCCATATAGAGCGACTGCGCAATCCGCTCGTCGGCTTCTGACTCGGACAATTTTGAGAAATCGCTGGCAGCAAATAAGATGCTTTCATCAACAGCAGACTGAGATGGGGCTTCCTCCGAGAGCTTCATCTCTGACACAAAATAGAATGGCTTTTCAATTTCCGCCACGACGGCATCTTCATGTCGGATGCGGATGCGAAGCTTATAGGAATCTCCCGCCAGCCCATCAATATCGAGTGCACCGACGACTGGAAGAGTCTCGCCGGCAATTGATAGTTTCACCGACCCGGTAAGTACCTCCCTACCTGTGCCATCGACCACACTGGATACGACTTCCATACTTTGGGAAGGATCAATCAGCGGACGGGGCACATATACTTCCGTGTAATAGTAGAGTTTTGTGTAATTTTCACCAAACACCGCAGATGGATTCGGAGTCAATATCTCTCCTGCCTTCTCGAATGGACTTGTCTTTCCGAGTGACTTCTTCGCGGAGGACGCCATTTCAATCCCACCGAGCGCGAAGTGAGAATTCTCACGAGACGGAAGAGAAAGCGGAATCAGAATTGTATCATAAATTGGCTTTCCATCTTTTGCGCCTCGCTGCCAAAGAAATGCCGCGTTTGTCGTCGGTGCATATGGGATAGTAAATCCAGCGGCGCCCAAAAGCTTATTCGCGCCTAAAGAATCAACCTGCGCCTTTGTGCCAGTATGGCGCAGAGTATCGTTAATATCCTTGTTCGCAATCAATGCTCCGTTTTGCCAGATTTCGGTGCGCGCCCGGACCAATGCTGTCCAATTGTTGCCACTTTGATGGAATGCCAGCGCACGCTCTAAGACACCATAGAAGATTTCGACTTCACAGCGGGTGCTGTCATATCTGAACGCTACCGCATCAGCTTCGACAGGCCCTTGCTGAGCGCGAGTAGCGGTGATGAGAACGGAAAGCGTCGCGAGGGCGAAAAGAATAGAGCGAGTTGAGATCATAATTATACAAAACGAGTCCCAATGTATCTCGCGAACAGAGAAAATGGTTTCAGCATCCCGCCTATCCAAACAACAAGGATAAGCGGGAATCGAACTCTTATTGGAAGGTGGCGCTAAGTGAAATCCGATGAATCGATCCGAGCGCCCTTGTCAAATTGATCGAATAATCAACGGTGCCGGAAAAGTCTTCGCTCTTGTAGTGGTATCCAGCACCCGCACCCAGACCAAGCTGATCCTGATTGAACGCATAGCCAAGCCGGAACGCCGCCATATCATTGTAGATATACTCACCACCAAGGTTGAATTGCTCCGGACCATCAGAATGCGTCGAAAAATCGAAGTCAACATTTAACTTCTGATTTTCAACATTCCCTTGAAATATGTCCGTTGCCGCGCCAATTCGAAAGATAAGTGGCAATGCAAAATTGGCCGTTCGGAGATCCGAAGAAAGCGGAGTGCTCTTTTGATTGACTCCGCTTCCATTGTTGATCAGGACTGACAATGAATTGCCGGTGAAATTCCGATCGGACCCCAAATTCGCCAGATCCATCGAGATCCTCATGTGATAGAAGTCGGTCTGGTATAAGGAGCCGGCATCGAATGCAAATCCGTCGGCAGCCATGTCTAAGATTGCACTTCGAAGGTACTTGACGGTCGCACCATAGGAAAAGCGATCCGTCAATGCACCCGCAAGAGTAAGCGCAAAGGATAGATCGTTCGCATTGAACGTTCCGGCATTCGCGTCGTTTTGAATGGTCGAATACGCCAAGCTGCCGTAATCGACAAGAGTCAGCGCGGCGCCAAGACGATATCGATCGCTGATCGGCATGGACATACCGATGAATTCATGGGAAATGTCAGCAAACCAGATGGTATGCGTTGCTTCAACATTGATACCTGGCAGCCGGGCGATACCCGCTGGATTCCAGTACAGCGATGAAATATCGTCCGCCAGTCCACTATAGGCACCGGCCATACCAGAAGCACGGGCTCCGACCCAGATCTTTGTGAAGACCGACCCGGAGGCCCCAACGTTTGTGAAATTCGCAGACGTCGTCCCCGTCGTGGAAGCTCCTTGCCCGAACGCTAGATTCGAAACGGCAAGGAACCCACAAAGCAACGCAACGGCCCGCATCATATTTCTACGGCTCATATTAGACGCTCGGTTCATGTTCAGTTCTCTTCCTTACTATTTTGAAATACCGACGACGACCGCGAATTTCGTGGTTGTTTCGCCGATGACGGCGTCATTATTATTCGGATCCTTGGCAATCACTCGAGCGATTAGAACTTGACTTCCAATACGCTGGCGGCCGGATGTCAGGAGATTCCATTCTTCGACCGAATTCCGGTCACCCGGTCCACGGTTGTAGAAGTATGTCGTTGTTGTTTGTGCCGGATTACCAGGATCTTGATAAACAGAATCCTGATAGCCATAATGCTCAAGGGTGTTGATCAGCGTTCCATCGAGCGCATAAATCTCGATCGTCGCGCGTGGTGGAAGCCGTGTAAAGAACAGTTTGGCATTGTCAGTAGATGTTTGTCCTAAATGCGTCACGACATACGGGTTCGGTACAACCTGGACCTGATCGAGCACATTTTGTGTGTACAAGCTTGCATTCGCTGCATCGACGGTGCTGCCGCCAGTCGTCAGGATCCGGAACTTCGCGCCAGGGAACGGCAGGTTCTTTGTGATCCCGCTGAAGGCAAGTGTCACTTTGTCGCCCGGCTGGAAATCACGTAGATGCGGGGTACCAAGCGTTGTGCGACCACCTGTTTGGAGGTCGGATTTTGCCTCGGGTGCATTGAATATGATCTCGGCACCGGCAACCTTCAAGCGATGGACAACGAGGTGGTTGTATCCACCATTCATGTTGCCACTTGTGTCAAATCCTCCGCTCACCGGCACGTCAATCGGCCAGTAGAAGGGGCCGACGGTCGTTGCGATAAGAGTTGGCGAGGTGTGATTTGTTGTAAATGGATTTGCATCATCATAATGATACGCATCCATTTCGTACCAGCCTGGATTGGGCACCTTCATAGTGTCAGGATCGGCAGGATGTGCATGGTTCGGATCGTTGAACCAAGGATATACGAAACCAGCAGAACCAAAGGTATCTTTATAGTAGAGACCATTGTATTCGATTGTATAATTGATGAGGCTGTCCTCAATATGGCGCAATTCTGCGGAAGGACATCCTGCGATGCGCACGTGTAACGGAAGCACCTGTGGACTAAATGTCACATTGTGCTTCGTATCGGTGATTGTTGGAGCCACGAAGGACACCTTTTGTGAAGGAGCAAGATCGTGTGGCACTGGAGCGACGGTCGCAGGAGTCTGTTGGAAGTTGTCAAATGACACTTCATACGCAACATTTCCCAGCGCGCCCATAAATGATGGTCGCGTGTTGCCTTTCGTCGCATTCGAAATCGCACCATAATTATCACTCAAGAGTGCGGTGCGGAGCGACATGCTCATAATCGACGTATCGACGCCAGCCGATGCCGATACTCCATCGAGCGAATAACCTGCGCTATCCTGCGTGAAAGTCAGGTCGGCAAGTACCCGAAAGGTCCGATCGATTGTTTGTTGCGGTGCGAACGCAGAGTTATCGGTTGTGAAGGCCGAAGAAAATGTCGTGTCAGGTAGAACCTGTCCCAGTTTCTGCTTAACGACGATCGGCAATCTTGGTGAAACCTGCGGGAAGTTATAACCTTCCGTTGAGGCTGGCGGATTATGCATACGCGCATACGTATTGTCTAGTCCGTTCTTCGTATCCGTTACATCCACCCACTCCTGGAGGTAGCTCTTGAATAGAGCAGCCGGCCCATATTCTGCCCACCGAGGCTGGAAGGCGACGTCGATTTCATCATTGGTGTAGACGGAAAGGAATCGTCCCGAATCGATAATATCGAGCCGCACATCCTCAAGCCCACCGGCCATGCAATTGTTCGCAAGATCGTTCGAGGCGTTATCAGCGAAATGCGCAATGAACGGTGGCTTTGAAGGGATCTCCTGCACAAAATTCTTGTCTGGAACGATCGCAGTGAAGAGTGGCCCGACCTGGTTGATCGAGTCAAACTCATCGTACGCTACGAGATAGTAATAATAGCGCACCCCATTCAACAAACCTTCGCTCCCGTTGATGACACCGTCGTGGTTGTCATCGCCCACATCAAGATAATGATGAGGAATATCATGTGGGGTGCTATTTTTGCGCCGATAATGCCAATGGCTAAAGTGTGCCTGCAATGAATCGATTCGCGTCCATTTATGCAAGGTTGAACTGTACAAGCCGAATGTATCGATGGCGAACACAGAGTCTGTTGCAAAATCGTAAAGCTGCCATTGCTTCAAAAGCACATCCGGATTAATGCCATCTGGACGAATCGTGCTATCATGATCGCTACGTGTCGAACGCCACAGTTGATAGCCAAGAAATGGCAGAGTGGTATCCAGCTTCGTCACACTGCGTCGGAGCTGTGGCACGAAGATCGTGTCCCGGGTAATGTTGTGCAATCCCGTTACGTAATCAAAACTCTTTTCAGCCGTCGAATCCCATGTGACGAGAACCGCACGGTCGAGAGACTTCGTCGTTATAGTTGGAAGTGAAGGCGGGACCGGCGACAGAAAGTGATCCACAACGGCGACATAATTGGTGTCAAAGGCTCCGTTGGTGTCCTTCGTGATTGTACTATCAAGTACCTTTGGTTCTCCAAAGACTTGATGTGCAAAATCGGTCAGTTGGAGCAAAGCACCAAAGTTGGCTCTGGCATCGGTCGGGCTGACTCGCGCGACTGTGAACGCCACCGTTGTCTCTACATGCTGCCCTGGTGGCAGGGTAAACGGTCCAGTGCCCATACACATACGCTGATCGTTCGCGGTCGCGGCAGCGACGTCGCGGGAGCCGGCGGATACGAAGTCATATCGGAGATCTTGCGTCGCAGGATCGTTGTTGATATTCCATGCTCGGAACGTCACAAGTCCCTGTTGATTTGTCTGGAAGAGACTCTTCGAGCCATAATAACCGTTCAGTGCAGCGCTATCGTCATTCGGAATGATATTGCCATTTGGCCCTTTGACAGGACTCTCAAGGAAACTCATTCCCAGCATTCCGTGTGCTTGGCCCTTATAAGGAGCGGTCCGATATTGATAAGCCATGTTCAATGCAGAAGGATGCGTATGATACGGCTCCCGAAGCTGTGCAAGATCGGAAACATTTGCATTTGTTGTGGCGACTGCGTCCGATACGTAGCTATTAAAATCATTTCCAGCCCCACCGTCTGCAGTACCAAGATCAACATCAAACGCGGGAGCGATCCAGCAGTCTAGCAGACTGTCTGAAGATGAGTTTATGATTCGATAGCGGACAAACACCATATCACGATATCGGCCAAAGCTCCAAGAATAAACGACCTCCTGCACATCGATCCCAAACGGATATCCTTGGCCTTCTCGAAACTCCGGATTATTTTTGGTGTCGGCGTCCGTGTAGAGATTCACAATGTCTTCCTCGGAAACAATTGCCGGCTTGGCCGTCGGCTTAATTTTTTGAAGCGTGGCCAAATCGCGCATGGATACATCAGAGATGTAATCGCCGAAATAGAAATTGCGGAAGAGTGTTTTACCGGTCGCAGTATCCCAAAGTGGCCACGCACAGTATGGTGGCGGCACGACGGTAGAGCTCCCAGAAATGAACTTACCGGTGGTCTTATCATATCGGGGACTGACGTAACTGATGTACTTAGAATCATAATTCGTCTGATCGGTTGCAGTCTTACCGCCACCATCCACAGCCGCTTTTTCGCCTTCGACGTACCAACCAGCACCCGAGTTCGGATTATATCCGAGATCACAGAGTTTGCGTCGCTTCCCCTGAATCTGCTTTTTGGTTGCGAACCAAATTCCGCCACCAAAAATGTAGCTATCGCCGGATCCACGTGGCCAGAAGAGGCCTTCATCATTTCCATTGCCGGCGTAAAATAGCATCCCACTATTGGTATAGTAGAACGACATGTTGCTATAGACATTGAGCTGACGCCGGAAACTCAGCGGCGTCGAACTTCCCTTTTTGCCTTTCGGGACCAGACGCGCCGAAGAATCCGATGATGTGCATAGCACGAGCGTGAAAACCGCCAGAAGTCCAGCAAGCATAGAGCTTGCCGACCAAAGCGATGTCAGTCTGCGGATGCGCATGCTGTCAAGCGGCACGCCTGCGCTGAGGGCCGGTGCGCCCAATTGAGTGCGAATTGTCATACAGGTCTTTCGATTCTAAACTTTTCTTTTTCGTTAAAGCGGGAATTCAATCGTGTTGAGCGACGCTCCGTCAAAACCGAACGATCACGTTGAAATATGCGCGGCGAGGAATTTGATAGAAAAGATGCCGCGAGAGATTGTCATTGCGAAGCCGAGTGAAAGATGCTTGCTGATCGGCAACGGTGACAACGTCGCTCACATTGCCAATTTTATCATGCTGGGCGATTCTTGCATTATAAAGTGGCTTGCCGAATTGATCGAACGGTCCATTCACCGGGTCGTTCACGTAATCAATCGTACTGCCCCAGACGCCGAGAGAACCGTCATTATCACCCTGACCCGTCGTCGGAAACACCTCCAAAGGAGTAGTGCGATTGAACACGTTGGATATTTCAAGTTGGAGATCCATCGACAGGGACTTGAAACTCGGTCCGAGCAAGTCCTCGAATGGAATAGTGCGTGTCAACGTGGCATCCGTCTGGAAGTAATCTGGCTCGCGATCGCCATTGAAATCACCAATTTGCGCGCCACGGAGATCGTATCGCGTATACGGCACTCCGGACTGATATTCTGTTGTAGCAGCAAGCGAGAATTCCTCCAGGAGCTTCGAACCAAAGAGCGTCGGACCTTCGCCTTTATTGTAATTCAGGTTGAAGATGAGCTGCGCCACATGAGGCTTATCGAAACTAAGCGGGAACGGCTGGAGCGGAAGTACTGCCTGCTCCGAATTCGGATCGGCATTGATCAGCTGTGCATAGTTCTCTGTCGCGGAGGTCGATGTTCCTTTCGCGGATGAATACGTGTACTGGAGTTTGACCGAGTAATTATCTGACATTCGTTTCTCGAGGATGACTTCGATCGCGCGAGAGTTGCCGTATTGATCGTCTGAATAGAGTAAATAGCCAGTTGCGAGCAACGGACTGGAAATGCGTTGAAGACCAGCATCATTGCGAAGGTCCTTATAAATGCCGTGAATTGAAAGTGAAACGACGTCTGAAACCTGCGTAGAGAATCCAACGCCGACTTCCCTGGTGCGTTCCGCTTTCAAGCCACCATTGCCAATGAGATTATTCCCACGCAGCAAAGCCAATCGAAGCAATGCATCGTTACCGGCTGCGTTCTGCAATGCAGAATAAAGATTCGGTTGCTTGAAATACCAGTTGTACCCAAAATCGAACGTCGTTTGGTCCGTGACGGCATAGGTGATAGCCAAACGCGGCGACAACTGCGTTTGCAGCGGCGTTGCTGTTGTGCCCGTACCGATCGGATCATAGATATTATTGATCGTCTTGGTCCCGGGCTGATACATGTCAAATCGAAGCCCTGGGTTGAATGTAATGTCACTGAACTCCATCTTATCCGAAACGTTGATCGCCCCGGTATACGGATGAACGTAAAAGGAGTCCTTGAAAGGATTCGCATCCCACGGGAGCCCGTTAGAATATTGAAAGAGTGACATATAATTGCCTTCGACTCCGCCTGATAGATAGTGCGATCCGATTTGCACCGAATACTGACCCTTAAATTGGCTCTGTCCGGTATTTTCCTGGCTGATCCCATAGACATTTCCTACCGTAGGAAATATGCCAGGAAGCCCGTAGGCGTTATTGGTTGTATACGTAATCGGTGGTCCTTCAATATGACCAGTGAAGGGATTCACTCCGGGCACGGAATTTCCGTATGGCTGAGTCGGATTCGCTGGATTCGGAATCTGTTGCGAAACTTGCGTGAAGATATCGATGATCCCGTCGCCGCCCTTTATGACACTCTGATCCTGATCGTTCCATGTGTAATTATCCGCGATGGACATGAACTTCGGTGAGTGAAGCGCATCGACGGGCTGGGATTGATCGTACTTGCCAGTCTGCGAATTGATGATGCTATACGCCCCGGTCAATTCGAGAACTCCATCGCCGATCTGACCGCGAGCATTAAAATCATAGACATTATTGACTGTGTTCGAAGCAGGAAGGTAGTAAGGATCTAAATAGAGGAAGCTCGCATCGTTAATGAGATCGGTTTCCGAACTCAGTTCCGCATCAGCCGACATATTAAAGCCGAAAGCATCGAATGTCAATTTGGCACTTCCATAGCGGCGCCATCGGCTATCGTGTGGGAGTTGACCAACATTGTTCCCCAGCGGATCGGTAACTCCAAGTCCATCATTGACAAGAGTCGGATCCGTAAAAACATTATAATACTTGAAGGAATTAAGTTTTGCGGTCACAGCATATTTTACCGCGTCCGTCACAAGTGGTCCGCTAACGGAGACTTCATAGAGGTTATCCCCTGCCGGCATCTGTTTAAAGCCGTTGGAAGACGTACCAAACAACGCCGGGATCTCGGTTCGATAGTGAGCCGACACATCCAGCGTATTGGTCCCCTGTTTGGTCTGCGTATTGACCATACCACCGGTAAATCCACCTTTCGAGGCATCGGCATTGCCTGTTACAACGTCAACTTCGGAGATAGCCAGACGCGAAATTGATTGCTGGAGTGTGCTCGTGCGCCCAGTCAAGGGATCGCTGATTTCGACATTGTTAATCTTAATAGCGTTCTGAGTACCACGGCTGCCATGGACTGAGAATCCGCCATTCGAATTGTCCTGGACCAATCCGGGAGTCAGCAAAATAACTTGATCGAGCCGCTGTCGTGAAGGCATGCTCATGAGGACTGACGGGGCGAACTTGGTCGAAATGTCAGTTTTCGTCTTGTCTACTTGTTTATCACTGGTGACGATAATAGTGACATTCTTGGAACCGAGCTTGAAGTTGAGTGAGGTCGTAATGTCGGACTGAACCTTTACATGGTAAGCCGTATCCGGTACGTAACCGGCGTACTTTGCTACCACGGTGTAATTCTCGCTCGGGGGGAGATTGATGATTGTCGCAACCCCGTTCTCTTTGCTGTACGCCCCCTGCTTGGTTTCGAGAACCTGCACGCTAGCATGGAGGAGCGGCTCGCCAGTCTTAGCGTCGACCAACTTCGCGCTGATCTTACCGTACTGCGCCTCGGCCGTTCGAGCGGTGCAAAGACCGACAATTGCCAGTGCCCCAAAGAGTAGAATTCTATGTCTCATACCAGTTTGAAATTTCCGTTTCACGAGTCTTCGCATTATGATCCTCGTTCTTTGTCGCTATTTGATTCGAAGCAAGAACACATGAAGGCACTCGGAGTCGCGGCCATTTCGCCGCGACTCCCTTTCGAAGCCAATTATTGGAGATACACTACTTTTTCGGTCGCCACAGATGCACCGTTGCTAACAGTAACGAAATACACACCCGGCGCGAGTCCTAACAGATTTGGGTTGAGCGTATAGCTTCCATTGGATGTAGCCCCAAGCTTGTGAGCATCGATGCTGAAGCATTCACGACCCAGTGCATCTCGAACATCGAGGACGGTGCTACCGGATGTTATCGACGACCAGGAAATGGTCGTCGAGCCACTAAATGGATTCGGGCTCGCAGCGATTTGAGCGCTGGCAGTTGGGACTGCAGACACCGCCGCAGGGGCGGTAGTAACCGTAGCATGCCCAAAGTTGATAATATCGAAGCCTGGCGTCACACCATTTTGAACGACCCAGCCTGCTGCGGAGTCAATCGATGTGAGCAGGTGATACGTCGGGGCACCTGATGATATCGGGTTATAGTAGGATGTTTGCGGATAGCGGTAATCATACTTCTGACCAGTACCACTATTGACTAACCAAGGGGTCGGTGTTCCCCATGTCAAACCACCATCCTGGCTTTCTGAATAATAAATGCTTCCGTAGGCCAGCGTGTCAAACGTGGAGCCGTCGTCAGTTACGAGGGCGCTGTCGCCGTTCGCATAGGTCTGATAGACGACAGCAAGACGCCCCGACTTCGGGGTAAGGGCAATGGCCGGGAAGTTAATCATCTCGCCCTGAATGTGAACTTGACTACCAGCCGGAAGATGCATGACATTCGGGATTGGATTGTCTACGGTTGTGGTCGTATCAGCATGGGCTATTACCGTGCTATCGCCTGTCAGCATATTCTTATAATAGAGAATTGCCGAATTCGGGTAGTACGTAATGGACGGTGCATTGCTGAAATTCCAGATCGAACGCTCGAGTACGAACTTTGGCGTCTCGCCGTCAAACCAAAAATCAAAATTATCGGTCGGCGCAAACTGATTAAGAAGTTGATCCGTGTTCGGATCAACAGCCGAGACTACATCAGGATCCGCAGTCCAAGTCGCGCCGCCGTCTGTGGATTCCGAATAAAAGATAGTAAGTGTCGGATCGTCCGGCGAAGTTGGATACCCGCCGGAGCTCGCAAGGCACTCCCAGGCGACTCCAATCCTTCCGGTGGCAGAAACCTGAATGCGATAGGCACCTCCGTAAGTCAGTCCGTCACCGGTTGCTCCAGAATAATCACCTGGTTTCGAAAGCCATTGGGACTGACTGGTATTCTGCCCGAGAAAATATGCGCTATCTTTAGATGGCGTCAATGCAAATTTTCCGAACTGCAATTGATCAGAGGCGTTGCCATTCGAAGTAGGAGAAATTGACGCAAGCGCGTAAATAGTGTCATTCGTGGGATTTATCGCGAGGACCGGCCAAATAATATCAAGATTTCCAGTGCCGTCCGCGTTGATGCGGCTTGCAAGGCATTGAGAGAAATTGCCCGCTCCAGGCTGCCCCTTCTCAATATAAAGGGCGGTATAGAGATTGCCGTTGCCTCCGGGATAGTAGCGGTGGGCGATAATAATCGGCACCCACACATCACCGCGTTTCATCAGCGTCATATCGGCATATCCCTGACGGGCGCTCGAGAGCAAGACCGGATTGTTCCAATGAACACCTCCATCGCTGCTGAAGAGATAGAAGCAGCGGCGTCCGGTATCGGCAGTAAATCCTGGGCCGGCAGCGGTCGCCGTATCAGACGCGGAAAGATCCAAATTCGCGGTGACGACGGCATGAACGTTCATTGGATTCGAGGGATCAACCTGAATATTGTGGAGTGAGCGCCCATTCGATTGCTGCACCCACGTGCCCTGGATTGGCAGAGTATTAATTCCTGGAATCGAAATGGAAGCCGGAAGCGGGTCCATCGGAACGGAGTGATACGATGCGGACTGCCCAACAAAATGACCGCCAGGGGCAGCGCTCTCGTTCGGAATGGAAATTCGTGAAGCTCGAGACGATTGGAGTACCCGAGACTGCTGGGAGTAGCCAGCGACGGAGCAAACGAGCACAATCGCAATGGATGAGATACTTAGTAACGACTTCTTCATAGACTTTCTCGACGGTTGTTGAAAATCACTCTTCGGCTGGTCGGAATGCGACACGCGAACGGCGCGGCAGCCTTAGTCCTGCAAAAATACGGCAATTTTTGTCCGGACATGGAAAAGCTGGTCAAAAAGTCCGGATCGCGATTACTTATTTCTCAGACGAGCACAAGAACCCATGAATAGATCACTCGTCGCTCGATAATGCCGATTTTTTTATGAATTCTCGTAGCGGAGCGATCCCTCGTCCAAGCCGGCTCGATGTTGCCAGCACGGACCGCTCAGAACCGAACTCGGAAGTAATTGCTGATTTCAGCGATGCAAGATCTCTCTGTTTTGCATGATCGGATTTGGTGAGAACCACAAAAAATGGTACTGAGTTTTCCTGCAGCCACTGCATGGCCTCGCGATCACTGGACATGAGCGAATGGCGGGCATCGATCAACACGCCAACGGCACGAAGCCGCGTATTGGTCAGAAGGTACGATTCAATGAGCCTTGCCCATTTCGCCCGTTCCGTCTTCGCTCGACGAGCATACCCATACCCAGGCATATCGACCAGATAGTATTCCTTCCCGATCAGAAAATAATTCAGTACCTGGGTTTTTCCGGGAGTCCCGCTAGTCCGGGCGAGTTGCTTCCGATTCGTCAGCGCGTTAATCAGCGAGGATTTACCTACGTTCGATCGGCCTGTCAGTGCAACCTCTGCCAGACCATCCGCAGGGCAGTCCTCAAGTTGAGCGACGGAGCGGACGAACGAAGCACTCAGAGACATATCAGGCCTATGGGACCTATAGGCCCGGACGAAATCAATGGTTACTCAGCAATCACGTTCACACGGATTTTTCCAACGACGCCGTGCTTGAGATGGACTGCCACCTCGTGCACACCTAGCGTGCGAATCGGATCCGCGAGGACGATGGCACGGCGGTCGATTTCATAGCCCTGGTTACCAATGCTATCCGAAATCATCTGACCGGTAACCGAACCGTACAATCGGTCTTCCTCACCAACTCGCATCGGGATCGTGACTGTCACTCCTTCGAGTTTTTGTGCGAATTCGGTCGCACTCATTCGTTCGCGTTCGATGACACGCGCTCGGAGCCGCATTTCGTGCTCGATCTTCTTGAGCGCGCCGGATGTGGCCACATAAGCTAGTCCGCGGGGAACGAGATAATTTCGTGCAAACCCATCGCGCACTGTAACCGCATCGCCTGGATTACCTAATTTCGTAACTTCTTCTCTTAGAATGACTTTCATCGTTGCTCCTAATTCAAACTTCAACTATGCGTGCTTTGATTTCAGCTTGATCTCGATACCGATCGGTGCTTCCGCCACCTCGGCGAATAAGACTTCTTCAGCGCTTCCCTCGTCGAAACCTGCGGCAATGCGAGATTCCATTGACGGCTCCGAAGAATGTGGTTCACTGTGCGGAGATCCAATTTCAAAGTCGTCCGTTAAATCGACGAACTCCTGCGCGAACTCCGGATGCTCTTGCTTGTTCAGAAATTGTATTCGGTGCGCTTTGATCTCAACAACCGTCCGAGCAGTTGCATCGTCTCCATGCCATGTGCGGCTTTGGAGCTCACCATCAACAAGAACCGCACTCCCTTTGCGAAGCTTAGCCATGCAGCTATCCGCGAGTTTGCTCCAGGCGACTACGCCCACATAGCAGACATCCTCGGACCACTGGTTGCTTGCATCTCGATACCGATGGTTCGATGCAAGACAAAAATTGATCACCGAAATCCCGTTCGTCGTCTTGCGAATTGCCGGATCCTTGGTTAGGTTACCAGCGATCATCACATGATTGACCTCGGGCATTTTGAGACATGCCATAGCGATTGCTCTCCTCGCTTTCCCTTCCTTGGGGAATTACATCGTGGATCCACCCGCTGCGAGCGCCGCTGCTTCCCGACGCGCATGGACTTCTTCCGCTCGCTTGATCATGGCGATTCGACCCTTGATGGCCGATTCGGGCGTGACCAACGTCAGCCAGCGAATAATATTATCGTCGAGATCATACATTCGCTCTAAACGAGTGATCATTCCACCCGGCGCGGTAAAATGTGCCGAAACGTAAAAACCTTGCGTTTCACGACCAATTTCATACGCGAGCTTTCTGCGTCCCCATCGCTCCATTTCGATGACTGCGCCACCATTCTTGGCGATGAAGTCCTCAATTTTGGAAATGGTCGCGTCAATTTGCTCGTCCTGTAGTGATCCTTTGACGATAACGGTCGATTCGTATCTCTTATTCTCTGCCATTAATTTTTCCTATGGATACCGAAGCAGCCCCACAAGAAGCTGTGGAGCAGGAAACCACGAGATGGATTCACGTGGCGGGGCTAAACAATAATTGGGGAAAGAGGTTTCAGGACACAGAGCAATTCACTATGGCACAAAGAAACTTGCGCCGATTCGCAGGCCCGCCGGAATGCCCTGATAGAATGGGGATTGGTGGTCGAAAGCGTCTCGCCAGGAGAACCGCATTAGTCCAAGGGTGACATCGGTGTGGGTCAGTAGCACAGTAACTCCAAGCGTTGTCTGAATGTCCCAGTGCAGGTCTCCTGATGGGTGGGGATCGCTACCCAAAAATGACTTCTCGAAATTTATGGGTTCAGTCGTTATAGCGAAATGTGGCGAAAAATGGTACCGCAGGACATACCCGAGTTCCGCAGAGAGAGAATAGTCCAACTCCACTCCATTAGCAAATCCGGGATTACGTTCTCCACTACTATTCCTATCCCAAAGGACTTGGAGTGATCCCCCATAGAGTCGATTTGCGAATTGGGTAAATTCGAAATTGATTGGGGTAATAGAAAAGCTCATACCAGTGCCGATGTGTGCACTCTTGATCTCAGCAGCCGCCGGTACTTTCCATGCCTCGCCTTTGAAGGGCATCGGTTCTCTGGTGCCGATCAATTCGGAGAACCACTCGCCCAAGTCCCAGCTATCAGACCAGCCAGCCGAGAAGCCAAAATCATTCTTAATCCAGCCGGTTGTCGTAAACCGCGGGATTTCAGCACGAAGCCAAAGCCTGCGATCGATGATGCCTTCAATTTGAAAGAACGATATCAGATTCCGGGTTTCCCCAATATGCGTGCCGAACACGAACTCCCGTTCGAAGGGAGTCACGCGAAGATCGAAGTCGTCGGCAAACTGAAAGACCAGTGAATAGCCAAGCCGAAGTAATGGCGCAGTCGAGTGATCAGCATATTCGCGGATACCGTAATTCGCAATCAAAGCGGGTGTAACAGGTCCGACTGTCGGGACTGGAACGTCCAGATTAAGCACAAGACTATAGTCACGCGCTGTCCCATCTCCTGTTGGAGCCGTTTGGTGGAAATCAACTCCGGCATGAAGCAATGGACGCCATTCGCGTTCATCCTCCCGCAACTTCCGCTCACGCGCCTGACTCTTCCAGCCTACAAAGAACTCATCGAGGTAGCGTTGCCAGGATCTTGCCTCGTACCCCGTATCGATGCGATGATCCCGTTGCTCATGGAGAACATTTTCGCACAGTACTATTAGTAATTCCTCCAGGGCATCCGCAGCGCGCAACGCTCCTTGTGAAAGGCAACTATCATCGACCTGGTAAGGATTCTTAGCTGAAGAGCAATCCACTCCATAAGCGATTTCTCTCCAGTACTCGGCGTCACGATGATCTGTGAACTTATGGTGCCATGGACCGAAATAGAACCGCTCTGCCGAGGGATGAAGAAAGAACGGAATGATCGCCGTCGGCTGCCAGAACCGGCAATAGACGATACGGCCGAGAGAATCGCGTTCAACATGTGCTTCGGAGTACGAATCGGCAACGGAATGCATCAAGCCGTAGACATCATGATCGCCAGCGCGAGCTGCGAGCGCATTGTTCAAGACCTGTTGAAACATCGAGGTAATGAATGCAACGCAACGTGGATATGCCGAGTCGTACAGCATATGAGGGTAGCCACGAATCGGGTCTGTCGTCGTGTCCCAATACACGTCGCTGGATCGCGCAAGGAAATGGAAACACTGGGAATTGCCTTCGAATTGTCGTGAAAGCACCATATCAAGATTTCCGCTCCGAACGATCGGCAAAGAATTCAGCGGATCGGCGACAGCATTCTTACCCCACCGTCGCGGCTGATCCAGTATGCGATATGCAATAAGCGCATCGAGCGCGTCTTTGCCAGAGAACGTCCGACCAGCTATCGCAGAAAGCCGCTCGATGTTCGCTCGCGAAAGTAGATGCCGATAGGCAGTAGCCTCGATGACATTATGGCCATTAGCCGTGAATCCGGCGCATCGGGCAGTTACTAGACTACTCAGAAGCACGGCAAATCGAAGGCTCCGCATGAGCTGTTGGCAAGCGAGCGGCGTGCCAACGACACTACCTTATGGGTTCTCGAATAGAGCCCGCGCTGCAACTCCCTGATTGGTACGAAGTGCAAAACATTGACGTACGCGAGACATCCGGCTTGGGGATCCATCGTATTTCGCGGACGCCCGCGTGCAGATTGCCACCATCAATTCTATCCAACAGCCTTCGGTCCTCATTCCAGAAGTAGATATCGACTGGTCCGGATTTATCCAAAGGAAAGGACGTGCGATATCGCACGTCCTTTTGAAAAACAATTCAACATAGAGTCGCCTGAATGTTATTCCATTCCGATACGCATGCGATAGAATGAACGCCACACGAAGGTCGCTGAGATCAGAAAGAACACGAGAGCCAGAACTCGACTAATTCCCGGACCGGTCTCCACAGTAAGCTTGACTGCTAACTCGACTGCGAGCAATCCGAACAACGTGGTAAACTTGATGACGGGATTGAGAGCAACCGACGACGTGTCCTTGAAGGGATCGCCAACGGTGTCCCCGACGACGGTGGCATCATGCAGTGGCGTCCCCTTCTGTTTCAATTCGACTTCGACAATTTTTTTCGCATTGTCCCATGCGCCACCGGCATTCGCCATGAAGATCGCCTGGTACAAGCCAAAGATTGCGATCGAAATCAAATAGCCAATAAAAAAGTATGGCTCGACGAATGCAAATGCAAGCGTTGCGAAAAAGACAGCGAGGAAGATATTGAACATCCCCTTCTGTGCGTACTTCGTACAAATCTCGACAACCTTCTTGCTATCCTTGACAGAGGCCTTTTCAGTGCTTTCGAGATTGATATTGGCCTTGATGAACTCCACTGCACGGTATGCGCCCGTTGTCACCGCCTGCATGGAGGCACCGGTGAACCAATAGATCATCGCTCCGCCAGTGATCAGTCCAAGCACAAATGGTGCATGCAACAGCGAAAGATACTCGGTATTTACCGTGAGTCCATTCGTGAGTGCCATGATGATCGAGAAGATCATCGTCGTGGCACCAACGACCGCCGTACCAATCAATACCGGTTTCGCGCTTGCCTTGAACGTATTGCCTGCACCGTCGTTCTCTTCGAGCATGTGCTTGGCCTTTTCGAACTGAACATTGACATTGAAATCGCGCTTCAATTCCTGCTCGATATTCGGAACTTGCTCGATGAGCGAAAGCTCGTATACCGACTGCGCATTGTCCGTCACAGGACCATAGGAATCAACGGCGATGGTCACAGGGCCCATGCCGAGGAATCCAAATGCAACGAGTCCGAATGCAAACACTGCGGGTGCAAGCATAAGCGGGGTCATCGTGTTCGGCAACATTCCACCAAGGCCGTGCAAGCTGACTGTGTAGCCGAGCGCCATCAGGATTACCATGGTGAGCCCCAGCCAATAGGCCGAGAAATTCCCGGCTACCAGCCCTGAGAGAATATTGAGTGATGGACCGCCCTCACGTGAAGACGTGACGACCTCTTTTACGTGAGTGGATTTTACCGAGGTGAATATCTTCACCATTTCCGGAATGATCGCACCGGCAAGCGTGCCACATGAGATAATCGTCGCAAGTTTCCACCACAATGTCGTGTTGCCACCCAGACTCGGGATCATCACCGATGAAACAACGAACGTGAGTCCGATCGAAATGATCGAAGTCAGCCATACCAATGATGTGAGTGGTGCCTCGAAATTCATCTCGTCGGCCTTGCCATATTTCGCTTTGGCCCAAATGCCATTGAGAAAGTAGGCACCGGCGCTGGAAACAAGCATCATGATGCGCATCGCGAAGATCCAGACGAGGAGCTGTACCTGAGCAGTAGGATCCTTAACCGCCAGCAAAATAAACGTGATAAGCGCAACACCAGTCACGCCGTATGTCTCGAATCCGTCAGCAGATGGCCCGACAGAATCTCCGGCATTATCGCCAGTGCAATCGGCAATAACGCCAGGGTTACGCGCATCGTCTTCTTTGATCTTGAAGACGATCTTCATGAGGTCGGCTCCGATGTCAGCGATTTTAGTAAAGATACCACCGGCAATTCTCAGTGCTGCAGCACCAAGGGATTCACCGATCGCGAATCCGATGAAGCAGGGTCCCGCATAATAAGCTGGGACAAAGAGCAGAATACAGAGCATGATAAGCAGCTCGACGGAGATCAGCAACATGCCAATCGACATACCGGCTTCGAGCGGAATTGCAAAGATCGGATACGGCTTGCCGCCCAATCCGGCAAAGGCCGTGCGCGAATTGGCGAAGGTATTGACGCGAATGCCAAACCAGGCCACGCCGTAACTGCCGAGAATACCGACAATACTAAAGAGCAGGATGATCGTGACTGTTTGACCCACCGGGTGTCCGGGCGTAGGAGCGAGTACGCCGAAATAAAGGCCAATTACAATGGCGATGAAAATCCAGAGAACGGCGATAAACTTTCCTTGAGTAATAAGGTAGGTTTTACACGTCTCGTAGATCAATTCCGAAATTTCGCGCATGGAGCGATGCACCGGTAGCTTCTTAAGATGCATGTAAATCATGAGGCCGAAGATAAGTCCCGCCGCACAAAAGAGGAGGCCAATGAGCAACAGGTTGTGTCCACTCATGCCGAGAAATTGAACGCTCGAAAGATCGGGTAGAACCAGGTTCGCCTCCCCACCCGGTTCGTTGGTCGGAGCAAGCTTTTGGGCTGGCGTTTCCCCGTGACCTGCCAACTCTGCGCCGGGCTGCCCTTGCGCTGGTGCCGGTTGCTGCGTGACGACAGGGGCCTTTGCAGATGTTGTGTCGGTCTGCTGCGCCGAGAGCGGCGAACTGAATGCCATTAGCATCAACGCCAGCACGCTGAACAGGGTGGTGCGGATCGTAGAAGTAACTCGAGATTTCATGCGGTCCTTACAGTAACGTTCGTGAATGTGCGACTTGCACGGTACAATAAGCTACAAAAATACGCATATTTTGCCCGCAAGAATCAAAAAGGAGCCTGAACTTCATTCCTGCTTACTTAAGCTTTCGAGATTCTAGCGCCCAAGATTCGTTTTTAGCGTATTTCAAATTCAACTTCGTTGAAGTTTCCAAATCAATTTTGCAATTCGAGCCGAAAGAATTCACAAAGCCATTACCTCAATCCAATTCACTGCATGCCTTCCATCACTGCACAAGATTCTTCTTTCAGAATTGGGATGCGATCGAATAGGGAAATACGACTTTGACTTGTGGATTGAACAGCGCCAAACCATCTCATTTGGCATGAGTCCTACTTCCCCTTAGGATGCCGATAAATCACAACTTCGACCGGCTCAATTGTTACCATGCCGCCGGTGACGATCTCGTCGATCTCGGGCAGGATCGCGCGAATCCGGGACTCGCGATCAATCACTTCGACGATGATTGGAAGGTCGCTCGAAAGATATTCACTCAGGATGCTCCGCCGCTTCGCGCTCGCTCCGAATCCGGCAATCGCACGCTCGACGGTTGTGCCGGCCATACCACGCTCGCGAAAGTCATTCAGCAGCGCTTCCCACAGCGGCTTACCCTTCCATTCCCCTTCTTCGGCGCGATCGGACTCGCCGATGAAGATGCGCATCGTCACGAATGGATCGTTTGAATCGGCGGGTTTAACATCTGTTCCTTTCACCTGGATTACGCTGATTATGTTTTGATTTCGCTAATGGACTTCTATAGTATTGCTTCCGCGACAGCAAATCCTACCATACATGCCGCCGGGGCGAGCACCATTGTGCCACCCATGTAAAATGCCGCCGTCAAGTATTGACGCTCGGTCATTAGTGAAATGAACTCATAGCTGAACGTGCTCATCGTTGTATAAGCACCGCAGAAGCCTGTTGTGAGCATGAGGCGAACGTGCGGCGTCGAAGCAACACCAGTCAGATACCGCATCAGGAATCCAAGCAGAAGCGAGCCCGTGACATTGATAATGAACGTCGGCCATGGAAAGTCAGGTGGAGCGAAAGACCACCGCGAGAGCCACATGCCAATAGCATAGCGGCCCGTGGTGCCACACACGGCGCCGACAGCGAGGAATGCTAATGTTCGTAAACTAAACACTGGTATGCTTTGAATGCCTCAGTAGCTTCGAAAACGGCGATCTGCTATCTTTTGTCTCTTTTCTTCCCGATTAACGTGTAACTATTTGGTTCGAAATGGATTATTAGGAAGAACGGTTAACGGAGTAACACCCGAGGATGAGCTTTATTCTTCTCAAAACGATGAGATCAGCACAACTAAGCGTCTCGCATCGCACGGGGTACCTCGCACTCCTTTCGTTGCTCGCGCTCGGAGCCCTCACGGCGGGATGCAGCCAGTCAACAACCTTAACGACTGAACCAAGTATAACTCAGACCAGCCATGTTCACATCGATATTAGTGGTTCTTTCAGTGGATCCATGTGCGGTCGAAACGTTGTGGCATTCAGTCCTGATGGGTCGAAAATCGCTCTCTTCCCATCATACTGTACTCCCGTGGTTATTTTCGATGTCAGCGCCGGAAAGCCGCTGGAAACAGATTGGCCATTCTCTAGTGAACCAATGGGCAACATCTCTCTCCAATTTAGCCGTGACGGCAACACGTTTCTGGCATACGGACAACGCTCTGGTATTGCTGGTGAAGGTGCGAACGTGAGTTGCTGGAAGAGCGACGGTACTTCGCTAGGGGGGCTCAATTCCAATCACTCAAATTACATTTATTCTGCAACCCTGACGCCGGACGGTGCCTCGGTCATCATCGCGGATGTTTCCGGCGTATATAAATACGATATTGCCTCGCGCACTATCACGGCAAGATTCGCAGTTCCTGGATCCGTTAAGGTTGACGGTGTCACTGCAAATGGTACCCGGTTGGTTGTATCAAGCTCGGACACCGTCTACATTTGGGACATGGCCTCGAATCGGGCAGTTTCTAGCTTCAAAATATTAAGCGTTCGTGAAGGAGAAACTGGAATTCTTTCCCCAGACGGGGCAATCATTGCCTTCACATATCCTTCGCTGAACTTTTATAGCCTCACCTCTGGCACGGCTATAAACCCTGCCCCAATCATAGGCTACAATTTTGTCGGCATCCATCCAGACAACGCTCGATTCTTGGCATGGCACACCGGCCAGGGGAATGGTCCCGGCTTATTCAGCATCAGTGACGGTTCTGCCTCGCAGCTATTCGATGCGCCGGACAGTCTCGGATATCATTTCGGCGCCGCTATCAGTGCGAATGGGAAGTTGGCTGCGTCAGTCTATGGGAGTGGGAATGGATACGATGGAAGTGTGCTACGAATTTGGGACGTAAAATAATCTAGGAGCTTCGTTCTTTCAGCCAACCACCGCGAGAACGCCGATGGCATAGCGGCTTAGGTGCTACATAAGGCGCAATCCGCGAGGGATGCGAGAGTAGTCCTTCATAATTCATATTTTCCCCTTCCGCGATGTAACTTCCGGACCTTTGAAGGGTTCTTGGTAGGGGCGGTATTGAGGGTTTCGCCCACCGATTGATTTATTTCATTCCCAAGACCATGAAATCAGCACATTCCCGAGTCTCGTTTCGGACTGGTATTTATACCTGTTATATCTTACTGACGGTTGCGGCGTTTGCATCCGGTTGCCGCCGCGCGCCCACGACTCCGCCAGAGACATCTTACATCTCAACGACGATCGCCGGTCAGATCACCGATGAATCGGGTGCTCCACTCGCAGGAGTATCGGTCACTGCCGGGCCGTTAGGATCAACTGTCGCAATGACTGATGCCAACGGACTATACTCCCTGCATAATGTTAGTGCCCAGGCCGACCACGCCTTTATCATTACACGGAAACCGGGCTACTTCAACGGCGCGCGGGCTGGTATTCCAAGTATGAACGGCGTCACATACCTGAATCTCTCGATGGCGAGCAGCGCCACGATCGGAACTATAGATGCTGCGTCGGGCGGGACCGTAGCGCTTCCATCCGGCGGAAGCATCAGCCTGCGATCCGGCGGTGTCGTGACCTCCTCCGGTTCGGCCTATACAGGCATGGTCTCCATCAGCGCGAAGCATCTCGATCCGACGAGCGCGAATTTTTCGAAGCTGTTCGCAGGCGATCTCAAGGGTCAGCACAGCGATGGCACTTCAGCAGAACTGGAATCGTATGGTGTGATCCTGGCGGAGTTACATGGCTCGAATGGGGAAATGCTGCAGCCAGCATCCGGCAGCCCCGCCACGTTGACGATGCCAATTGCGGCTACGCAACAAGCTTCCGCGCCAGCCACGATCCCACTATGGTATTTCAATGAAACGATCGGCCTTTGGAAGGAAGAAGGTAGCGCTACGAAGCAAGGCACAATCTACGTCGGGACCGTTAATCACTTCTCTTCGTGGAATTGCGATTGGAGTGGACCATGGGGTCAGGTGAAAGGCCAGATCCTTTGCAGTGGTGTGCCGATTCCAACCGTAGTCGTGAATTTGGGTGCGCCTGGTGAGCAAGTAATCACTGATGGTGGCGGATTCTTTACTGCCAGAGTGCCTGCTGACCCTGCGCGAATCCCTATTGCGATTCAAGTGATTGGAACTGATAATCATGGTCTTTTCTACATGCTTCATCCGATTCCCGTCAATGTACCTGCAAACGGGACAGTAGATATGGGACAAATTACACTCGATTCGCACTGTCCGAGTTATTTAGCTGGGACATTGGAGAATTGTAGCAATCGGCCGACTCCTGGGATGGTCATGGCCAATTACAGTGGCGGGATGAGTTACGTCTATACCGCCGACGGTAATTTCAGGATTACGGCGCCTGCGGGCACAGCCGTTATTTTGTCTGCAACAGCGAGCACGGGAGATATCGCGCAGCCGCAATCCATGACGGCCGGCCTCGAAGGCATCATAACATCGACACCAAATCTGGTCGCGTGCAGCAGCCAGACAAGCGATATTAATCTTGATATTTCGGGCACATATACGGGTAAGGCTCTCGCATTTAGCCCGGACGGTTCCAAACTTGCAACCATCGCTTCGAATGGGACAGATGTCGTCTTGCTCGATGCCACGACCGGCAACACGCTTGTGACACTTCCTGCTGCGTTTTCTAAGTATGCGTATTCTCCATCGATTCAGTTTAGCGGTAACGGGAATACGATCCTGACTACTGCGGGGTATTATGGCGGATTTGACTGCTGGAAGCTCGATGGGACCCGTCTGACGCCTTCGACAGTAAGTTCAATCTCTGCTGTGCCCTCGATTGATGGCGCATCTGTAATTGGAAGCGACCAAGCTCACGGCGTCTTCAAGTATGATATCGGAACACATTCATTTGCGGCAACTTATTCCGTCCCTTCGACCAGAGGGCCGGGCATGGTAATGGGTCTCATGCCTTCTGGGACCCAGTTTGTCGTGTCCTCTGCCAATACAGTGTATCTCTGGGATATGAATACAAACCAAGCTGTATCAAGCTTCCTGACGTCAAGTAACGTTCAAGACAGCATGGCACAAGGGAGTGCCCTCTCGCCAGACGGCAGTATTATCTGCCTGAGTGCATCGAGCATGAAATTCTTTGGAATCGCTACAGGCACGGCGATCAACACATCGACGATCAGCCAGTCGTATGGCCAATCCTTCGGTATACTTCCTGACAATTCCCGATTCATCGCGCAGTATCGATCCGGCCTGGGCAATACCGTCGGCTTGTTCAACATTACTAATGGTATTCCGTCGTATTTATTCGATGCGCCGAGCAGCTTCGGGAATTCATCCGCAGTGGCGATCTCTCATAACGGAAAGCTCGCAGCGGCGGTCTATGCAAACAACTTGCGCATTTGGAGCGTGAAATAATCTTAGGGTATTGCCATCGTCCATCCTGTGGAAACGCAGGAATGATCGGGTATCGGAGTTTTTCCGGTACCCGATTCTTTTTTAGGAGCCGGAACATCGAACAAGATTGTTCGTCTCAACGGAATCACCAGAACACCAGATTATGTGTGGAATTGTCGGATATATCGGTAATCGCGAAGCAACCCCAATCCTCCTCTCAGGCTTGAAACGCCTGGAATATCGCGGCTATGATTCGGCCGGTCTGGCCTTGCTCGAAGATCTGCCTCGAGCAATCTCCAGCAATGGACACGGTACGGAACTTGTCACCGCCACGCGACTCGTAATCGAAAAGTGCAAGGGCAAGGTCGCGGACCTTGAAGAACTTTCGGCGCGCAATCCTCACCATTCCACGGTTGGCATTGGCCACACGCGCTGGGCGACCCATGGTGTGCCGAGCGATGCGAACGCTCATCCGCACAGCGATCAGAATGAAAAAATCGCTCTTATCCATAATGGGATCATTGAGAATTACTCCCAAATCAAGCGGCGACTAATAGATCGAGGCCATACCTTCCGGACCGAGACGGATACGGAGGTTCTGGCACATCTCATCGGAGAATTCTTCGAACAAAATCATAATTTGACGGAGGCTGTAAGGCTTTCGCTCAATGAAGTCATCGGGACATATGGAATCGCCGTTGTGGCTGCCGACGATCCGAATGAAATCGTCGTTGCTCGCAAAGGCTCCCCACTCGTCATCGGAGTCGGCGCGGACCATGAGTATTTCGTCGCCAGCGATGCTGCAGCAATCATTGCACACACGCGGCAAGTGATCTATCTTTCGGATAACGAGATGGCGACCATCTCTCGAAGTGGAATCAAGACCCGCACGATTTCGAATATCGAGATCACGAAGCCCATCGAGCACATCGAGATGGAGCTCGAGGCGATTGAAAAAGGCGGATACGATCACTTCATGTTGAAAGAGATCCACGAGCAACCCCGCACAATCACCGATGGCATGCGTGGCCGCCTCATCGAAGAAGAAGGCAATGTAGTACTCGGAGGACTACAAAATCATTTACGAGAACTACGCCGCGCGAAACGCCTCATCATCACTGCCTGCGGTACGAGCTTCCATGCCGGACTCATCGGCAAATACATGATCGAGCAATACGCGCGAATTCCGGTTGATATTGAATATGCCAGTGAATTTCGATATCGCAATCCCATCGTCGGCGATGACGACGTCATGTTCGCGATCAGTCAATCCGGAGAGACCGCCGACACACTCGCCGCGCTTCGTGAAGCGAAACGCAAGGGTGCACTCGGCCTTGGCATGGTCAATGTCGTTGGTTCGACAATCGCACGGGAATCCGATGCCGGTGTTTATGTCCATGCCGGTCCGGAGATTGGCGTCGCATCAACAAAGGCGTTCACCTCGCAGTTGACCGCGTTCGCGCTAATAACGATCATGCTTGGCCGCATGCGCCATTTATCCGTAGTCGATGGCCGCGCGATGATCCGTGAGTTACTCTCCTTGCCAGAGAAGGTGCAGCGCACCCTCGAACGCACGGAAGCACAGGTCAAAGAGATTGCGGAGATTTACAAGGATGCAACGAACTTCCTTTATCTCGGTCGCGGGTATAATTATCCAGTCGCGCTCGAAGGCGCTTTGAAGTTAAAGGAGATTTCCTATATCCACGCGGAAGGCTATCCCGCCGCCGAGATGAAGCACGGTCCTATTGCGCTCATCGATGAGAATATGCCGGTCGTCTTTGTCGCGCCGCATGATGATGTCTATGAGAAGATCCTTTCGAACATTCAGGAAGTTCGTGCCCGCAAAGGTGTCGTGATCGCCATTGCGACGGAAGGCGATGAGCATATCAAGGAACTGGCCGAGCATGTGATATTCATTCCCGAAACCCTCTCGATGCTCACACCCATCCTCTCCGTCGTACCATTGCAACTACTCGCGTATTATATTGCAGCGGCTCGTGGCTGCAATGTCGATCAACCTCGAAATCTGGCAAAGTCGGTAACGGTGGAATGATCGATCTGGAGATTCGTGAATTTGGAGAGCATGATTCAATCTCCGAACTCACCCAGTTGGTGCGAATAGCATACAAACGGCTTGGCGATATGGGCCTCCAGTTCTGGGGCACCTGGCAGACGGACGATGTCACGCGGGATCGAATCTCAGATGCAGATCAGACTCTAATTGCACTCCGAAATCGCGAGATGATTGCAACGATCTCACTCTATCCATCTAGACCAGAAAGCAGATGCGAGTACTACCGGCAAGCGTGGTGCTTCGGACAGTTCGCCGTAAAACCAGACTTGCAGCGGACCGGCATTGGCTCTCACCTTCTCAACCTGGTCGAGGAACGCGCCAGAATGAAAGGTGCATCTTACATAGCTCTCGATACGGCTGAGACAGCATATCATCTGATTGAATACTATGAGAAGAGAGGCTACTCCTTCGTTCAGCACCAGCAGTGGGATCGTGTGAACTATCGAAGCGTCGTGATGAGCAAGAATCTGCAGCTATAAAACAGTTTGCAGAAAGCTCAGCCATTCGCGACTGGAACGCGATTCGCTACATGATGGGACAACATAAAACGCTTAGGAGTTTCCATCATGAAGTCATATCGACTATTATCACAGAACGCATCACTTAACCTCTGCTCATGGGCATTGCTTGGACTAATCGCCGCTGGAATTGCATCCTGCAGTTCGGCGCCATATACAACGACCTCGACTATGTATTCATCGGCCGCGACGGCATACCTAACACCGCCATCATGGGCACCGGCTGCAACGGGTATCAATCAGGTCCGCTATTATTACTTGCCGGATTGCGATTCATATTATGATGCCAGCACTCAACAATTTACCTATTTCTCACAAGGAAGTTGGATTTCGAGTACTGGTACCCCTCCTGCATGCGCCACGAGCGATCTCAGTACCTCATATATCGTGCTGCTGAACCGAAATACTGTAAATCCCTGGCTCAATGCGTCATATTATCGGAAAAATTACCCGATCCACTCATATGATGAGTATGGCAATATCGTCGTGTCTAATCATTTGATCCCCGACATGCCGACCAACTACACCATTCTGCCTCGGGCCTTCAATGAGAATGCAAACTCGCTCGTAGTCATCGAGCAACCGGTTTATAATGGCAATTACGGCTATGTCACACGAGAGATTCCGATGAGTTCCATTGCCACCTATATGCCGCCGGAATCCAAAACTTTCAATTATGGTAGTGGTTATCGAAGTCGCTGAGCATTCGCCACCTAATCGCATCTGCGTCATTAACAGGCAATGAGGGTTCAAGCGCGTCGCAGAATGGCCGCGAGCATCCTTCCAGCTCGCGGTCCATCGCGGCGATAGGAATGCAGCCGTTCATCCGAAATCGTACAGAGCTCAGAGATTTCGATTTGCTCCGCTGGTATTCCAGCAAAAAGAAGCTGTTCATGATTTGCTCCTTTGACATCCAGCATGTATTTCCCATTCTCGAGTTCAGTCGAGTGCTTGCTTTCGAACAGCGTTGCTACGTCAACACCAACCTCGTACTTCTCTTTTGAAGCGCTTGCACCGATGAAGGCATGAAGGTTTTTGGGTTCCGATCCTAATTCAACCATCCTCCGAACTGCTGCGAGTGCGATCATTTGCTCGGTTCCACGCCAACCGGCATGGACAGCAGCGATGACTCTTGTTACAGGATCATATAACAGAACCGGCGTGCAATCCGCGACCGTCACTCCAAGGAGAACGTTGGCTTCGTACGTGATCAATGCATCCGATTCCTTCACGACACCTTCATCACCACGGACAAGATTCACATTGGCTGAGTGAACTTGATTCTGATAGACCGCTCTCGCACCAAGAGGTACACCCATCGTTTCGAAGAACCTGCGGCGATTCTCATCCACATTCGCCTGGTCATCGCCAACATGGCTGCTCAGGTTCATGCCATATGGATTGGGCGATACGCCACCCAGCCGCGTTGATTGCGCAGCGATGATTTCTGGAAATTGGTCGAAAATAGTCGGGCGAATGATCATCTCACTCCATCATTATCAATTCTTTGCGTCTTCGGTGCGCCTGCTCACGGCGATACTTGGGGCGCTCCTTCAAGTAGGTCGAGAGAATCGCTTTCACCTCGTGAAAATCCTCAAATGGATGATGCGGGATACCGTGCTCCCCACACTGGCGCTTCAGATCGCGCGTGGCAAACACCACGTCTGCCATCAGCGCCGGACACCAATCGGAGTAGCCATCCCCGATATAAACAATCGTGTCCGCATCGTCGCTCGTGGTCAGCAGTCCGGCGCATTTGCATGAAGCGCAACGCGGACAGCCTTCCCGCTGATTTTGAAAAGTGACGGCAAGTGTCCCATCCTCATTGCAGTCAATCTTGTTCGTCCACACCGGGATCGGGAGCCGATGCTGGGCAAGAATCGAATCAATGTAGAAGGAGAACCCATCGCTCGTAATCCTCAGATCGACGCTTTGCGCCGAGCAGAACGCTACGAATTCCCGAAAGCCATCACGCAGATGCTGTTCGGCAACTAATGCCATCACATGTTCGGGATTTGCTCCCGTCATCGTCGCACACGCAATGCGTAGGCATTCGGCGGCAGTCTTTTCGCCACGGTCGAACTCCCTCCATACCTCGAAAGCTGCTGGTGTCCCGAACCGTGCTAAAATTTGCGAACCAACATCACGAGTCGTGATCGTTTCGTCGAAGTCGGAGTATACTTTGTACATACTAGACCGTCGCTTGCTCCCGCCGGAGTGCCTCACGCTCGATCTCGAGCGTACGGATTCGGCGCTCGATCTGATCGAGTTCGACTGGCATCGAATCGATTTCGATGCGGAGCTTGCTGGCGGCCTCATCGATCAGATCGATCGCTTTGTCCGGCAAGAACCGATCGGCTATATAGCGATCGGAGAGCTGCGCAGCAGCGATGAGCGCCGCATCGCGAATGCGGACGCCATGATGCACTTCATATTTCTCCTGAAGGCCACGCAGGATCGAGATCGTGTCTTCAACCGATGGTTCGCCAACGAAGACTGGCTGGAAGCGGCGTTCGAGTGCAGCATCCTTCTCGATATGCTTATGATATTCGTCGAGCGTTGTGGCGCCGATGGTGTGCAGTTCGCCACGGGCTAAAGCAGGCTTCAGGATATTCGCGGCATCCATGGCGCCTTGTGTCGCGCCTGCGCCAATGAGGGTGTGAAGCTCGTCGATAAACAGGATGATCTCCCCTGCCGACTCCTGCACCTCCTTCACGATTGCTTTCAGCCGCTCCTCGAACTGCCCTCGAAAGCTCGTCCCGGCGACGAGCGTCCCCATATCGAGCGCGACGATCCGCTTGCTTTTCAGTCCCTCTGGCACATCGCCTGAGGCGATGCGGTTCGCGATGCCTTCGACAATCGCGGTCTTCCCCACTCCCGGATCGCCAATCAGGACCGGATTATTTTTCGTCCGTCTGGCGAGCACTTGCATCACGCGGCGCACTTCTTCCTCACGTCCGATCACCGGGTCGAGCTTTCCTTTCCGGGCAAGTTCGGTCAGATCCCGCCCGTATTTTTCGAGCGACTGGTAACGCTCCTCGGCATTAGGGTCGGTCACGCGTTGGGTGCCACGCACGGATTGCAGCGCGGTCAGAATCCCATTCTTGGTGATTCCCTGCTCTTTCAAGAGCTTCGCAACCGGAGAACCTCCATCGATCGCGGCCAGCAGCAAATGCTCCGTCGAGACATACTCATCTTTCAATGCTTCGGCCTCTTGTCGCGCTTGGTCGAAGAGTTTATTCAAATTGTTCGATGCAAACTGCTGACCGCCCGTCGCGCCACCCACTTTGGGAAGCTTTTCGAGCAACCCGGTGGCGCGGATGCGGAGTTGATCGATATTCACACCCATCTTCCGGAGCACGCTGGTGGCCGCGCCTTCCGGATCCTGCACGAGCGCGGCGAGCAAATGCTCCGGCTCCACTTGCGTATTACCATAGTTGCCGGCGATCTCGATCGCGGCCTGCAGCGCCTCTTGCGCCTTAACGGTGAGCTTATTCGGATTGATTGCCATAACTTTCTCTTATACGGCACAACAAAAGTTGTGTTATAGGAGTCCGCCATATCGTAAAGAAATGGTGCCCGAAGTTAAAGTAATACTTTAGCTACCCTAAAATGCATTGTCATTTAATGAACGCCCAGTCCGATTGTAAAATGTCATTCGCGCGAACGCTGCTTTTGCAAAACCCTACCGTAGGTACGAATGGCGTAGGGGCGAATGGCATTCGCCCTTCGGCCATAAACGGGCTAACGCCATTAGCCCCTACATTGCCTATCATGGTCATGCTCCTATACCTCCGCATTCCTCGCAACGTCCGGATATCCGCGTGGGATATTGCGCCAGCGCTTGCTCCACTGCACTTCCTCGAACGTCGTCATGATCTTCCAGACCGAGGCCGCGTGCGCGCTGATCACGCCTAACGGTCCGCGGCCCTTGCGGTAGGGCGCGATGTCCGAGCGCATCTCCTGCGAGAAGATCACGATCGTGCACCGCGTTCTTGCGTAGAGATCGAGTAGCCCTTCGGCAAGGTGCTGACGTTGCGACACGGTGAGAGCGGCGAACTCGAACGAATTGATAATGATCACGTCCGAATGGTGCAGTGCTACATCCTCCTTTATCCGCCACGGCGCACAGGTCGAGACGGGACAATCGAGCACGCGAAGATTTTGCGGGTTCGGGTCCGGCACGCCTTCCACGAAGCCCGCGGGGACGCCGCGCGCAAAATATGACGGTTCGAAATAGTCTTTGTAGTTCGGTGGCAGCAGGATTCCGCGCGTCAGCATGGCGTGCGCCAGTGTGCGCCGCATGAGCGCAGTGCTGGCGTAGGTATTCACCAGCAGCACCTGTTTGTTTTGGAATTTCTGCGCGATGTGGACCGCCATCTCGCTCGCCATTTCGACCGAACCACGAATATCGCGGTTCATCACGATCGTAAAGCTCTCGCTTCGGGCTTCTAACATCTCGCTTAAGCCCTGCATCTTGCAGAGCACTTCGCAGTCCGGCTCCGGCGCGCCGCGAAATACTTCCGCCATATCCAGTGTCCTCGGTTTCGGAATATCGACTATGATTGCCATAACGTTTCCTCTTGAATGAAATATCAAAAGTATTTGACTTTTGGCAGGTGCCTATCACCTTGCCTTCTAATATACTTACTGAATTTGTCCAAGTCAAGAGCTTGGCGAAGAATTAATCAAACAGGCACCTATTTTCTTTTGGCAAATCGCCCGTGCGTCGGGCGTCGGACTCCCGGCACGCGATCTGTAGTTTTGAATTATTTTAGAACGTCCGGGCGTTGCATTGAACGAGGAGCAAATATGCATCAGCTTAGCTACGTTGTTTGGAAAGAGGACGACCAATACGTCTCGCATTGTCTGAATGTCGAGGTCGCCTCATGCGGAGACACGCGTGAAGAAGCCATCGATAATTTGAAGGAGGCGGTCGCACTCTACTTCGAGGATGGCGATGATCTGGAATTCTCCCATGTCGAGTCCGTCGAGACCGGCACGGCGATGATCGATGCCTGAGCGATTTTCGTCCGTCGAAGTTGCCCGCGCCTTAGAGCGAATCGGTTTTCGAAAACGGTCGCAACGAGGGTCACATACCAAATATGCCGATCGTTCTGGCCGTACGGTTATTGTCCCAGCCAATCGCAAGGTCCTTCCTGCCGGCACGTTTCGAAGCATATTGAATCAGGCTGGACTATCACTCGAAGAATTTAAGAAGCATTTGTAAGACGAATTGCGATGTTATCCCGCCCACTGTGGCGCGCATCAGAACCTAACTTAAAACGGTTCAGGTTTACGCTCCGTGAGCGTTCTCGAAATGGCCGTCGAAAAGGCGAAGGGAACAGATTTCATCAATTTTTACAAACTCCCGAATATGGAAAAAGACAACCAACTCGGCGAACTCAACCGCATCTTTACCGGCGTTGATATTAAGGAGAGCGGCCACATCCATTTTGAATATGATCCTTTCGCCGAATCCGGCAAGGAGATTCGCATGTCAATCGCTCCTCATCACACCCGCACGGCGGACGCGATTAATTTTTATCTAAGCGCCGAAGAGGCTGCTACCCTCGCACGCGCACTCAACTCGATGCATAAGCACTGGTTGGACAACATTGTTTTCCATGCGGCCAAACGTAGCGTCGATAACAAACAAATCGAATAGTTTTTCCTACGGCTTTCCACCTGGTATAGGGCCGCCCATTACCTGCCTAAGCCTCGTACGATCACCTTGCTTCCACGCCTCAATCAACTGTCGGCCTTTGTCGCTTATATTGACCGCGTATGTCACGATCTGCCACTTATTATTTGCCTTCTGATCAAAAGACGCTAATCCGGCTGCGATTAACCTTCCAAAGTGTAGTAGGCCGTCGCCAGTAACCACTAAGTCATCCTTCTTGAGAGGCTCTAAAAACAGAAGCCGATCAATTGCTTCCAAATCGAAGGCCCGCGTAATGGCAACGAGCATGGCCTTCCATGTATAAATCGATTCAACTTTGTAAGTGCCGCGATGATAAAGAGCATGGCACGTTGGACAAAGTGCAATGAGATTTGCTGGATCGTTACCGCCGCCGGCAGATACTTCATCGATATGGTGCATGTCGAGAGCGAGAATGCCGCGACAAGTTGGAACGGCGCATCGGTAACCCGATTCCGTCAACAATATATCGCGCGTTTTGGACGGGAGATTCTTCCGCTCGCGAGGTTTCGCCATCCTCTTTTTGGCCATTAGTCACTTTTTGGTTTTCGCGTCACCCAAAATTGATTCGATCGTGGACTTCGGAAGACCACGAACGAGATCGCTCCACTCAAAGAATACTGTCCAATCTTGGTCATTTTCCACGACTTTCTCGCGAAGAAGATTGGCTACCATAAGCGGCTTAAGATGATGGTGCAGCGCCTGCTGACTATTGTAACCGAATTTCGTTTGAAGGTCCGCCTTCGTTTTTGGGTCCTCGCACTCTTTCATAATCTTCCGAGCGTCCTTAGTTTTGAGATGCCGTTGAACGTACTCCTTCACGACCTTCTCATTTGAAATACTTTGAATCGTTTCGATCGCGCTCAGCCGATCTTTGATTCCTACTAATTCCATCTGTAGCGTGTCGGAAGTTACTTCAAGGCCATCCTTCTTTTTTTGCTTATCGTTCATGATTTGCTCCCCCTCGTGACTTTGGCATCGATCTCACCAACGAGGCCAAAGTCAGCTAAATCAAATAACCTGACACGCTTCTTGTCATCAGTGAGCTCCATTAAGCCCATAGCGGAGCATTGATTGGCGAGCACAATAAGTGCGTTAGGACTCATTTTGCATGCTTTTCGTACCTGATCCATCGTGGCGGTTCCGTCAAGCAGCTGATATGCAGCGCGCGATTTCGGATCAGGGAGTGCTGCTTCCAGAAGTGCCTTCACCGGCGCATGCGCAGAAGCACGAATCCAATTGCGGATTTCAACCAAGACTTCGAGAAGTTTTTCTTCACTCTGCATCGCTCTCGAAAAAGTTTGGTGGTATTGAAATAGCCAACTCTGGCATCTTTGTATCACCCAAGAGCAGCTTCGCTTCGCGCATCTTGCCGACCATGGTGCTTAAGTTGCCTTTATGGAAGGAAGTCTCACTGTGAATCTGCGCTTGCGTGCGCGTCCCATCCATCAAAAAAATGGTTTTCTGCTTCGCGGCACTCGAACCAACAATCTCCCGCAAGGCAGCTCGCTGCTTGGCGTCACGTTGAGCGATCTTGTCCTCAGCGAGAAGTGCCAAGAGATCGTGAATCTTCCGCACGGTTTCGAGGAGTTCAGTTGTATCGTTATTCATTTGGTTGCCCCCTTTAGGTCGAAGAAATTCGGCGGAAGTTTGGTGCGAAGTTTCGGATATTTTTCGTCAGAGCCGATGAGCGAGTTAGTTTTTAGATTTTTAACAAGACGACTTAACTGTCCTTGATCAATCTCGGCTTCCTTAACAATATTCGCTTGGGTACGGGACCCATCCATTAACAAGATAGCATTGCAACTCTTCTGGCTTTTGCCTGCGACTGCGAGAATACCATCTCGAAATTTCTCATCTCGTTTTGCGATTGCAGGCTCCGCCATGGCTTCCAGCAGGTCGCGTATCTCCGTCAGCAATTCAATTTCTCGTGACATATTCAAAAATAAACTGGATTCGGCAGAGAGTGTCGGGGTTCGCGGGACGAACTTGCGCTCAGGGTCGAAGTTTAGAACGCTTTATCCAACAGGCCGGCGAATTCGGGAGTTCGGGTAAATTGTCTGAACTGGGATGGGTGGGATGCGTTGGATGGATGGGATGGCATGTCAATGGCGCCGCCCGGCACCACGCGGATCATCCCCTTCGGATTGATTGCCACAACTCGTCGGTTTTGCCTCTCACTAATACGATGAAAGCTCTATCGCGCGCCATCCTTCTTGTTCTCACGCTCGCCAGCGTGCAGGTGGGCCGTGCGCAGGACCGCGGACAGATTCAGATTACTGGCGATAGTCTCGTCGCTGGCGACATCAACGGCCAGCCGGTCGAGCAAATCATCGGACACTTCCAATTTGTGCAAGGGCCGCTCTATGGCTCCGCCGACAAGGCAATAAAGTACACGAACGGTCATCGCGTGGATTTGATCGGCAACGTCGCGATCCATCAGGATACCCTCTCGCTCTATGCGCCTCGCGCCACGTACAATGATTCAACGCACCTCGGTCATGCCGATGGCGGCGTGCGGCTGTTCGATCGCGACATCGAGCTGACTGCCTCCGAAGGCGACTACGACATGGACAATCAGATCGCGCGGTTTCGGCGGCACGTGACGATCACACAAGGCAAGACCACGAGCGTTTCGGATTCGCTGGTGTATTATCGGGCTACCCAAACCACGATTTTGCTTGGCCATGCAGAGGCGAAAAGTGATTCCGGCTCCCTCTCCGGTGATACCATTATTTACTTGAAGGCGCTGGACGAAACAACGGTCAAAGGCAATGTGCATCTTGCGAACGACTCGCTTCGGCTCTCCTCGGATTGGCTTCTCGATGCGCGGGCGCAGGGCCAGATGCGCGCGCGCGGGCATGTCGCGGTTGAAGATATCCCGAATCAGACGACCGTCTTTGGCGATACACTTGCCCGCTTCGCCAAGCTAAATTACATGATCGTGCCCCGCCGACCTCTGCTTGAAATGCTGGATAGCTCGCAAGTCCGCGACAGCACCGGCAAGATGGTCACGCACTTTGACACGACGTTCCTCCGGGCCGATACGATGAAGATCTTCCAAGGCGATTCGGCTCGATTTGTGGCGATCGATAGCGTTCGTCTCCTGCGTTTGGGCTTTAGTCTGATTGGCGGGACGCTTGTCTACGATCAGGCGCGCGAAGTCATTACCGTCTCGCACTCTGCTCGCCAGCGTGTCTGGAACGACTCGACCGAGATCAACGCCGATAGCATCGCGATGACAATGCGCGACCGTCACATTCAGCGCATTTATGCCTTGCGTCATGCCTTCGCCACAAGCCCGGTTGATTCGTTTCCGAACTCGGGCCGGATCCATCAACTCGAGGGTGACAGCATGGTGCTCATCGTCACCCGGGATACCGCGCGGCAACTTTATGATCTCGGCAACGCCTTATCCATTTACTTTCTCATCAGCGATGGCAAGCCGGACGGCGTGAATCGATCGAGCGGCGATACGATCCGCATGGACTTCAAGGGCAAGTCCGTCGAGCGGCTCGCGATTCTCTCCGGCACTGAAGGCGAGTACTTTCCCGAGCGATTCGTCGGCAAGCGCGCCAAGTCATTCCGGCTTGCTGATTACGAACGGCATACTCAATTGCGACCACGCCGGGAAGAATTTGTCCTGCCATGGGAATTGCCAGCGGCACCTCCGCCAACGCCACGAGCAAAGCCGCAACTGCCTAAGACACCAAAGCCGGGACAACCGGAACCAACGCCAAAGCCGCCCGTTCAACGAAAGTCTGCAAGCTGACCTCATGCAAGAATTACGCTCCGAGCACCTCAAGAAGATTTACGGCAAGCGGACGGTCGTCCGGGATTCCAGTGTCTACGTCGTCCCCGGCGAAATCGTCGGGTTGCTCGGCCCAAATGGTGCTGGCAAGACCACGACGTTCTACATGATCACCGGCCTCATCAAGCCGAATGAAGGCCGCGTGCTGCTGAACGGCGAGGACATCACTGCCCTGCCGATGTATGCCCGTGCGCGCAAAGGCATTGGCTATTTGCCACAGGAGGCATCGGTGTTCCGCAAGATGTCGGTCGAAGAGAATCTGCTCGCAGTGCTTGAACTCATGCCGCTATCGAGGAAAGAGCGCCAATCGCGGTGCGAGGAATTGCTGGAGGAGTTGAACATCGCGAATATTCGTAAATCGCCGGGCTATGCACTTTCCGGCGGCGAGCGGCGCCGATGTGAGATCGCTCGGTCGCTCGCGACCAACCCAGGTTATATCCTGCTCGATGAGCCATTCGCCGGAATCGACCCGATCACGGTCGAAGAGATCATGCAGATCGTCATTCGGCTCAAAGGCCGTGGCATCGGTGTGCTCATCACGGATCACAACGTGCATGAGACGCTCTCGATCACCGATCGCGCGTACATCCTGATTGATGGTACCATCTATCGCGCCGGAAGCGCCGATGAACTGGCTGAGGATGAGGAGATTCGGCGGCTGTATCTCGGCGAAACGTTTAAGTTGGAGCGATACCGGGATCGAGTTGATAGTCAGTAGTTGATTGTTGATAGTGGATAGTGGATAGTGCATGGTCAAAGAACGGGATCCTCCCGTATTATTCTATCCACTATCAACTATCCACTATCCACCATCCACTAATTATGTAACAATCTCCCCATCGAAACTCATTTATTGGCTCTCACCAAGACGCTTCCGCATTTTCGTGAGCGCTGCATCGTAGGTTGCTTTCATCTCCGGGCGAGTCATGCCTTGGGATTCCAACTCGTGCAGCGTCATCATATTGCCCATATCCGCCAATTTGTTGATCGCGGTGCCGCGGATACCGTTGTCACCGTTGTTTGTCAAATTCCACAGCGAGCGATACACAAGTCCTGAATCAACGGAGACCATGCCGCTGATCGCACCGATGAGGTTCGTCCGCGTCCACTTCGGCATGTCGTGCTGATTGATGAGTAGGATCAACTCATTAAGGGATTCCGGAGTCTTCGTTGCTTCAAGTACGCTTATTGCAGATTGCCGTATGCGATCGCGCGGCGAGTTAATCTTTAAGAAGTTCAACGCGTAACCATACGCTTTGGAATGATCGTAAAGCCAGAGAGCATTTAATGCACTGCCTACGACACTATAGCTGGAGTCATGCTCGATCAAACCCATGAGGACTGGCTCGCCCATCTGTTGTGGCGCATGCGATGGAATCAGCATCGCGGCCTGTGCGCGCAAATCGGAGCGGTGGTCCTCCGTTGCAATCTCCATCAAGATCGGAGCGATGTCATGTGCGGAATCCGCAAATCTCGCGAGCGAAGCGAGCGCATGCTGGCGAACGGCCCAGAAGGTATCGGACACTGTCGTTTGACGTAGCGCCTCGAACGCGGCAGCGGAATACCCGACATTCTCAGGTGTCAGATTGAGCGCAGCCTGTGAACGCTCGATCGCCCATCTGGCGTGAGTTAGCTGATAGACCCACTCATCAGCAGTTTTATGAAAGCGTAACTCTTTGATGATGGTGTTGCCCTTATCGAATATCACCATGACGGGCTTTTGGGGCACGGAGAAGGTATAGGTTTGCGCTGAATCCTGCATCCGGACTGTCTCTTGCCTAACGGTACCATCTGGCATCGTAAATTCAATATCGATCGGAGTCTTGAATATTCCCGTCAGAGAATCGTGGGCTTGCGTCTGCGCGACATTCATATGCACTTGGTGCGCAACATCGTCGTAGGTGTATGCCACATCAAAGATGGGATGTCCGCTCTTGAAGACCCACTCGTCGAAGAACCATTTCATGTTCTGTCCGGTGGCCTCTTCGATCGATCGCATCAAGTCCTGGGTCTCGACAGGTTGAAACTGATGAACCATGAGATAGTGGTGAATGGATGCCCACCATGCAGTATCACCAAGAATATGACGCAACATATTGAGCGTCGCGGCACCGCGCGGATACGTGTTTACGGAGTACGCGTTTGTCGCCACAATGGGCCTCTTCCCCATACTGGTCTCGGCGCCGATCCCGGCATTTGCAGCACCCTGCATTTCCTCTTCGAATTCGTCCTGCCCATCCTGGTATTGGCGGAACATTCCTTCAAAGTATGTCGCAAATGATTCATTGAGCCACATATGAAGCCAGCCGCGGCAGGTGACGACATCGCCAAACCACTGATGTGCAAGCTCGTGGGCGATGAGGCCTTCGGAGCTGAAATCGATTCCAGACCGCTTATCGAACATGACGTAATCGTTCAGCGTCGTGGCCGAGACGTTCTCCATTCCGCCGTAAGTAAAATCGGCGATGGCAATCTGCGCGTATTTTTCCCAGGCGTACTCAAAGCCGGTCTTGCTTGAAAAGAACTCGAGCATTCTTGGAGTAAGTCCGAAGATTCGATGCGCCTCGCTGGACCAACCCGGGTAGACCCAGTATTGCACTTCCTTGCCGCGCCACATGTCGGTCGGGACTTCATAATGGCCGATACCAAGCATGATGAGGTAAGTCGAGTATGGTTTATCTTCTTTCCAGTGCCAGGTAACTGAACCATCTTTATTCTTATCCTTGCCGACGAGATGACCGTTTGAAAGCGCTTTTTGGTCCGAGCGGACCGTAACGTACATTTCGGTCGTGGTCTTATCATTGGGATAGTCGTATGTCGGGAGCCAATAGCGATTATCCTCGCCTTCGCCTTGTGTCCAAATTTGCTCGGGACGTTGTGTGTAAAATGTATCCGGTGCCATGAAATACATTCCCTTCTTCGGCATACCGGAGTATTGAATGCCGATCGTGATCGGCTGGCCGATCGGCATCGCATGACCAAACCGCATCGTCAGCTTATTATCCGCAGTATCGAAGCGAACCGCAGTCTGCTTGCTCTTGCCTTCTTGCAGCCACACCTTCTCGATGTTTAGTCCATTTTCATCGAAGACGATCGTGTCCACCGGTCCGCGCTGCGGAAGTATTGTAAGTGTGTGCAACACAGTGCCCATTACCTTCTTTGCCGGCTCATCGAACGAAATATGCATTTCGATGTGCGAAATATCCGTCGCGTGAGTGCGGGATTGCTCCGGTGGATCCCAGCCTGTGAACTGAGCGCGAGCGAGCAATGGAAGAACAACAATGGCGAGTACAATCGAAAAATAGCGAAGTAGCTTCATGCAATTTGAAATAATAGAACTGCAAATTTACCTTATCTTTCACCTCCTCCCCTAAAAAGCGAAGGGACACACTGTCCGTGTGTCCCTTCAGAACGAGAGATGTTGTTTCCCCTAACCATGTCTGTGGCGCCGGCGATCTCCCTCTCCGATCGGCTTCAAGACTGCAATTTGGTTGGCATTCAGGATGGTCTGAAGCTGAGCTTCGAACTGCGCCCGACGCGCCTGTGGCGTCAGCGTCGTATCCGCTTGAAGGCTGGCTTGCAGGTCTTCAATCAGGGTGATCTGGGTCGCGGTAAGTGTGTCACCGGCAGCCGCGAGCACCTGTTCCATCCTGGCAAGCACGATGCTATCGCGGACGGCGGGAGCCATTGACTGCAGGCTATCCAAGTCATGATTATTGTGTTGACGCCCCGAAAGCGGTCCACGTCCATAATGTTCAGGAGGAACAGCCGGAGGCATCAACGCTTTGAGTTGTACGAGCTGTGCAGGCGTTAAGATATTTGCGAGACCATTCTGCAGCGCGACCTGATATTGCTGCCGCAGTGCCCGAACTGAGTCGCGATTCAGTGTCCCCGAGGCTTTCATCGTCGTAATCTGTTTTTGAATTGCGAGCCGGAGTGAATCCTGCAATGCCTGAATTGCGATAACCTGGGTGTCGCTCAGACCAAGCTGCTCCTGCAGATATTGTACTGGGAAGCATGCCGGCGATGGAGTCCGGTCCGTATCACCCAACGGTTGCGTGTTAAAAAATGCGCTGGCTGAGTAACTGACCGGCGTCGAAGTTGCCGGCGCCGAGTTGGGGCTTGAACATGCTGTGATTAGAACAGGCGTGAGTCCAAGTAAAGCGAACAGAATCCGTTGAGTATACGCGCGGGCATACTCTGCGATGAATAACTTCATTACAGACCTCGTCTAATTAATAACGTTCGTTGTGACTCGATTGACAGACCTCGCGCTGCTTCTTCAGCACAGGGTCGGCAGGCTACACAATCGGGCGGCTTCGCGACGACCTTGCGATTAGTTGACCTTCAGTGATAGAACGCCTTCAGGCACGACTTATCACAAGCATTTTTCTGAGTATGAAGTTAATTCCACTTCACGATTGGCGATCGAATCACATTAGATGGAGCGCCTGACTTACGGTCGCCTTCTGCTCCAATTCATGTACCGCAAAATAGCCGGTTGCCGGACTGGCACTCGCGTCGCGACCGACGTACCGAACCGCTAGATTTGGAAATAGCCCTTCAAGTCGTGGGCGGATGAATGTCCAGGCTCCCATATTCTTCGGCTCTTCCTGGCACCATACGATCTCACGCGCATTTGGATAGTCCTCGACGATCCGTTGAAGCGCCTCACCCGGGATGGGATATAGTTGTTCGAGTCGCACGAGCGCAACCGTTTCGTTATCTCCGCGAGCCTCGAGCAAATCGTAGTAGACTTTGCCGCTACATACAACGACTCGCTTTACCTCCGTGTGGTCTTTCAGGCCCGCATCGTCAATCACCGGAAGGAAACCGCCAGTTGTAAAATCATCAATCGTCGATCCCGCGGCTGGCAGACGAAGTAAACTCTTCGGGGTCATAACGATCAGCGGAATTCGCTCCACTTGAGTTGCCTGACGACGGAGTAGGTGAAAATACTGCGCCGGGTTTGTCGGATTCGCAACCTGAAGATTATTCTCCGCGCAGAGTTGCAGGAAGCGTTCGAGTCGTGCACTCGAATGCTCCGGGCCTTGCCCTTCATATCCATGCGGCAGCAACATGACCAGCCTAGACTTCTGCTTCCATTTTTCCTCTGCCGCGGCGATAAACTGATCGATAATCGTCTGCGCGCCATTAGCGAAATCGCCAAACTGGGCTTCCCAGATTACGAGATCATTTTCGGCAATAACCGAATATCCATACTCGAAGCCAAGCACGCCCTCTTCAGAAAGAGAGCTGTCGTACACCTCGAACAAAGCCTTCGCGCCATTCAAATGTGCGAGCGGAATCCACTTCTCGCCGGATTCAATGTCATACATCGCGGCGTGGCGCTGGCTAAAGGTGCCACGACCGGAGTCTTGTCCGCTCAAGCGGACGTGCGTGCCTTCGAGGACGAGCGAGCCAAAGGCGAGCGCTTCGCCAAAAGCCCAATCGGCATTCGATTCTCCCGCACCCATCTTGGCTCGCCTGGCAAGTTGGCTCACCATCTTCGGGTTCAAGTGGAATGCCTGTGGTACGATCGAAATCTGTTGGGTGATCTCATCGAGTATCGCTCGATCCATACCGGTGGCGATACTAACCGAGCCGTCTCGCTCCGGTGTCGTTTCGGGAAGCGATTCAGTCTTCCTCAACCCGGCAACAACAACTTTCGCGCGCTGTAACGCCTCATTATAGCGACGGATCCGCTCTGCGACCAAGTCCTTGACTTCTTGCTCGGTGACGACTCTCTCCTTCACGAGCCGCTGTGCATAAATCGTGCGGACACCCGGGTGAGCTTTAACACGCGAGTACATGAGAGGCTGCGTATAGCTCGGCTCGTCTGATTCGTTATGTCCCAGACGACGAAAGCCGATGACATCGAGGACAATATCCTTGTGATAGGTCCGGCGATACTCGAGTGCAAGCAACAGGGTGCGATAGGCCGCATCGGGATCGTCACCGTTGATATGGAAAATCGGCGATTGGGTCATTCGCGCAATATCTGTCGAATAGACCGTTGATCGGCCTTCGGCAGGATTCGTCGTAAAGCCAATCTGATTATTGACGACAATATGAATCGTCCCACCGACGCCGTAACCAGATAGCTGTGCGAGATTGAGCGTTTCCATAACGATGCCTTGACCGGCAAAGGCGGCATCGCCATGTATCAGCACCGGAAGAATCTTCTCCCAACTCAACGTTTGAATGTTGAATGCTGAGGATGCCTTTCTTTCATCATTCATCATCCCTAACTCATCATTCCCCCGGAGCGCGTCCTGCTTGGCACGGACCATTCCTTCAACGACGGGATCGACGGCCTCGAGATGGCTCGGATTATTTGCGAGCGTGAGTTTGACCGTTCGCGACTGAGTCTGGCGTTCGCCAGTCGCGCCCTGATGATATTTTACATCGCCTTCATCCGCAGGAAAATTTGGATGGACCGAGCCTTCGAAGGATGTGAAAATGCGCTCGCAATAATGGCCAATCACATTCGCGATCACGTTTAACCGGCCACGGTGCGACGACCCGAAGACAATTTCTTCAACACCATCGCCGGCGGCTTGCTCGATCAGTTGATCGAGTAATGGAATCAGCGTTTCGCAGCCTTCGACAGAGAATCGCTTTTGGCCGAGATAATTGGTGTGTAGGAACCGCTCGAACTGCTCGGCGGAAATTAGCTTCCAAAGAATCTGCTTGCGAACCTCTGGCTCGACTGGCTGTGCGGCGCTCTCCACGCGCTGCTGGATCCATAGCTTCTCTTCCCGGCTCTGGATGTGCCGGTATTCCACGCCGACCGTTCCGCAATAGGCCTGCCGGAGTGCATCGATGATTGTTCGCAGCGTCGCAATGCCGAGTCCAGATAAAGTACCGGCATCGAATTCGCGGTCCAGATCCCAGATTGTCAGACCATATGTCTCGATGTCGAGTTCAGGATTATAACTGACCTTCACCGCATGGAGCGGATCCAGATCGGCGATGAGATGTCCACGCACGCGGTAGGCATTAATCATTTCGAGTACGCCGGCCTGCTTGCGCAATTGGAGCCGCTCTCGTGCCTGCGAGGAGAGGAGCGCAGGGTTTGTGTCGATCCCCCAGTGGAAAGGTCGTACCGGAATTTCTATGTCCCCAAATATTCGAGCATAGAACTGGTCCTTACCAAGTAATAGCTCATGGATGCGTGCCAGCATTGCGCCGGATTCCGCACCCTGAATGAGACGGTGATCGTAGGTATTAGAGATTTGGACGACCTTACTCACGCCCAGAAGCGTCAACGCTTCGGGCGTCATCGCCTGATACTCAGCAGGATATTCAATCGCACCTGTCGCGATAATCATCGACTGCCCGGACATGAGTCGCGGCACGGAGCCAACGGTCCCAAGCGTGCCGGGATTCGTTATAGAGATCGTGGTGCCTTCGAAGTCCGCAATTTCAAGCTTGCCAGTTCGAGCTCGTGTGACTACATCATCATAGGCCCGAAGAAATTCCGAGAATGTGAGCGTGCTCGCACGCTTGACGTTTGGCACCAGCAACGTTCGGCTTCCATCCTGCCGCTGGACATCAACAGCAACTCCTAAGTTTATGTCTGCTCGTTTGATTCTTGCAGGTCCCTCTGCGGAAAGCTTCAAAGCATCGTTCATCTGCGCAAACCCGTCCATCGCTCGGATGATCGCCCATGCAATAATATGTGTGTAAGAGACTTTGGATAAACCTCGTAGCACTCTGTAATCATTGATGACGCGTCGATTTTCCTCGAGCACCTTTACCGGAACCAACCGAACGGATGTTGCCGTCGGCACGGTAAGACTCTGCTCCATATTCTCGACGAGTTTTTTCGCGCCGCCGCGAAGCAGTTCAGCACCGCCTGTGAGTGTGGCGGGGGCAGCCATGGGACTGATCGGACCGGCAGGACTGATGGGTTCAACTGTCTGAGTAGGAGTTTTTCCGTTTGAACTCGCCCCGCCAATCAGTTCTTCGAAATAGCTGCTCCAGCTTTCATCGACAAATGACGGATTGGATTGATAGCGATCGAGAAGTGTTTCGACGTAGCTGGCGTTTGCGCCAAAATCCTGTGCGATCCTGGCTGAGATGTTTTTGTTGTTGTTTTGCATTCCGATAGATTCTATAGAATCCATTGACTCTATACGATCTTTCGTACCAAACGTTGCGGACAATCGGGGACGGCAGTAAATGGAACGCCATAAAAATAGGCCCCTGCGCGGAGGACCGGAGTGCGCAAGAGCCTTGTCCCAGAGCCACCCACCGGACTTGAACCGGTGACCTGCTGATTACGAATCAGCTGCTCTACCAACTGAGCTAGGGTGGCATCGTGTAAGGCCGCCTCTTATGAGGCGCGCGTGTAACACCTTGCCTTTCATACGCGGTTCCTCTCGAAGTGCTTTAACTGCTGAGTGCTAAAAGCTACGTCCTGAGATCAGTAATCACTTTTGCGAAACGATTTCCTGCCAACACATCTTTGCACTCAGCACTAAGGACTCAGCACTTAGTACGTGCTTGCTGCGGGAGTAATTCAGCGGTAGAATGCCAGCTTCCCAAGCTGGACGTCGCGGGTTCGATCCCCGTCTCCCGCTCATTGAAAGTTCTCATCGTTCGTACCGACCGCTTGGGCGATCTCGTCCTGACGCTGCCTATGGCGTCTGAACTCAAGCGAGCGAATCCCAACGTCTCCGTCTCCTTCCTCGTCCACAACTACACCCGACCCATAGCCGAGCGGTGCCCGGCGATCGACAAAGTGATTTCGTTCGAAGCTACAAATAGCCTGTGGCAAAATATCAGACTCTTTCGCGCCAGTGGTTGCGAGGTCGCAGTGTTTCCGAGTCCTCGATGGCCATTAGTCCTTGCGGCCTTTCTCGCCCGAATTCCAGTCCGGATTGGCACAGGCTATCGTTGGTATTCTCCACTTTTCAATCGGCGCATTCGAGCGCATCGGCGCCTAGGCGGCCTCCATGAGGCAGTGCACAACCTGCGAATGCTTCGATCGATCGGTATCGAAGCTGATCCGCAGGCACTCCCTCAAGTTGAACTCCGCGATGAAGAACATTCAGTGGCACGCGAGTGGCTCTATGCCACACTGCCAAATGCTGCCGACAAATTTGCGGTGCTTCACATCTCGACAGCCGGTTCGAGTAAGGACTGGTCGCTGGAGCATTTTGTTGAGCTTGCGAACACGATGCGCTCCGAATTTGGATTGGAGATCGTGCTTACTGGCACAGAGGGCGACCGGGAGTTGCTGGAGCGCGCAAAGAATGAAATTGGCGCTGGCGTCCATTTATTCGTCGGCAAATCTCTTCCGGAGCTTGCAGCATTGCTGACCAAGGCATCGATTGTGATTTCGAACAGCACCGGCCCAGGTCATTTGGCTGCCGCTGTTGGCACGCCCAGCGTCGGGCTTTTTCCGTTGCCTCCTGCGTTAGCACGCGAGCGATGGGGATTTCGCGGGACGCGTGCATTCAATCTTGCGCCGGAGCCGATCTCTGGATGCCCGAACTGCAAAGTATGTACCTGCATGGAACGAATTCTTGTGCGTGACGTAATGGAGATCATACGCAGCATCCTTAGCTGAAGCGCTATTCATGTATACAGTCCAATTGAGGTTATTGGCTTGAGCTTAAAGCACTTGTTCTCACACCGGGTGGCACTGATTGTCCTCGCTCTCGCGGCGAGTGTCGCAACGGTTGCCGCTATCGAGGCGCCCGACCAATCCGCCGTTGCGGATCAGCAATTCCGCTCCTGGCCCAATAATGCATTTACCGTTGGGGAGCGGCTTAGCTTCGATATTTCGTATGGGTTTATTACCGCCGGTCATGCCGTGATGTCTATTCCGGCGTACCGGTATGTCAATGGTCGCAAGACCTATGAGACTCGGATTGAAGCAAGTTCCACCTCGGGATTCGATTGGGTCTTCAAGGTTCGGGACCGTTACGAGACGTTCATGGATGTCGATGGGATCTTTCCCTGGCGTTTCGAGCAGCATGTTCGCGAAGGAAATTACTCCAAGGACTATGACGCGTTTTTCGATCCGGTATCCGAAACGGCGGAGACCAGCGATGGAAATCATTACAAGATTCCGAAGTACGTGCATGATATTGTCAGTGCATTCTATTATGTGCGGACGCTCGATCTGACACACTCACGAAGGGGTGATGTGATCCATCTTCAAAATTTCTATGATGGACAGACGCATCCTCTGGATGTTCGTATTCTCGGCCACCAAAAAGTTGAAACCGATGCGGGCACATTCGAATGCGCGGTTGTCGAGCCGATGGTCGTCCAGGGCGGGCTGTTCAAAAGCGAAGGATCGATCAAGATTTGGCTGACCGACGATGACAATCATCTGCCGGTCAAAATGACCTCCAAAGTCATCATCGGTGAGATTACTGCCACGCTCACAAAGTATGAAGGTGCTCGCGGTCCCGTGACGGCGAAGACGGAATAACTGGTGGCCGCTCATTTTTCCTGAGTATTTTTGTGCATGGTGATACGTCCGATACCCGCAGCCGCACTAATCTTCCTGACATTGTTCGTGACTGGCTGCAGCTTGTTTGGACCGACGACCAAACCGCTTAGCCCCACTTCGCCGTACCTGCCGCTGCCAAACGCGCTCGACGAAAATTACTTCCGGTCTCCCTCTGGCGATATTGCGGCCCGCTACCCGAAGGGCTGGCTCAGGGTGGACATTCGGAGTATTCCGATGGAGAATGTCCTCGAAGTCTATACCGATCCGGAGCGCGAACGAGCGCTCGTACTCGCGGAGATTCCCGCAACGGCCGAGTTTCGGCGTGAAGTCCAACGCGATGGAATGAGCGCGCTCACGGAGCAATCGTTTCATCTGAAGTCATCGCGCTTGCCTGGCAAACTCAGCATTTCGCGGCCAACCACGCTTTACACCGTGAAGAACAAGCTGTTCGCAAGCTATGATTATGTGGAGAATTCACCTGATAGCATGCACCAACGGCAACACAGCGTAACGCTTTTCACGACAGGCGCTCGGTTTTATGAACTCAGTATGATCGAGTTGAATGTTCCTCGGGATCCTTCCGTACATGTTCAGAACTTCCGTCTATTAGCCTCTGTTATCGCGTCGCTCGAAGGGGCGGCCGAAGTGCGGGACACCCTGTAAAATATGAAATATGAAGTATGAAATATGAAAGTGGCACGCACTGGTAGTAAATTGTGCGTCGAGCGCTAACCTGATTTCATACCTCACATTTCATACTTCATACTTCATCTTTCATATTTTCCCACTCGCTGGGGCGTCGCCAAGTGGTAAGGCACCGCCCTTTGGAGGCGGCATTCGGAGGTTCGAATCCTCCCGCCCCAGCGAAGGGAAAATATGAGATATGAAGTATGAAATGTGGTGCAGGGCTTTAGTACGAGACATTCTTGGCATCAACAGACTTGTATTGCATTGAACGACTTGTCATCACCACCACCCTCCTTCAAGTGAAGAAGCAGCCCGGAAATAACGCTTCATCTTTCATACTTCACATTTGAAATTCTCCCCCGTGTCTCACCCAAAGATCGTTTCCGGCCGTAGCAATCCGAAATTCGCGGAAGCGGTTGCTGCGGCGCTCAACGTGCCGATGGCTTCCGTTCGCATCAAGAATTTCTCGGATGGAGAGATGTGGGTCAAGTACGACGAGAACATCCGCGGCGAGGACCTCTTTATCATCCAGTCCACTAACCCACCGGCGGAGAATCTCCTCGAGTTACTCATGCTGATTGACGCCGCTCGGCGCGCCAGCGCCAAACGCATCACGGCTGTCATCCCCTACTTCGGCTATGCGCGGCAAGATCGCAAGGACCAGCCCCGCGTTGCCATCACGAGCAAACTCATTGCAAACCTGATTGCCAAGGCCGGCGCCGACCGCGTGATTTCGATGGATTTGCATGCGCCGCAGTTACAAGGCTTCTTCGATATTCCGGTCGATCACTTATACGCCTCGAACACCTTCGTCAAGCACTTCAAGGAGCAGAAGATCAAGAAGATGATCATTGCTTCGCCGGATGTCGGTGGCACCAAGATGGCCCGCGCGTATGCCAAGCGATTCAATACCGATCTTATCGTAATCGATAAGCGCCGTCCCGCGCCGAACGTGGCCGAGGTGATGAACATCATCGGCGATCCCAAAGGCAAGAACGTGATTATGGTAGACGATCTCATCGACACCGCCGGCACGTTCACCAACGCCGCCGTGGCACTGAAGAAGGCCGGAGCCAACCGAATCTTTGGCGCGTGCACGCATGCCGTCCTTAGCGGCGAGGCCATCAAGCGGATCGAAGATTCGCCGCTCGAGTCGCTCATCGTTGCGGACACAATCCCGCTGCTCCATCACTCGCCCAAGATTCGAGTCCAGTCCGTGGCCAAGGTCTTCGCCGAAGCCATCAAACGGACGCATGAGGATAAGTCGATTTCCTCGCTGTTCGATACGTAATTGGGGCCGGGAACTGGCGCACGTCATTGACAGTGAAAAAGCCGCGTAGGGAAATTGCTATGATAACCGTAGGGACGTGCTGTGCACGTCCTGCCGCAGGGCAGCAGAGACATTCCGGTTATCCTGGAAGAGTGGAGGATGTGTCAGGGGAACAAGGGAGGTTGTTGTAATTTCACACCATGTTTAACAAGACTAGACGGATCAAGGATCATAGAACTTCCACTATTGAGAAGTGGGGGCCTTATGAGTGGTTCGCAATTGTCGCGATCTTTTCAGGGCTCGCAGTGCTATTGCTTTTTCTCGGCATTGTCGCATTTACAGGCCGCGGGCCTATTTGGAATTATGATGGGCCTGAGACCGGGGCCATAGGCGAGTTCATTGGCGGTATTGTTGGCTCGCTCTGGTCGTTTGCCGGTGTACTACTCATCTACAGCACCCTGAAAATTCAGAGACGAGGAATGAAACAGGTGCGATTACAAATGAAACGAGATCGGAGACGCAATGAGAAGGAGGACTTTGAGAGAACGTTCTTCAATCTATGTACCCACCTTCGTGCGTTGAAGGCGAATTTACGTGTGCGCGGCTTGCGCTTCGATGCGAGTGTAATGAGCGGGATGAGCCAAACCTCCTATGAGGGAGCAGAGGTATTGAAGTACCTCGAAGAGATGTTAAGACAATTCGTGGTTGAGAATCCAAATCATCCGCTGGATGACCAGTTGACTGAATTCTTTGATAAGACTGATTTTGCAGCACATTACTATCGGTCGGTTTATCACATTTTGAAATTCATCAAACTCAGCGCGCCAGCCGACAATATTCATCCTCCGAAGTTTTATGCCGACATTCTTCAGGCTGAGTTATCATCTTCCGAACTATTCCTGATATGCTATAACTCATGGCTTCCGAGATTTTCAAAGCTTAAGGTTCTAAGAATAGAATTTGATTTCATCCAGAATCTGCGATACGATTGCCTTATTAGCGACGATCATAGAGCTTTAAGAAGAAAGGAAGAAGCCCATGAGAGCTAACTTCGACCTAGACAAAGACGAGGCAATCGCTCATAAGGAAGAGGATCTTTTAGGCCGATGGCCCTTCGCATCAAACATTTGCGAGATTATCGACTCCATTCCAGAAGGGCAAAGTATTAGAATCGGCCTGATCGGCGAGTGGGGTAGCGGCAAAACCGTAATACTGAATTTCATCAAGACGATTGAGTCGCAACAAAATGAAGTTGTGTACGTCAAGCTCTGGGGAACAGCCTCTGTTCCAGTCGTTTTACAAGAGATTGTTCGGCAGCTAAGCAATAGCCTGCGTCCACAAGATTCAGAGTTCACATGGAACTTCCTTGGCGGATTATCCCCAAACGCCGCGAGTATTCTGAACAGCGAAGGAGCATACTTCGGAATGGATCTCCCCTCTTCCCTGCGCTCCATAAAGAGCTTGTCCAACATTCCTGGGAAACGCGTCGTAGTCTTGTTTGATGACTTGGAAAGAGCTGAGCCGAACTTAACACCGGACCTCTTCTACCTCTTGAGAAATGGACTAAACATTCCAAACATGTCCTTCGTGGTAGCGTACGATCCTGAAGCAATCAAGGAGCGATTTCAATTCGGTTCTTCCTCAACCTACGCAAGGAAGGATTACCTGAATAAGATCTTCGACTTCAGTTTTCGTGTGCCTGGCCTGGAGAGTGACGGCATTTGGTCTCTTATCGACAACGAATTCAAGGCACTTGATATTCCTCTGGACTTCCTGGAGGCGGCGGCGGCTTTTAAGTTTCTTCCCTGGAATCCAAGGAGAATTCGATCATTTGTCAGGCATTTATCCGCGTCGAGCCACATCTTAGGCCGCTTTGACCGTGAGGAGGTTGACGCTGAGTTGGTTTCCATGACTACCCTTCTTGAAGTATTTTCGCCTGGCCTTTGTGACATTATTTTAGGGTCGGCATACTGGGCGCAAGATCACTTTTCACTCGGAGGCTCAAACAGAGAGGCTGGAGTGAAGACGATCATGGAATCGCTAACGAGCCAAAATATCGTTCCTCTTGCCGACTCTGAAAGCGTAAGTCGCATTATTTCACGGCTTGATGAGAGATTTATAAAACGTTCGGACTTCCAGATGTACTCTCACCTATTGGATCACCCTCCAATCGTTACGGAAAAGGAGTGTAAGGTGATCATGCTTCGCTCGAAAGAGGAGGGCACCACCTTAGAAAGTGTGATTCGAACCTACAGTGCAGAAAGTGGGCACAGCATTCAATCTGTCTTCCTTGCGCTGTTTTTGGAATCCGTTGACATATACGCTCGTCAATTACAGCCTTACTTGGAAATACATTTTGAAAACACTGGCATAGCGGCGGATGGACTTCGAACGCTTAGTTTCTTGGACGAGCTCGTCTCCCTAAGTTCAGTTGAAGACTTCAAGTATGGATTAGGTTCGAGCTGCTTCGAAGGGATACTAAAGGTGCATCAGGCGTGGGGCAATTGGACACGCGAGTACTTACCCATACGCGAACGCGAACGCTCTCTGTTGAAATCCTTCATTGAAACGGGACCTCATTCTGATGATAGCCTATTGCGAATGGTTGCTCCCTGGAGCCAGATGTTTAGTGATGACAAAGTCTTTTACAGAGAAACTTGTGATCTCCTTTTTGCGTGCTTGAGGGAGAATGTTATTAAAGAAACGGAGGCTTCATTTCCCTGGCTTTCCCTTGCGTCAAAGTTTCGCGATTTTCCATATTTTTATTACCCCCTTTTTTTGGACAACGATTCGGTCTTTTGGAGGCCAGAAAATCTCGAAAGATTGAAGCAGATACTTTCACTCATTCCGGCACAATCTGGCATTACGGAAAATGCTTATCTCATTTTGATCACGCTCTCTACCGTCTTGCTCGGGAAGAATCCATTCTATGCTTCTTTTAACAACAATGTTTTGAAGGATGCTGGTACCCTGCAGTTGCTTTTCGATTTTGCTACCGCATCTAGGTTGTCATCTCGCAAACGGGGTGAACTTTCTCTTGCAAAAGCTAACATTGAAAGTGAGCTGAAGGTGACTTTAACCACTCCAGATTGGCTCTCTCAATAATACAGTTCCGCTCCGCTCCACCCCAGTCTGCGGGTACTTCCTTCGACACGTTCAGGCCGCCTCCGGCACTTTGTCGCTGCCGCGCGCAGCGTAGGCGCGTGAGGCAGCGTAGGCGCGTGAGGCAGCGTAGGCGCGTGAGGCAGCGTAGGCGCTGAGGCAGCGTAGGCGCGTGAGGCCGCGTAGGCGCGTGAGGCAGCGTAGGCGCGTGCAATCCGTCATTCCCGCGAAGCGTAGGCGCGAGCCGGGAATCCAGGTTCGATTCAGCACGATCGAGTGGGGCCTGCATCCCCGCTTTCGCGGGGATGACATAGAAGGCTTTTCGCAGGACTGACAGAGTGGCCGTGGGCTTTCTAAAAAGAAACAGGTGCCCGTACGATTAATTCTTCGCTTGCCTCTTGACTTCCGTGTTTCGGCGCCCTATATTCGAGTGGGTGATGATAGGCACCTCTTGCTCATTGACAATCAAACCTCTTGCCATTTGACAACATGGCGATTTTGATGCAATGGAGAGGACATTCATTAAATGACAACTCAAAAGAGAGAGTTAAAGTATTACTTTAACCACGGGCACCTGTTTCCGGCGGCAAAGAACGAAACACGAGCCAATCTTGCGGGTGATGATTTGCCACGCTGGGAGCCATTCCCGACTCAAATTGTTAAGAGGCCGCAATTCAAAAGTCCGTACGAGCGATCGGCGGGCACAATTTCCAACAGCGCTGTTGGGCACTGCTCGATGTGAGCGATCATGTTGACGTAAGTGTGCAGCGGCTGATAGAATATCATGGCACAACTCCAAATCAACGCTGAAAAGCGTAGCAAACTCGGCGGCTCGACCGCATTACAGCTTCGCAACAAAGGCCGAATTCCCGGCATTGTTTATGGTCATGGCGAAGCCAGTATTCCCTTTCATGTCAAGGAACTCGATCTGCGACCGCTTATCTATACGCATGAGACGCATACAGTCAACCTGAATATCGATGGCGAGCCGACGCTCTGCATCTTGCGCGAAGTCCAGTTTCATCCTGTGACCGACCGGGTATCGCATATCGATCTGATCGCAATCCATGCGGGAGAAAAGATCAAGGTTGACGTGCCGGTCCGTTTGGTCGGGACTGCGATTGGAACAAAGGATGGCGGTATCCTCAATTTTGTTCTCCACAAACTGAACATCGAAGTTCTGCCGGATGCCATCCCGGAGCATATCGATGTTGATGTGAGCGACCTGAAGATCGGCCACGCCAAACACGTATCGGATCTTCCTGAACATCCGGCCTACACGATTTCGGGCGAAGCCAACGCCGTCATCGTCGCGGTTGTACCGCCGAAGGCAGCGGAGGAAGCAGCAGCCACGACCGAGGCTGTTGTGACCGAACCGGAGCAGATCAAGGCGAAGGGCAAGAAGGAAGAGGAAGAGGGCGCTTCCGCGAAGGCGTAATCCCCTTAGAGGATAGTTGAGAGTGGATAGTGGAGAGTGAATAACGGGGACAGTCTATCTCCCTCTCTCAACTAACCACTATCAACTATCCACTATCCACTTTCAACTACCAAGATGTGGCTCTTTGCGGGACTTGGTAATATTGGCCGTGAGTATGCCGGAACGCGGCATAATGTGGGCTTCGAGGTGGTCGATCGCGTCGAGCGGGATCTGACTCGTTCAACGGGTTGGCGTGCCGGTAAAGGCGATTATTATGTTGCAAAAGGCGCGCATGCCGGCGAAGATGTTCTTCTGATCAAGCCGACGACCTACATGAATCTCTCGGGCCGCGCGGTCCGGGATGCACTTCAATTCTATAAGTGCGATATCTCGAATCTGGTCGTGATCGTCGATGATATCGCGCTGCCATTGGGGACACTTCGGCTACGGCTGCTCGGCTCTGATGGCGGACATAACGGCCTCTCCTCCATAATTTACGAGCTTGGCACGAATGACTTCGCTCGACTTCGATGCGGCATTGGTGGAGAATTTCGGAAAGGCGATCAGGTCCGCCATGTGCTATCGCAATTCAAGCCAGACGAATTGCAGCGAGCATCCGAAATGATCGATCGCGCCGCAGGCGCTTGTGAACGAATCGTTGCTTCGGGACTATCGATGGCGATGAACGTCATCAATGTAAACGACGCGACGCAAGCGTAGAAAATGGAACAGGCTGAAGAAGCCCTCTGTTAGACCGTCCCCATTAAGAATGGGATCAGCCCGAGTGGTGAAATTGGTAGACACGCGGTGTTCAGGGCGCCGTATTCGTGAGGATGTGGGAGTTCGAGTCTCCCCTCGGGCACAAAAGACAGAACCTGGATTCCGCCGATAATGTGGATTCTTGGGATCGGTTCACAGGCAGTTTCTCACGATCACCGTTTGGAGTTCTCTCAATGCGAAATCCTGAAGATCACGGGAGAAATTCCTCAGCGAGTTCGGAACACACGAGTCCTCGCCCGAAACTGCAGATTGCATGGATTTCGCTGTTCGTTACCCTCTTTCTCCTTAGCACGAAATTAGTTGTCGGTCTGATGACTGGTTCGCTGGCGATTCTCTCGCTCGCGGCCGAATCCGGCATCGATCTAATCTCCGTCACCATAACACTGCTGGCGATTCGGGTCAGCTCGACACCACCGGATGAGGACCATCCCTATGGTCACGGAAAATTCGAGAGCCTTGCGGCGCTGGTCGAAGGTCTGCTGCTACTCGGTGCGACACTCTGGATTGCCTGGAATGCCGCAACCCATTTGCGAGGGACTCCGAGGAAGATCGAGGTCAATATCTGGAGTTTTGCGGTTCTGATTGTCTCGATCGCACTTGATTTCTGGCGATCGCGCCGGATGCATGCTGCCGCCCGCGAGCACCATTCGCATGCATTCGAAGCCAGCGCACTCCATTTTTTCAGCGATTCTCTGGGTGCCATCGTCGCAATTGTTGGACTCTTACTCGTGCGCTATGCTGGCCTGCCGGCTGCTGATGATATTGCGGCACTTCTCCTAGCGGGATTCGTCGTCTGGCTCAGTGTGAAGCTATTGATACGGGCGCTCAATGGCTTGACTGACCGCTTTACCAGCCGAGAAGACTCGGAGCAGCTCCTCGCGCTTGTCCGCAACGTACCCGGAGTTGAAGCGGTCTCACGTCTTCGAATGCGACAAGCAGGTTCGACGCTGTTTGTCGAAGTCAGCATACAAATTAGCCGGATCCTGCCATATGCGGCCATCGAGCGCGTACTCCAGGAAGTTGAAGAAGCGATTACTGCCGACTTTACAAATGCCGAGGTTACGGTCCACTGGCGTCCAGTTCGGACGACGGCGGAGGCGCCTTTCGAATCGCTGAAACTCGTTGTGGCACAGTACGGCCTGCAACCACACAATATCGAATTAGCTGAAACCTCCGAGGGCAAGATCGCTCTCGATTACCATCTTGAGTTTCCGCCCGGTACTGCGTTAGCCGAAGCCGAGTCTCTTTCCCGGGAAATTGAAGAACATATCCGCAAAGAGCTGCCTCAGATCGAGTCGATATTCGTCCACTTGGAAGAGCAGCGAAGTGATCTTCGGCTTCCGAAGGTCGATGATATTGGTGCGCGGCAGACCCAATTACTTCACGACATCGAGGCCTACTCTCTCGCGGCAAACCCGGCGGTGCGTCATGTGCACGAGGTTCATTTGTATCGGGATTCGGATGGCGAGATGCACAAGTTGGTCCTCACAGCTCAGGTGGCGGCTAATCTCTCACTTGCCGAAGCGCATGACATCGCAACCGAAGTCGAGCAAGCACTGAAAGTGAGATTCCCGGAGTTGACGCGCGTGGTTATCCATGCCGAGCCGGAATCACTTTAGAAGTCCGAGCTTTTCGTCGATCCGGTTAAGATTGAACCGGAACGTGGACTCATTCGCATCCTCAGAATAGATAAAGCAGGATGTGACGAGATCATTCAGGACAGTTGAGAGATCATAGCGGGCTCCTGAAAGTATCGTGCAGACCTCTTCAGGATAGTAGTATACATACTCATAGCCTTCTTCTTCCGCCCGTTCATAACAATTATGATTCAGGAAGCTCCAGGCAACTCCGAAGGTCGAGTATTGTAGTGCGCGATCGAGCAGACGCAGGAGCGACGAGAGACGGTGCTTCTGTGGGAAGATGAACTTCAGGCACGGTGCCACGCCAAACATTGTGATAACATCATATGTCTGTTCGAATTCGTACGTAAAGAAGTCACCTTCGATTGCGTGCACTTCTGGGTATTGCTCTCGGATGACGGCAATCTGGCCCGAGGAAATATCGATCGCGGTGATGCTCGCTGGCTTGATATTGCGCTTTGCAAGAAAATCGAATAGCAAACCATTGCCCGCGCCAACATCGAGAAGTGTCTTGCCATTGAGATCGACATGCTCGACGAGAAATTCAAATTGCGCGAGCATTTCCTCCGGTTCGCCCCAATCGTTGGCGGCAAAGCCAGCGTGTGAATCCTGCGCATTCTTTGAATAGTAATCTGCGAGCGATTGTGGCGAGAGCTTTTGACCGGGAATGAGATATTTACCGAGCGATTGCATTACAGATATCCTTGTTTAGTTTCTTCCGTTAACACTTCATTCATGCTGCCACTACGGAAGCCTTGAAGATCGAGCGTGACATACGTAAAATCCAATGCCTTCAGAGCAGTCACGATCTGTTCGCGATGCGCGGGCTCAATGGCCCTCATAAGTTCTTTCGTGCCCAGTTCAATACGTGCGGTGCGCGCGTCGTGAAAGCGGACTCGTACGGCAAGAAAACCCATATCGCGAAGGATGTTTTCGGCCTTGTCGATCCGCTTCAACTTATCTCGGTCAATCGCCATGCCATAGGGGAATCGCGATGACAGGCAAGCAAAGGAAGGCTTGTCAGCGGTTGTCAGTCCTAATTCACGCGATCGTTCGCGAATTGCGAACTTAGTCAGCCCAGCTTCGGCTAGCGGCGAGCAAACACTTTGTTCGTGAAGTGCACGTAGTCCAGGACGGAATTCATGCGTGTCATCGGCGTTCGTGCCATCGATGACAGCGCCAAATCCGATGCGGGCACGAATACCCTCGAGTTTCTCGTAGAGTTCGGTTTTGCAATAGTAACAGCGGTCTGGAGGATTTTCCGCAAATTTAAGGACGTCCGTCTCTTCTGTTCGGACGGTTTCATATTCGGCATCTATCTCCTCTGCCAACCGGACTGCTTCCACCAATTCTCGTTCGGGATAAGTCTCGCTGATACCAATTACCGCTCGGACGCGCTCGCGTCCCAATACGTCACGCGCGACCTTCAACAAGAATGTTGAATCGACTCCACCGGAGAATCCGATAACAACCGAACCGAGGGAGAGCAGAATTTCCTCAAGGCGGCTGAGAGCCGATCGCTGATCGACCTGGACATGCTCTTGGTCTCCATCCTCCATTATTACAAGTTCAAGTGTTTCCATTACCCTCGTTCCTCATCTCCAATCACTTAAGCACTTTCGCTTGCTGGCCGCAAGCGAGAGGCGGTCAACAATGCGTTCGCGCAGCACGTTCGGAATTCCATCATCGGGAAATCCCGAAATGGCATCACACGTTGCGCGCATGTCACACATGTCGTTCACGTAATCAACAACGACAAATTGCGATCGCTCATACGGCGTGGGTTGCCTCAGCGCGATCTCACTCGAAAAGAAGTTGAGGCCAGAAACCTGCCCGATGGTTCTCATGATCCGGCGAAGCGGACGCAAAGTGTAGTAATGCTCCTCATGGGGTGTCACCAGTGCATAGCGGTGAGTCTGGTCGTCCCACCACGTGAGTAGGATTTTATCAAATACGTAAAAGCAACGGAACCAGCAGCGGCGATCTCCGATGATTCTCGGAATGATCCTTTCCTGGAGCAAGTATTTGTCCGCCTGGAGCTCTTTGCGTGCCTCAATGACATCAAGTAGCGACTCCGCGCCGGTTACAACGCCGATGCCGCCTCCAGTCGTGTTCGCTGGCTTAATGATAAAGGGACGACCAAGATGCGCAAGATCGTGCGGAGTAAGTCCAACCTCTTGCCGCTCTTTGTAAGGCGATATGATAATGGTAAACGGAACGTGCAACCCTGCCTCGATGAATTCGAGGTGCATCGTGGCTTTATCGATCGCTTCAACGGTATGATCGTAGGAATTAACGACAGCCCCTCCCCTACGCTCGATGGATCGGCCCAGCCGTTCGAACCGTTCATCGACATCGAACGCACGGTCCAAATAGAGGCCAAACTCTAATTTTCGCTGGCGATGGCGCGCGAGGACTTCCTCGATGTTCCCTTCGTGTACTTGAAACGTCGAGAGCCGCCGTTTCGCCTGAGCGTGACGCTCCAGCGCAAGCACGAAGTCGCGGTCATATTCCCAGGTCCAGCCAATGAGCAGATCATAGCATTCATTCACATCAGCATAACGTGATGTCCGATGACTCCGTTACTGTATGTGCAAGACTCGAATCCACTTCGTGCGATTGCCCATTTCCACGCGTAAGCCAAAGACGCCGGATGGTAATGATGTGAGTGGGATGTCTAACGCCTCGCCAGCTTTGATAGAACCTTGCTTCGAAAAGCAAGGGGTGCCTAAGGCATCGAACAGCGTAATGCGCGCATCGTCTATTGCGCTGTTTGATAGCAGAGAAGCACAATCCATTGCCGGATTTGGACGGACCCAGAGCATCAACTGCGAGTTCCGCATCACATCGACGATAAAGGGAGTATAACATGTGTATTCTGGACAAAGCGAATACGCAAATGACCACGTATCGAGCTTACATGGTAAAGCCGTCGTACCCAGAATCACAACAGAATCGCAAACTATCGAGGTACAAGAATCCGAAGTAGGATAGAACTCGAATTGGGAATAGGCGAGCATATTCGTGGCATCTCCCTGGCTGCCTTTCGGTAATTCGATTTCAACCTCACCGGATGATGTCAATTTGGATCGCCGCGAACCATCTGGGCCAAACGTGCCAATGAAGATGACTTTCGACGTGTCGAATCTCATTCGGATCGAGACATCATAAGGCAAGACTTTGAGATTGCATTCGATCGGGAGAGTAATGTCTCCAATTGTATCAATCGGGTTATGTATTCGCTCCGGTCCAAGGAATACTGGCTCCGTTGCGTGTGCAATCATGGGAATCGTGAGTTCGGTCCCATCTGAGAGATGAATCAGGAGCGTTGCTTGAAAATCCCCCGGTGCAGGACATACGAATGTCACCGATATGGTATCATGGCCTTGGAGGGGCGAAGGATAAGTGTTTGCGATAGAAAAATCCACCGAGTCGGATCCAACGATAGTCACTGAATCAACCAACCACGGAAGGCATGAGCTGTCTTCGAGAATGACTGAGCGTGTAAGCAACGGTGCGCAGAGCAGGATCGTATCAGTGTCGAATAATCGCCCTGGAGCAAAGCGAACAGTTCTTCGCGGAGCAACGCAAGCTCCCTGTAACGGCACAACGATGTGCGTTGAATCATCCAGTAAGACCACGAGAGAAGCTGCATACGCGCGCACGGAGTCGGGCTGAAACCAAATGACAGCGGAATCCGCAAGTCCAAGCGAATCCGGCAGTCTTTCGCTAAGTCGGTAATAGCTCGAATCCGCACCAATGAACCGTTGCGAGATCACTCTGTGACGCCAACATGTGCTATCAAATATTCGGAAGATCGCAGATCGAGCCGGGTCGCAGGGTGTTACGCTATCGCGTTCGAACAGCGGACCGTTCTGATATGCGAGACTCGCACCCAGGGCCAAGCCGTGTCCGGCGAGCGCGATATGTCGCTCGGAATCACCATCGAAGGTAAGCGTAAGGATTCCGTGAAAATCCCGCAGCCCGTTGGGACGAAACGCAATCCGAATAGAATCCGCCCCACTAAGCACAGTTGGAATAGACGAGAAAATGTGGTAGGACGTGCTGTCGCTGCCTGAAATATGCGCAGAAAGAAGATGCAATCCACTGCAAGGACCACTGCTAACAATTACCACGTCCGATATGGAATCGCAGTTGTTCAGCGAATCATTTGCAAACAATATCGTGGGCGAAACAACCACATGCGCGGACGCAGGGCGGCTTGTGTCGGTCTGATAGCGCCAAATGTATCCGAGCGAGTCCGACGCAATCACCCAGCGTTCGCCAATCGCGCAAATCGTCCGTGAATCGACATGCTGATGCGGCCCACCGATCGAGATCCAGCTTCCACCATTCCTATCGCAAACACACACGCCCTTGCTCAACGACTGGACATAGACGGCAGAGAGTGATGTACAGACTGACCCGCACAAGAACGGAAGATCCCCTTCAAAGACCGATTGCCATACATCGCCATTATAATGCGCGTGTACAACACTGGATCGCGTCAGGTTATGCGCGAAAAATTCCTCGTTCACCACATAGGTACCGCCACACGAATCACTTGCGAATGACCAACAGTCGCCACCAAATGGTGCACCAATCCTGGTGAAAGTCGTGCCATGGTCTGGACTTTGGCTCAAGGATGCGGTTGGAGTGTAGCCGTTAAGTAGCGTCAGCGAGCCATCTGGCATAAAGGTGATATGCGTCGGGAAGCTCGGAGTCGGGCGCGTTTGCCATGTACTCCCTGCGTCCACGGAAACGTGGATCATATTGCCACCGGAGACGCAAACTATGGTATGGCCATCACCGGCTAGGGTTGCAGACTGTATTACGCTACTGGGCGAAGTCGACCAGGACGTTCCGCCATCCGTGGTATACGCAATCTGGTCATGCGTTGAGACAACACCGGTATCCCGATTAATAAAATCGATTGATGTAATATAGCCGCTGCCGGGCAACGCAACGTCACGCCAGGTGACGCCCGAATCATCAGACCGCATGAGTTCGGCGTGAGCGGCCCAAACCACGCCGTCGCAAAACTGGATCGCACATCCACCGTTGGTAGCCTGGTTCTGAGTCAGGAGAGGAGATGGCGAGCGAGTCCATTGCGCACTTCCGACCAAAGGCCGTGCGGTGGAGACCACAAGGAGTAGCAGGACGTAGCAGAACGCTCGCATCGTTGCATAGAAGAACCTTGAACGCGAAAAAGGATTACACCCAAAAGTAAAAAATCGGATGCTGGACCAATGATGGGCATTTTGAATGCCAGAATTCTGGAAGCGAATTGGCAGTGGCTCTGGTTATCCCGCCAATGTTTGATACCCATTGTCACCTTCAGGATGCCGCGTTCGATGCCGATCGCATGGATGTGCTTGCCCAGGCCCGAAAGGCCGGCGTGACACACATCGTCGCACCGGCAACCGATCTGGCGAGTTTCGATGGCACGCTCTCACTGCTGGAGCACGGGGAAAATGTATTCGGCACACTCGGAATCCACCCTCATAGTGCGACTGAATGGAGCAAGGATGTGCGGGACCGAATCCTCACAGAATGCCAGTCAAACGCGAAGATTGTCGGAATTGGTGAGATCGGGCTGGATTATCATTATGATTTTTCACCTCGAGACGTGCAGCGACAGGCATTTCGAGAACAGATCGAATTGGCGCAGGAACTTCGCAAGCCGATCGTCGTACATACTCGGGAGTCCGACGCGGATGTATTCACCATTGTGAGGGAATGTTACAAAGATGTGGCGCCGGACCTGCCTCGCGGTCAATTCCATTGTTTTTCTTCGACCATCGATCGTATGCACGAAGCGCTGGAACTCGGCTTTTACATGAGCTTTACCGGGAACATTACATTTACGAAGAGCACTCTCAGGGAGGTGGTCCGTGAGACTCCGCTCGATTGGCTCCTGCTCGAGACAGATTCGCCGTACCTCACGCCGCATCCACATCGAGGCACGCGGAACACACCGGCTCAGCTTGAACTTGTGGCCCGAAAAGTCGCGGAGATCAAGGACCTTGAACTTTCGGTAGTTGCTAAACAGACATTCGAAAACGCTTTGCGATTCTTCAATCTGACTCTCTCACGATCGTTGCTGATTCTGATGCTTTCCCTCATGGCTCTCGCCACGGCAGCCGGGACGGCTTCCGCACAGCGCGAGCAACCGGCCGGGGGCGCACCGCCGGACTCCGTGCTGACTGCCGAGCGCCGTCGCACCGAGGAAATGCGAAAGAAACAGGAGGCCGAATTGGCGAAGGAAGCTGAAGCCCATCGACTCGATTCGATCAAAACTGCTGCGAAGGAGCAGGAAGAGATTATTGCCAAGATTCAGGCACAAGCACGGCAGGACTCCATAAAGGCTGCAGAACTACTCAGCGAAGAACAACGCCGTGCGGAGTTTCTGCTCACTCCAATGCCATGGAAGGCTGTTGGACTTGGGTTCTCGGCGGGAATTGGAGATATGCCGATGATCCTTGGCAAGCCGTCACTCACTCCGCTTTCCGTATTGTGCTGGACAGTCGATGCGAGTACTGCCGTGACGCGAAGGTTGGATTTCGATCTCTCGTATTCCCACATGAATGTTGGAGATAGCTTCATCAATGACTCCGTTTGGAATAATGGCCCTGGCACAAACACATTCAATAAGCCGGTCCGATTCATTGCCGGACAGACCTATCTGGTCGCCAGCGAGAATATCGGTATCAGCGCGTACTCTCTTGATTTGAGATATGTCATTACGAGGCCAGCTTCCGTCATCAAGTTCTATTTTGGCATCGGATATACTCACCTTTCGATGACGAACGAGCAGCACTCATTACTGATGAAGGACTCTGTGACGACGATCGTTGGAACACCGGAAAAAGTCGTTGACCAAACGTGGAGTCGCGGTGCCATCAAACTGCTCTTCGGCGTTCGGGACGACTTCGAAATCGGCAGTGGATTTACGCTCGAACCCTTCGCACAGATTGCGGGGATTGGTGCCTTCCAAGGTGATCTGCCAAGCCAAACATTTGTCTTTCGACCCGACCCGCAGCAGATTATCATGACACAGGTCAATGCCGGCTTCACTCTATACTTCGGCTGGTTCGGCGTCCCGCGCCAACAGTAGCAGCGAGGTGTAGGTGAAAGCTCCAGCTTGCACAATGTTGTGGTGCAAGCTGGAGCTTGCACCTACACACCACTTGTTAGCGCAATAGCATCACCGCTAGCTTCTCGACTCGCCCGTTCATGCGGACGAGGCATTCGTATATCCCATCTGACAAGCCAGTGGGATTCCACGTGAAGGTGCGCTCCCCTGCCGCGAGCTCCCCCGAGAATATCCGCGCGACCTCCACGCCTAGCAAGTTCACGACAGAGACATCCGCATAGCCGCTCGCCTCCGGTGTGAAGGAGATTGTTGTGGATAGGGAGAAGGGGTTGGGGTAAGCGGCTGCAATTCCATCCGTCCTGGCCGTCTGCGCGCCAGAGCTAATGCCAAAATCCGCGAGCGGGCGGCGCCAGAAGCCCCATCCCCCTAATGCGTAAAGATAGCCGTCGGCCACGAAGAGTTTGTTTATCTGAGTATCGGCTAATCCCGCATTGATGGGCAACCACGAATTGCTGGTCGCCTTCAAAACAAAGACTCCGCTATCGTATGTACCAGCGAAGATGTTCGGTCCTGACGCAGCCCAAACGATCTGATGGTTCGAAGGCAAATCGCTGCTAACCGGAGTCCAGACACTACCTTCATTGGTCGAAAAATATACACGTGGGTAGCTTATGCCAAAGAGACTATTTCCACTTACAGCGATTGGATCGGGGCTTTTGCTGTTATCAAGCCAGGTGACCCCACTGTCGGTTGACCGAAGGCCATTTGCGAAAAGGTTTGTCTCGCTTGCAAAAAGATCGATTCGCCAAATCGAATCCCCTTCTTCCAAAAAGTTCTTGATTTCGGACCAACTTCCTCCGTTGTTAGTCGATCGAAAGATTCCGCTACCAACCAGCCATACTTTAGGCGGGTATCTTGGGTCGGGATTTGAAATCCCCTCTGCCGATATCGCTCCAGCATAAAGATAAGAACCGATTGTTGCGAGAGACTGAACCATGTTGCTCGACAGACCATCGTTAGCCGCCTCCCATGTCACACCATCATCGGAGGAAACATAAACACCGAAAGCGGTACCAGCGAAAAGATAGTCGCCATTCTTTGCTAATGCAACTATGGAGCTTAGTAGCGTTCCGCTGTCAGCCCGTGACCATGTTTCGCCACTATCCAATGATCTCCAAATACCACCATCGCCCATTAGAAGGCTTTTGTCCGCCGCAATGAATGGTGTTTGTGCCCCAAACCCACTTGGCCCACTGACTAAACTCCAAGTTGTTCCGCTGTCCAATGAGCGATAGATTGCGCCATCAGAGGATTCAACGGAATAGACGGTTGTGCCATTGACATAAAAACATGTTGGAACTATGGCATTGCTGTTGATCCAATGTGCCCCTTTATCGTGGCTTACACCAACACTATATCCCCCTCCAATGATAATATTCTCTCCGAGAATCGCAATTGCCACTGCCCAAGACTTTCCGATTTCAACCCAGGTTCGTGCGGAGTCGGTTGATCTAAAAAAACCTACGCTACCCGCAATAACGGCTCCTGAAAAGATTGTGTCGCCACTTACCTCAAGGCACATGATAGTAGTCTGATCGGGATACTTCGGGTCTGCCAAACCACTATTCATTCGGTTCCAGCTTGCGCCGCTGTCAGTCGAGAGGAATATTCCCTCTCGCGTTGTGCCCGCGAAGAGATTTGATCCGACGATGCCTAATGCCGTTATGGTGTCGCTGGTTAGACCAGTATTCATTTGTTTCCAACTCAGACCGCCATCCGTTGATCGATAAACACCACTATCCGCTGTACCAGCGAATAAAATTGAACCAATAGCTGTAAGAGCATTGACTCCATCATTCAAACCGCCACTCGTCCTTGACCAACTATTGCCATCATTGATCGAGATAAAGACGCCGTTAGAAGTTCCGGCGAATAAATTTGAGCCATGAAGAAATAGAGTATTGACATGCGTCTGTGAAGATCCAATTCTAACACCGGTCCAGCATTTGCCAATGTCAGTCGATAGAAATAGCCCCCGATAAGTACCGGCGATGAAGTTCTTACCGCTCATGGTGAGAGCCACCGGCCTTGGCGAACCCATCAGATACCACTGCGCGCGCACAACATCGGCAGGCATCACCGCGAGCGCGGCGAAGACGGAGAGTGCGATGAGTCGCTTCGAAAGCATGATGCCATTCAAAGTGGCAGCCGTAGCGGATAGTGCCCGCCGCCGAAGGGCAATTCGGAGTGCCGTGAACCTTCCTGTGTGCGCGGAAGCGCTGCTTCCGCGATCCACCGGGAAGCAGCGCTTCCCGGCACACGAGAAATTATCGTTGTATATTATGTGAGATGTGATGGGCACCATGCAGGAGGAAAACATGAGATATGAATCATGAAATATGAAGGATGGATTTATTCATTAAACCATGACTGAATGGAACGGTGTTTTTGTGAATCACTGAAATTGATTCCAAAAACAGCATTATTCATGAAGCGCAAACGCTCGCGCTCGCGCATGTTGGTCTGGGAGACAAGTTTTTGCGCGGACGAAAGTCCGGTTAGTCCGAAAATGAAACATTACCCGTTCGGCAACCGTTAGGCGCGCACACATCACTTCAAGCAAAATCACGTCTCTTGGGTCAAGGACGTAAGTTATTAATTTGTAATAGTTTAGGGTATGTCAGAGAAGCTACACGCTACATCGAGGGATGATATTCGAAATATAGCCATTATCGCGCACGTCGATCATGGCAAGACCACGCTCGTCGATATGATGCTGCGGCAGTCGGGCACGTTCCGTTCAAACGAGCATTTGACCGACCGGGTCATGGATTCGAACGACCTCGAACGCGAGAAAGGCATCACGATCATGGCCAAGAACACCTCGGTCCACTGGGGTGGGAAGAAGATCAACATTGTCGATACGCCCGGTCACGCGGATTTCGGTGGCGAGGTCGAGCGCATCCTCAAGATGGTCGATGGTGTGTTGCTGCTGGTGGATGCGGCCGAAGGCTGCCTGCCGCAGACAAAGTTCGTGCTCAAGAAGAGCCTTGAACTGCACCTGAAGCCGATTGTCGTCATCAACAAGATCGACCGCAAGGACGCACGGCCCGAAGAAGTGTTGGACGAAGTATTCGAGCTGTTTATGTCGCTCGGGGCAAACTACGAGCAGTTGGAGTTTCCGATTGTCTATGCTGTTGGCAAAAATGGTCTTGCGGGACTGACGCTCAAGGACGAGATGACAGATCTCGCTCCCCTCTTCCGAATGATTATCGACTTTGTCCCTGCGCCTCCTGGCGAGATCAGCGCACCGTTCCAAATGCTGGTTGCGAATGTCGATTGGTCGGATTATCTTGGCCGTCTCGCCGTAGGACGCATTTTTCGTGGGACGGTCCGCGAGGGCGACTGGATCACACGCATCCGACACGATGGGACGATCGAGAAAGCAAAGATTTCTAAGCTATACACTTTTGAGGGTCTCAAGCGAGTTGAGAACGACGCGGCTGCGGCCGGTGAGATCGTGCAGATCGCCGGACTCGAAGATGTGAAGATCGGCGAGACTCTTACCGACCCCGAGCATCCCGAGGCGTTGCCGATTATCAATGTTGATGAGCCGACGATCTCGATGAACTTCGTCGTCAACGATTCGCCACTCGCTGGCCGCGAGGGCAAGTTCGTGACGAGCCGTCATATCCGCGAGCGCCTCATGCGCGAGTTGCGAAAGAACATCTCGATTCGTGTCGAAGAGCTTGGACCGGACACCTTTAAGGTCGCTGCTCGGGGTGAATTGCAGTTGGCGATCATGATCGAGACCATGCGCCGCGAAGGCTATGAGTTTGCAGTTTCGAAGCCGGAAGTCATCATGCAAGTCGTCGATGGCGACACTATGGAGCCAATCGAGGATGTGGTAATCGATGTACCGGACGAGTACGTCGGTGGTGTCATTGAAGCGCTTGGTATCCGCAAGGGTCAAATGGTTAACATGTCAAGTTTGAATGGCCATGCGAACATAGAGTATCATGTGCCGAGTCGCGGAATGATTGGATTCCGTGGAGAATTTCTTACAATGACACGTGGCACTGGCCTGCTCAATCAGGTCTTCTATGACTATGAATCATACAAAGGCCCGATATCTGGCCGCACTCGGGGTGCTTTGATTTCACTCGATGATGGTGATGCGACGCCATACGCAATGGAAGGGTTGCAGGAGCGATCCGTCTTCTTTATTCCGCCGGGGACAAAGTGCTATAAAGGCATGATCGTTGGTGAGAACTCCCGCGAGGAGGACATGGTCGTCAACGTGACAAAGAAGAAGCACTTGACGAACATGCGCGCCTCCGGATCCGACGGCGCAGTGCAACTCGATACACCACGAATGATGTCGCTCGAACAGCAGATTGAGTGGCTCTCGGACGATGAGTATCTCGAGATTACGCCGGAGTCCGCTCGCTTCCGCAAGAAGATTCTTGATCCAACAGAGCGTCACCGCACGAAGAAGCGCGCGGAGCAAATGGTGGCTGCTTAAGGCAAGTATAGGCTCCACAAAGATGGCAGGCATTTTATCTCCTGAGCCTGCCGTTTGACCGGTAAAATCGAGATGGTTCTCCGACCCGGCACATTGATGTGATGCAACACATCAATGTGAGATGGGAATTTTGTCAGAGCGTTTATGACACTTTCGCAATCATGTGTTGCGGCAGACCGGATCATGCTGGGATTCGCATGTATCCTGGCCATACTCGCCATGTTCTTTGGTGGCGATGCAGGTCTGCCGGAACGAATAGCACCTATCGTTGTCGCGCTCGCCGCCCTGCTTCTGCCGATATTGGGCAGACGTTCGAAGCGGCTCCCCGGTCAGCTGCTCTATCTTCTATATGTCCTACCATCACTTTATCTCATCTATCCGATTGCGATCGCGCTTGGCCACCATCTCCACGCTCACGACTTCGACAGCACGCTCATCTCGGTCGATCGATTCTTATTCGGTGGCATCGATCCAACCCGCTGGATATATCAACATCTGTCGCTTGCCCCACTGACAGTCGAAGTACTTCAGGTTTGTTATTACGCACATTACCTCTACCCGCTCGCTCTCGGAACGGAGTTTATTCTTGGCAAGAGGGAGGCCGAACTCGAGCACTTCCGTTTGATCATGGTCTATGGTTCGATTGTTTCGTTCGTCGGTAATATGCTCGTCCCCGCAATCGGCCCGCGATTCACATTGCACGAGTTTGCGAATCTCTCGAAAGAGCTCCCCGGCGTGTGGCTGACGGATTCACTGCGCGGCATGCTGAACACTGCGGAAGGAATCAAGGCAACGATGACGAGCAGCGTTGCCGCCCTGACGGTATTTCGCGACGCATTCCCAAGCGGACATGTGATGCTTACACTGCTCAACCTTTGGACAGCATTTCACTATCGGGCACGCGTCCGCTGGTTCCTTCTGCCACTCGGGTCCGGACTCATCGTCTCGACGATTTTGCTACGCTATCATTACGTGACGGACGTCATTGCAGCGGGGCTGTTGGCGGCGCTCACAATCTGGACGGCGCCTATGCTGGCAAGACTCGTGGGACGGACGAATCACCTGAGAGTGAGGCGCGCAAATCAGATTGCAGCAACGTAAAACGCTAATCAGCTTTGGTAACCATTGGCCCACCTAACCAATCGTGAGGTAAGTGGAACGCAGCAACCGATGTATCGATGACCAGTTCAAGACCGGTATTCGAAGCCTGTGTTAAGCCATACGCTGTATCAAGCAACCCGATCCCATAACCTTGGGGAAATTTCCCCATCCAGCTATGCAACGCGCAGTTACGAACGCAATAGAGAACAGCCGTGCTATCGATCGTCCCATAGAATTGACCGCCCTGTCCCATGACCACGATGTACCCGGACGGACCGACTGTTGCGATCTTACAATCTTGCTGAACCGTCTGTATTCTCGGTGGTGTGCCTTGCAATGTAATCGAAAACGTGCCTTGAATTGGATCGATCGATCCCTTACCGTAGATGAATTCAGTGTCGACGGTCTTCCCCGGTTCCATCCAACAGCATAGGAGCTGGGCATCCGCGGGAAGCGTGAGAGGATTGCGATATTTCAAATGCCCGCTAATCGTGTATGCTCCCACCGAAGGCATATCGGGACATGATGTGGACGAATGGCATCCATCAATTAAGAATGCAGCACCAATGGCACAGGATAGGACAATCAGAAGTTTCTTCATACATCAACGAGACTGTTTTACAAATATACCACATTCTTATGCTGCCGGGAGCATAAAATAAAAAGAGGGCTGCCCGATGGCAGCCCTCTCAGTCAATATTGGCGCAGACTTTGAGCCTGTTCAGTTATTCGTACCTGCGATCTCGACTCCGAAGTAATTGAGGATCGGCCGGATGGGATTCGCGAACGCGCCATCGGTACCGCCTGCGAAACAGAGACCGACTGGATGATTACCATCTTGGGTCACGAGCAGCGAGCCGCTATCACCTGCTTGCAAGAAGTTTGGGTCTTGAATGTAGATTTGGTTTACAGACGTAGCGGTCATTCCATTGTCGTAATCGACTTTGAGGGTTACGTCGGTCGCCGCGATCGTGCCGTAAGTAATTCCGGTGGTACGGCCAACTTTTTTCACGGCCATGCCTGTCACGGCATCCTGCCAGGAATGACTTGGGGCAAATTGATCGGCTTCGTCATAAGCGCTTGTGGTTGTCATTCGCGCCACAGCAGCATCGAACACGTTCGATTGGGTGAAGCTGACTTTCTTGTATGCGCTCAGCACACCAATTTGTCCGGTCGGCATGCCGTAGTTATCAGCCCGGCCAGGCTGGACGATCGGCTCGCCGATCACAGCGTCGTTCGAACGAGCGAGCACATGGTTGTTGCTTAAAATATAGCGAATGCCATGTTTGACAACAACGCAAGCGATTGTGCCAGACGAATTCTCACGAGAGTTGCCGACGCTGACGCCACTCGGCACAACCGGACGGTATTCACCAGTATAAACATCGAGGGCATGGACTCTACCAAGGACACGAACCTCAGTCGCAACGCCGCCAATGTTTGCCGGCACCTGCGCCGCATCAGAAGGCGACGCGGCAAAAACCATCACGTGTCTCGAACCATCTTGAGCGATTGCGGTGCCAGTGCCAACTATGCCCGCGTTTGCCATGAGTGTTTGCGTTGCGCTCTGAACCGCCAGCGATACGACATCGGACTTTACGCTAGCCTGTGGTTGATATGTATAAGAGGCAAGGTAGGTGGAAGTGGTATCGTACAAATCCGAAAGACCATCACCCGGTGCACCATAAGAAATCACCGGCTCGGTATAGTATGGTGATGCTGCGGGATTGTCTGCCGTTTCCGCGAAGGCTGGATCTGTTGCGCTATAATTCGGATCGGTTGCAGAGCTTGGGTTCTGCAGCAAATTCTTACAGCCTGATATGGCAAGCCCAACGGTCAGGGCGATAAGTGCGACAAGTCTGTTCATGAGTCCTCCATTGATTGTCAACGGTGGACTACGACCGATGTTGCTTTAATTATGATTCATTTGCAGAATCCAATTCGACCGAGATTATTTTCTCACACAAGCCGGCGAGTATACTCAACTCGTTAGTATTGAGTTGGGAAGAAATGCTTGCCTCAAACTCATGCAGCCTGGGCATAATTGTATCGAGCACTTCCTCGCCTTTGAAGGTGATGCGAACGCGAACTACCCGTCGGTCCTGCTTGGAGCGCTCCCGCTCGACAAGCCCCTCGGCCTCGAGCGCATCGATGCGGCGAGTCACATCCGGTGAACGATCGATCATGCGGCAACTGATCTCGCCCGAAGGATGTCCATCGGCGCCAGCGCCGCGAAGAATGCGGAGAATATTGAACTGCTCGCCCGTCAGCCCGACTTCAGCGAGCACGCGGTCCATGTTCGAACGCAGTTGGCTCGCTGTGACCATGAGCGCCAGTACGGCCTCCTGCACCGGGGACTCGAACTTGGTCATCTTGAGGCGAATCTTGAGAACGTCTCCCATATCGTATTAGAACGTCAATTAGAAATTAGTCGTTGCAACTGACTGAAGTATCTGAAGCACGCCCTGTCATTCCCCCCGCTGTGGAGGGACGCTACCCGGACCACTCGCTCGGCCGCTCTTGGCGTTCAAACGCGCGCAGGTGGAGGGTGTGAGCGGGGAGCAGGCGAAACCGTTATGATGCACGAGCACGACAAAGACACACGCTTCGTTAAGCGCGTCATCGCATCCGCTCCGTAGGAGCGAAATATTTGTAGCCGCCGGTTTCAACCGGCGGTGAACGGTAACCAAAGAATTGTTTTAGCTCCTTTAGGAGCGTAATATTATCCTCCAATGGCGAACACCTACGCCCAACTCTACATCCATCTTGTCTTTGCCGTGAAGAACCGGCAATGCTTGATCCCGCGAGAGCACAAGGACGAATTGCAGAAATACATCACCGGTATCGTCAAGAACAAAAAGCACAAACTCATTGCGATCGAAAACGAACCGGACCATATTCACGTCCTCGTCGGTCTGAAACCGGACCAATCGATTTCCGATCTCGTTAAGGACATCAAGACCGGCTCTTCGCTGTGGTTGAACGAGCAACCATGGATGCCCAAGCACTTCAATTGGCAGGACGGATTCGGCGCGTTCTCGTATTCTCGGTCGCAACTCGATCACGTCATTGCGTACATTCGGAATCAGGGGGCGCATCATAAGAAGCAGAACTTCCGCGAGGAATACATTGCGATCTTGAAAGCGTTTGGGATTGAGTTCGACGAACGATACCTGTTCGACTTTTTGGAGGGTGCATAATATGTCGCTCCGCTGGAGCTTAATTTTGGTGGTGAACTCGCACCCGCCGGTTAATACCGGCGGCTACAAATATTTCGCTCCTACGGAGCGGGGTGCGGAAGGGCTGATGGCGGGCACCGAACGCCCACGCTTCCCGGATTTATCGCTCGGCCGCTCGACGTTCAAACGAGCGAAAGTGGAGGATGGGGGCGGGTAACAAGGGAGGATTTTTTTAATATGTGTGCCGCATGGGTAGAGGCGATTGGTACATGGGTAGCGGCTGGTGGTACCATTGCCGCAGTTCTCGTAGCACTTCGGTTGGCGCGCAAAACCGATGAGAAGAATCAGGATAAGGAGCTTCGAAAGAAGTGGAATCGCATTTATCGTCAGCTAAGCGAAATCAGTTTTCAACTTGCTTTGATTGAACGGTACAGCGAGCCATTAATGATTGCTTCTGTAAAGGGCCAGACCCGCATTTCGCCCAAAGAGGAGGAAATATTGAGACGCGATAATGTGAATGCTCGCCAAGCCGCAATAAATGCCCGTACCGAAATTCTTTCGGAATTGGTTGGCGAGACTGGCATCTCGGCCGGAGACAAAAAAAGATTACTCGAAGCGACCTTATTCGAAAGAGATCAATATAATTTTGGGAAGCAACTCAAGGTCATCTCCGAATTGGTGAGAAAAGTTGTTTTGCCGAATGCCGATCCACAGTTGCTTGAACTACTCGACGATGAATAACGCATAGATCAAGGAACACAAGCGGAGGAGCAGGAAAAGTGTTTTAATCAATACCAACAATGCTTGCTCTTTCTCCAGCTTCCATCGGGGATAAGCGTTTAGCTAACGCTAAGAAGTCGAGTCGATATTGTTCGCTACCTGATTCCAAACATTCAAGGAAAGATTCAAAAAACTCTTTTAGCTCATGTGCGATCGGCCAATCTTTGTAATGGATAGCATCTGTAACAATGAGCCATAAAATATGCACAGCGTTCGTCAAGACAAAATCGTTTGAAGGGAATTCAATTGAGGTTTCAAGCTTCGTGAGAGTGTAAAAATCTTGCTGTCCGTCGGTCGCAATGGGATGAATATGCATTGAGCCGTAATCGTAACTAAATAGATAAAGGTAATCGCGTTCGATTTCTTCAGCCATTTTACTTGGATTCGGAATCTGCCACTTCATTTTCTTCTTCTTTAGCTCCTTTCTTCGCATCTTATCAGATTCTGGGATTGGAGGCGCGTTCGACGTCCGGTGCTTAAAGCGACCATCTGCTCGCAGCCTCATCTGAAAATCGTATTGCTCTACAAAACTCCACTCTTCAAAATCATCAAAGCCATCTTCAGCGATAAGCTTTCTGAGGTATAATAGCCGGTCAACAAGGCATCTTTGAAGAATGTGACATTCTTGAAAGGCTGAAATTTTCCATAAATTAAAGATGCTCCGCACAATCATTACAGACTTGGCAATGAAGTTGCGGATCATCGTGACATCCACTGATGGGTTCAATGCAATGTCAAAAAGAATTGCAACACAAACCACATCAATTGTCGCTCGTGCTTCATCTAACCGGGTAAATTCCTTATCGTCCATGCGTTTGCTAACATGCGATCTGGCAGTTTTAGCCGCCGAGCGGCAGCGTACTCGCAGCCCAAGGTGAAGCGAGTTTGCGAGCGGAACCCTGGGTCGGCGTTCGTTTCAGGGCGAAGGAGTCCTGAGTGGACGCAGTAAATCTCGGCGGTCAACATCGCCCTTAACTGGGCTAATAATTCTTTTGCGATACCACGACCCAGGGTTCCGCTTCGCTTCACCCTGGGCTGCGGGTACTTCGTGCCTTCGGCACTTTGTCGCTGCCGCGCCCAAGTGTGTTCGCGAGCAACCAAACCCACACGCGGCCCTTCGGCACGCTCCCGCCACGGCGGGCAGTCTCTGCGCGGCAGAATTGTAGCGCACGCTTTAGCTTGCGCGAGATTATCAAGTTCCGAAGCACGCGCAAGCTGAAGCGTGCACTACATTCGCGCGGCAGGCGCGCCTTTTCTAAAAAGAAACAGGTGCCCGTACGATTAATTCTTCGCTTGCCTCTTGACTTCTCGATTTCGCGTCCGTATATTCAACTGAGGGTTGACAGGCACCCTTTCTGGGGAAAAGATGAAATATGAAGTATGAAATATGAAATGAGGTGCCGACTGCTTGCTCATTGACAACTTAGGCGATTTCGCGCAAATGGAGAGGGCATTCATTAAATGACAATTCAAAAGAGAGAATTAAAGTAATACTTTAACTTTCCTCTCGGCAAGCTCGGAGCAGTCGGGTTGTAGGTAAATCGCGCCTCCGGCACTCAGTCGGCCGAGGATACCTGCCGATTGATCTCCCGCTCCGTCAGTGGATTGTTCGCAAGGACCTCGTCCTTGATCCGCAAGAGATACTCCTTCGCCGCCTCATACTCGTTCGGGATATCTCCTTCGATGATCGCCTCTTCGATTGCGGATTTCAGGATACCGACAGTCCGCGATGGCGGGATCCCGCAGATTGCCATGATCTCCTCACCGCGCACCGGCGATTGGAAGGCGCGCATCTGGTCCTTCTCTTCGACCTCGCTCATCTTCTCGGCGACAATGTCGTAGTTGCGCTGGTAGCGGTTGGCGAGTTTTGGATTCTTGGATGTGATATCCGCCCGGCAGAGCATGAGCAGATCATCGGTCTCCTCCCCTGCCTCGAAGAGCAACCGGCGGACGGCCGAATCAGTCACGCCTTCATCGACGAGACCCATGGGCCGCATGTGAAGCCGGACAAGTTTCGAAACGCGCTCGGCTGCATCGAGCGGCAGCTTCATCCGGCGAAAGATTTTCTGGACCCAGCGGGCGCCAAGAATATCGTGTCCATAAAACGTCCAGCCGATCCCCGGACGAAAGTCCTTCGTACGCGGCTTTGCAATATCATGCATCAGAGCAGCGAATCGGAGCCAGACATCGTCGGTCATCGCGGCCATGTTGTCCACGACCTGCATGGTGTGTTTGAAGACATCTTTGTGGGCGTATTCCTGGACACCTTCGGTCCGAAGCTCGGCACCACCCAGTTCATCGACTTCGGGAAAGACATGATACATGAGGCCCGATTCATACAAGAGCTTCAGTCCGATCGATGGCACCGGGCTTTCCATGATCTTCATAAATTCATCGGTGATCCGCTCCTGACTCACGATCTGGATCCGCTCTGCCATGCGTTGCATCGCTTCGAGTGCTTCGCGTTCGACGTAGAAATCGAGCTGCGATGCGAAGCGAGCCGCGCGCATCATGCGAAGCGGATCATCCGAGAATGTCTGTTCGGGATCCAATGGCGTACGCAGGATGTGCTCCTGCAGATCGTGGAGTCCTTCGAACCGATCGATCAGATCCCCGAAGTTTGTCTGATTCAGCGAGACGGCAAGCGCGTTCACGGTGAAGTCTCGACGCAATAGGTCATCCTCAAGCGTTCCCTCTTCCGTCGCAGGCTTCCGACTGGAGGAACGATATGACTCCTTCCGCGCTCCGACGAATTCGATGGTGTGGTCGCCGATCTGGAGTGCCGCGGTCCGAAACTTCTCGTAGACGGCGAGGCGAGCACCCTCGAATTGACTGGCCACAAGCGAGGCAAAGCCCACTCCATCACCGATCACGGTAATGTCAATATCCTTTCGGACTCCACGTTGTAGCAGCTCATCGCGCACATACCCTCCCACGACGTAGGTTTCGATATTAGCCTCATCGGCTGCTGCGCCGATGGCGAAGAGAATTGGCTCACTTATCGGAAATCGCTGAAGCACCGGGAATTATGAATGACGAATTAGGAATTAGGATTGAGGAAAAACGAAGAGTCTGTGGATCCATCGTGATTCCAGCTCTCAAACAGTATTCCTATTTCCTAATTCCTCATTACTTACCATCAAATAACCCGTGGAGCGTAATCTTGTCAAACGCGGACTGACTCGGCTGATGCTTCTGCCGATCCTACTATCCGTCCTCTACGGTGGAGTGTTGCTCTGGCAAATCGACCGCATGCTTTCGGCTAATGATTGGGTCCGCCACTCAATCGAAGTACTCACAGCTTCGAGTGACGCGCAGCGACATATTCAGCTTGAGGAAAGCGCACTGCGAGGCTATTTGCTGACTCGCGACACGATCTTTGCTCGCCAGTTCGAACGGGAGGATATAACCATTGACTCTCTTTTCCAGCAGTTTCACGCGATGTCGCTCGACAATCCGGTGCAGTCCCGGCGCCTGGATACGCTTATGCAATTGTATTGGTCATGGCAAATATCCGCAAAGCGAGCATTCTCCGTGATACAACAGGCTACCTTTGACACGAATGTACTCGCCCGCGCCCAGCAAATGGAGATTATGCGTACGGTCTTCAGTCGATTCAATCGAGACGAGGAGCGCTTGTTTGCCCATCGACGCGACGACTTCGCTTCTGGCACCAGATGGCTGACAGTGATGATCGTGGTTGTCAGCGTTGTCCTGGGCCTGGTCGTCGGGCTATATGCACGCCGGCAGACGCAGCGGTTCACCGATCGTTTCGGTGAGGCGACGGATGAGGCAATGCGAAGCAGAGATCTCCTCGAAACTACATTATTATCCATTGGTGACGCCATAATCGTCACTGGATCCGATCAACGAATCACGCTGATGAACCGCCGCGCCGAAGAATTGACCGGATGGTCCATTGCTGATGCCCGTGCCCGCCCGATCAGCGATGTGTTTCGCGTCGTTGAGGAGGCATCGAGAACTCCGATCGAAAGTCCAATAGCGCACGCTTTGCGCGATCGCCGTATTACCGAATTTTCCAGTCACGCAGTCTTGCTCTCCCGAACAGGCGTCGATTATCCGGTCGAAGATAGCGCCGCGCCAATCCACAATTCCCATCATGACGTCGTCGGAGCCATCCTTGCCTTTCGAGACATTACCGAACGCCGGGAAGGCGAGCATGCCGCGGAAATTCGCGAACGCGAATTTCGCGCTCTGATCGAAAATACTCCTGATCTCATCATCCGGTTCGAGCGCGATTTATCGATTGCATACGTCAACCCAGCAGTTGAGGCAGTCCTCGGGTTTGCGCCACACGTCCTTTTGGGACGCCACTTCAAGGATGCGGGCATGCCTGAAGATGTCTACGCGCCGTGGGAGAACTCGGTCAAAGCCGTGTTCGATGCGGGCCGAGGCGTGACGACTGAGTTGCAGTACCAGTCGATCCGTGGAATTCGGACCTATCACGCACGGCTGGTGCCGCAGATCGGCGAACGTGGCACCGAACATGTTGTCGCAATCCTGCGCGATGTCACCGACATGAAGCAGACCAGCGAAAAGCTCCGCGAAAGCGAACACCGATTCCGCTCGATCATTGAACAAAGCCCCGATGCCTTTTTCCTGCTGCGCGTCGTCCGCGATTCCAAAACCAAAGCCGCCGTGGACTTCGTCCTCGAAGAAATGAACCAGCATGGTGCCGACTTCCTTGGGGTTCAATTGGATTCCATCGGTCGCCGCCTCCGTGAAGTCCTGCCTGAAGAGCAGCATGTCGAGATCATCCAGCGCTACGCCAGGGTCATCGAATCCATGAGGCCCATCGAAGAAGATCATCAGATCACATTGCCGTCATCGCAACGCCGCTGGTTTCATGCGCAGGCCGTTCCGATCAACGATCTCCTCGCAGTCACAGCCAGCGATGTCACCGAACGCATCCGCACCGATGCTGCTCTGCGCCAGTCCGAAGAGCGCTATCGCCGCTTGGTCGAAACCGCCAGCGAAGGAATTTTCAGCACCGATATGCAAGGCCGGCTCACCTACGCCAACCCGCATATTCGGGATCTGGCCGGATATAGTGAGCAAGAAGTGACGCAGTTCTACTTTGCAGATCTTGTCGCTCCATCCCACCGCTCCCGGGTCAAGCGCCACTTCTATCGCCAGTTCCTTTCACGGACGCCGGACTCCCAGATTGAAGCCCCATTCCTCACCGGAGACGGCCAGGAGAGATGGCTCACGATCACCACGACGATTCGCATGAACGGCGATCTGGTGGAAGGATTCGATTGCGTGGCAACCGACATCAGCGAGCGACGCCGATTGGAATCCGAACTCGCCCACATCGAGCATGCCGTCGCGACCGCCGTGGAAGCTGCCAAAAGAGCATAATTCCCACAGTAATATGCCTGGTCGCGTTTTTTCTTTTCATAACATCCTAACCGCCGTTTCGGAGGTATTTGCCTACTGAAACAGGTGCCCAAAGTTAAAGTAATACTTTAATCCTCTCTTTTGAGTTGTCATTTAATGAACGCCATCTCCGCTCCCGTGAGCCGCGCGAATCTTTTGTCAATGAGCAATGGGTGCCTATTAAGCACCCGGACAACATCCTCGTAAACAAGAGTCCAGCTTGCCGGTTCCCGAAGGATTATGACTCCTTGTGGCTCTCCTGGATCAATAGGATATTCGGCGCAATCTTTAGAGCTTTGGCAATACCTTGAATGGTTTTGACTGAGACATTCTCCCGTCCGCGCTCCAACTCCCCGAGCCACGCAGGACTTACTCGAGCTTCTTCAGCAAGCTTTTCAATCGACCACTTCCGCAACTTTCGGTAAAAGCGGATATTGCGCCCGGTAACAACGAGAAGATCCAAAAAGGAAATAAAATAGTCGATTTGCCGACTTGCCGCCAGTCGCCATACCGACTACTCGCCTTTTTCCTCCGTATCTTTGTACCGTTGACGTCAAGTTTTGTTGAAAAGCCTGTAACAAGTGACTCGTAGCCGAGTTGTTCTTGTCGCAGGGCTCGTCTCATGGAGGACAGATGTGTCAAACGCTCTAACCCAATAATTAGGAGGAAATCCTATGAAGAGACTCTGCGTGCTATTGCTCGTTTCGTTGTTCTTTAGTCACACGGCCCATGCGCAGTCCAGCGGTGGCCCAATCATTAGCTATCAAGGCACAATCACGAATTCGGATGGCTCGCCGGGAGACGGGTCGTTCCGCATTGCCGTTTCGCTCTGGAAGGAAGAATCCAGCGACCATCAGATTAGGTCAGACGAGTTCGTGACTCAAGTGACACATGGGGTGTTCAATATTGGGTTAGGCTCGGGCAAACCGCTGCCGAAACCATCGGATATGAATAAGCCGCTTTGGATTTCAGTGTCGATCAATGGCGAAGTATCTGCTGCCTTCACACGGCTGGCCGCTGTGCCATTCGCACTGAATGTTGCCGACAGCTCGATCACTGCTTTGAAACTTGCGACGGATTACGTTGGCTCGATCAGTGTCAACGGTCAGAAGGTTACCGGCAAGGGCGCGGCCTTCAACATCGCGGCAGGAAATGGTATCGAGGCGGTTTTCGATCCTGCATCATCGAGCTTGCTTCTCTCACTTGGTAATGCTGTTGGCGGCAAGGGTGCGAAGGTGCAAAGCGAAAATTCTGGTACTACAGATCGATGGAGCGAAATCGGCAATAGTTTTGGAGGTTCCGCCCCAACCCCACCATCCGGATGGCTCGGGACTTCAACGGCGGATGATTTAATCGTCAAGACGAATGGCACAGAAGCACTTCGGATTCTTGGAGGAACCACCAACAGTCAGTTCGTCGGCATCAACACCGTCTCCAACACCCTGAGCGCAGACCCGGTCACACGTTTGGAGATTCACGAGCAAGGCTACACCGCCAACACGGTGAAGGACATTCTCACGCTCAGCGGTGGCGGGTCGTCGGGACTATCCGCGAAAGGCGGAACGGCAATGATATACAGGCTTCAGACAAATCTGACCGGGGCATACGAGAACGCGTCTCGGCTTGCTACAACCTGGGTCAATGCGGCTGATGCATCTTATGCGGGCGCATTCGAAATCGACGTTGCGGCGAGGAGTAGCAATACGAGCAGCTATCCTCGGCTACAGCGGGTTTTTCGTATCGATAACAGAATCTATGACGACAACGGCGGGTCGGGCTCCACGTACATTACGTCGACGGCACCGAACATTGTCGCCGGTTCCGTCGATAACTCCGCCAACGTCGATATTTATGGCGCGCCGATACTGCACGGAACTACGATTTCGGGCGGAGGAGGATTTGTTAGTTCATCATTAAGCGACCAAGGGGGCAACCACGTCACAAGCAGTTGGGCGACGGTGAGTGGCGGGGCGCGGAACGTCGCGGGAGCAGAGGCAGTCGGTTATACTTCTGGAGAGGATATTAACAAACAATTCCAGACGGTTGGTGGCGGACTTCAGAATTCCGCGATTGGCGATGACGCGGTGATTGCAGGAGGGGAACTCAATACGGTCATCGACTCCGCGGGCGAATCTGCCATTGGCGGAGGACACGACAATACCGTACGCGGGAGTCACTCCGTGATTCCGGGTGGGGCCAATCTGACCATCGGAGCCGCTTCATTTGGGTTTAACGGCGACATTTCAAACGCTGGCACAATCACCGATATTTCCTCAACGGGAGCAGGCTGGACAAATGTCGGCTATTTCGGCAATGTCAATCTCATCGTCGGAAATGTCGATGGCACTGCAAGAGCGATTCGCTTCTATGAGCCGAATACAAACCACCTATATGGAGGTGCGCATTATAGCTCATTCCGAGCCGCGGCTCAACCGGGGGACATTCTCTACACGTTACCGGATACCCTTCCGCTTCCGGGTGAATTTCTGAGAGCCGCGATTGTTACCGGAGACAATGTCACGCTGAAGTGGGCACCTACCAACGACAGCGGCGGCGGCCTTGCCGGATGGCTTTTGACGGGCAATGCCGGTGCCCCACCGCCGACGAACTATCTCGGAACGAAAGATAGTCAGGCCTTCGAAATCCACATTCACAACAACACGCTCGACACGACAGGCGGTAACCAACGCGTCATGCGGTACGAAGAGGGCGCGACTTCGCCGAATATCCTTGGCGGATCGAGTGCGAACCGGATCGGGACGGCCCTTAGCGGTGCTGCCATATTATCCGGAGGCGATACAACGAATCCGAATGGTGTTGCCTCAAATTCATCCGTGATTGCTGGCGGATTTGGCAACTTCATTGATACTGCTTCCACTAATTCGGTGATTAGCGGCGGGGCGAATAATCGGGCAGGAGGCGCGTATAGTGTTGTTGGCGGAGGGGGCGGGTTCCTGGGAGAAGGGCCAGACCTTCCGCCCTATTGGCCATTGCCAACTTCGATGACAAGCTTCGGCTCTCATCTCTATATCAATCAGGCTATGGCTGCTTGGACCGTTGTTGGTGGTGGATACAGCAACGTTGCCTATGACACCGCAAGCACCATTGCGGGCGGAGCCGACAATACCACTACCGGCGTTGGATCGGTTGTCAGCGGCGGAGCAAGGAATGGGACGTCCGGCATATTCGGGACAGTCGCAGGAGGCAATGGAAACTGGGCCGGCGATATGTACGCGACGGTCAGCGGTGGCGTTCTCAATCAGATTTCGGCCCCATTTAGTACAATTGCTGGTGGTGAATTCAATGAAACTACCCAGCGATATGCATTCATCGGAGGTGGCTTCAATAATTGGATTCTTGCAGGCGATTCCGGATACTCGGTCATCGCGGGTGGAAAAAACAATCTCTCCTCAGCCAATTTTACCTTCCTCGGCGGAGGTGAGAACGATACCATCTTGCCGCACTCAGACCACGGGGTCATTGCCGGAGGATTGAATAACACACTCGGTGACAGCGTATCCTTCAGCAGCATAACTGCCGGCCGGTATAACATCATCCTCAATAACGCCCCTCAACACAGCAAGTCTTGCTTTATCGGCGCGGGCGATAGCAATGTGATAGATGCCTTTGGTGAAAAGCATGGATTGGATTCCGCGATTGGCTCTGCAATAGTGGCCGGACACAAAGATACAGTGCATGAGTCCAATTCATTTATTGGTGCAGGGCACGATAACAGTTCATCAGACGACGGGGATTTCATTGGCGCCGGCTCGAACAATGTGCTCGGCTCGGGCAGCGAGAATGGGATTGTCGCGGGTAGGGGCAACCGCATTGATCTTTCTGGGACTGCCTACCACGGGATTGGCGCATCCTTCATCGGCGGAGGTGATACGAATGTGATCGATGGCAATGCCGCTCTGGCCTCGATTCCAGGTGGCGATCATCTCATTGCATACATGAATGCGCAAACGATCATGGGCCGATATAACGACACGAATCTGGTCGAGAACCCACTACTCATTCTGGGCAATGGTGCGCGCATCGCGAGACCGCCGAAGCCTGACAGTATCTATCGCAGCAATGCGTTCTCCGTGAGCACTAAAGGTGCGGCAACAGTTTATGAGATGCGTGGACCCTCTTCGCCAAGCGTCCACCCTCTCGAAGGCACCACATACGTCGATAACGTCCTGATCGCCTACGCGGATGTCGCGGCTAGCGGTGCGATCAACACCAGTTTCGGCGTGTATTCCGTCACTCAGTCGTCCGGGTTCCCAGGGGCGTACTTGGTGCATTTAGACATCGAGACAAAGGACAATGCGGCCGACAGCTTGCAGACTGCGTCGATCGTGGTTTCGCTTCGCGACAATGATACGACAGGTTTGAGTAGCTTCCTCGGCTTTCCAGTCGTCGCTAATGACCCAGCAGATCCAACGACCGAATGTGGATGGTCGATCGATGCAACGCGAATTGGGATTGTTCGAAATGTGGCGGACAACAACCCGAACTATTTCATCGTACATGTGCGGCCTCCAAGCGTGCCAACGAAGTATTGTGGACCGACAACGGGCCACGCATTTTCTTTTCAGGTATTTGGCCGGAGATATAAATGAACCACTGTGCGTCCTCCTGCTGAGGTGTCTGTCCAAGCGGGAGGACGCTTATTTTCATCGTATGAGAAAAACACTAATAGTCATCGCCGCATTGTATAGTCTGTTCCCGGTCAAGGCGGTCGCTCAGTGGCGTGCTGTCTTGAAATCCCCTCATTTCTGGTCTCTTGCTGTCTATTTTCTCGATCATCAGGGCAAACCGGATATTGGCTTCGTGAACTGGAACAGGACAACGGATGGAGGTTATACCTGGCATGAGAACTACCTTCAGAAGGGATATGATTACGTATTCAAGGACAGCCTGACCGGATGGGCGGCCAACTTGGGAGTACTCGGGACAACCGATGCTGGGCTAACGTGGCGTGGGATTTACGACAACGAGGTTGCTTCCGCACTCTATTTCAATCCCGCAACAGATGGCCTGTTCATGGGTACTTTCGGATTCCCCTACGATTATTGGTCCTGGGACGAGGGGAAAACCTGGGTAGAAGATTTCAGAAACCAGTTTAGCACAGGGTTTGCGTTTGCCTCCGATAGTTTGGGCTTGCTCGCATCACAGAACTTCGGATTTTGGCTCCGCACGACAGATGGCGGCCGCATTTGGGGTAATCTTAATTTCAGCACCGAATGCTGGCAGCCGCTTGGGCTCAAAGGCACAAAGATATTCTACGGCGTTGCCGACTGGGCGCCAACCGTAATTAAGACGACCGATGCCGGAGATACCTGGCAGACAATTGCGACTTTTTCTCCATCGCAGGCTCCTCCTGACTATTTGAACGCGTACTCCACGGGCTGCATCCGTGGCGATTCGTCGAAACTCATTGTTCAACTCCTCTCCGGGTGTTACATTTCAACCGATCAAGGACTCACGTGGAAATCGTTGTGTGGACCGGTTACGAAGGGCCGCCTCTGCGATACCCGTTTCTATCTTGAAGGGAACAGGCTTTTTGTGCCAACGCAGGACGGTCCTGCCTATCAAAGTACATTGTGGTACCTGAATCTCGACTCGCTGCAAGACTTCCCCACGGGCATTTCATTTCCCGATGGCTCGAAGCGTGAGCAAATGGCGGCGGGTAACCTCGTCACAGTCAATTACTCCTCGGCGGAGAATCCATCGGTGGGCATCGGCTCGGCGCATTTTGCTTTTCACTTCGATGCATCACTCGAACTGCAATCGCTCAAGTTACCACCATCGTGGAAGATCGTTGACTCCAGCACTTTGAACGGCGTGCTCGATCTCACGATTGAAGATACCGACAGCACGCAACTTCCAAATCCGATTGTGTCACTGACGTTCCGAACCGTTCTAGCCGCGTCTTCGGCAAAAGTCTATCTCGACTCTGCGCATCTCTATGGCAAGCGCCTGAATTGCGACTGCGCCGCGCTCTCGCTTGCTGGTCCGGACTCAGTTGAGATCGACTTCACCGGCTGTGGCGATCCGACGCTGCTTCGCACCATGTCGGGCCAGTCGCCGTTCGAGATTGTGAGCGTGGTGCCCAATCCAGCGCAGTCGGAGATCGAGGTGCAGGTATCGGCCGCGACGAGTTGCGAGTATTCTATTCTCGACATGCTGGGCCGGGAAGTTGGTCGTGGCAGCTCGCCGGAGGAGCATTTTACAGTATCGGTCGCCAGCTTGCCGACAGGCATTTATCACTTGCGCGCTTCGTCCGGTGGGTTGTTTGGCACCCGGCAATTTCTCATTTCGCGGTAATTATTGGTTTTCTTGGACCAAGCCAAATCGCACTGATACGCCTCGAATTTCGTTACGGGCATTCCGAAGATGATCGTCATCTTCGGAGAACTCACCCCCATGGCCTGGTTTACCCGATCGAAACAGAACATCGAGACCCGCAGCGCTGGCGCTGATGGGCAAGACGGCAGCACACGCGACATGCCGGACGGCATCTGGGCGAAATGCTCGGACTGCAAGGAAATACTCTACCAGAAAATGATCGAGGAGCACCTGTTTACCTGCCCGAAGTGCAACAAGCACTTTCGGATCGGCAGCAGCGAGTACTTCCAGATTTTGCTGGACGATGGCCTCGAAGAGGAAATCGCGGCGAACCTGCTACCCGGCGATCCTCTGGAATTCAAAGATTCGAAAGCCTACACGGCCCGGGTCAGCGAGGCGAATCGCAAGACCCATTTGAAGGAAGCGATGCGCGTCGGACTTGGCAAGATCGAGTCGCGGACGGTCGTGCTGGGTGTGATGGACTTCTCCTATATCGGTGGCTCGATGGGCTCGGTTGTTGGCGAGAAATTCTCGCGGGCAATCGACCGTGCCATTGCTGACCGACGACCCTACATCATGATTTCGAGTTCTGGCGGTGCGCGGATGCAAGAAGCGGCTATCTCCCTTATGCAGCTTGCCAAGACCAGCGCCAAGCTCGCTCAATTGGCCGAGGCGGGTCTCCCCTACATTTCGATTTTGACCGACCCGACGACGGGCGGTGTGACAGCGAGCTTCGCGATGCTCGGTGATGTGAACATCGCGGAGCCGAAGGCACTGATCGCCTTTGCCGGTCCGCGCGTCGTCGAGCAAACAATTCGGAAGAAGCTCCCGCCGGGTTTCCAGCGCTCGGAATTCGTTCAGGAGCATGGATTTATCGATGTCATCTCACATCGAAAAGAGCTGAAAGCAACGGTTGCGAGAGTGCTTGGGCATCTCGCGTAACTCCTCATCGCGAATCGTCCTCCCTGTTATGAGCAGCACACACAATGTTCGGATCATCGGGTTTCCCATGGATTTGGGCGCCGGCCGCAGAGGCGTCGATATGGGACCCTCAGCGCTGAGAATTGCCGGAGTCAGCGAGCGGCTTCGCGAGCTTGGCTATCAAGTCCACGATGCCGGGGATATCGAGGTACAGACCGCCGAGGTTCAGGCGATCGAGGATGTCAAGCTCCCCTATCTGCCGGAGATCGCCCGCGCCTGCACGGTCCTGGCAAAAGAAATTGAACGTGCGCTCGATGAAGGGGAATTTCCGCTCGTGCTCGGTGGGGATCACTCGATGGCCATCGGCAGTATCGCTGGACTGGCGGCGCACTGCCGGCGCAATGGCAAGCGCCTCGGGGTAATCTGGATCGATGCCCACTCGGACATCAATGTACCCGAGTCCTCCCCGAGCGGAAATATCCACGGTATGCCGGTCGCGGTTTCGTTGGGTCTTGGCGCGCCGGAGTTGACCGGCATTAGCGGGAATTATCCGAAGCTCGATGCCAAGGAATTGGTGTATATCGGCTTGCGGTCCATCGATCCCGGTGAACGTGATTTGATCCATCGGCTCGGCATCGAGGCGCATACCATGGCCGATCTCGACAAAGATGGCGTGTTCCCTCGTGTCTCCAAAGCCATTGCGATGCTTCGTGACCGCGCGGATCATATCCATGTGAGCTTCGATTTGGACTCCGTCGATCCGACCGTCGCCTCTGGCGTTGGCACGCCGGTCGCAGGCGGCCTTACCTACCGCGAGGCTCATCTCATCATGGAAGCGATTGCGGATACTGGCGTCATGGCGTCGATGGAAGTGGCGGAAGTGAATCCGATTCTGGACGTACGAAATGCAAGCGCGGAATTTGCCGTGGGGCTGATCGCCAGTAGCATGGGAAAACGCATATTATGAGGACGATCGAAACCATAGCAGAGCTTCGAAGTGCGGTAGGCCTCGCAAAACGCCAGCAGAAACAGATTGGATTTGTGCCCACGATGGGCGCGCTGCATGAAGGCCATCTTTCGCTCGTCCGGCTTTCCAAGCAGCAGACCGATCTGACGGTAGTGAGTATCTTTGTCAACCCGACTCAATTCGGTCCGAACGAGGATTTCTCCCGCTATCCTCGAACACTGGAGGCTGATTCGAGTCTCCTCGTCGGCGCGGATGTCGATCTTCTGTTTCTTCCCGATGCTTCGGAGATTTATCCAAATGGATTTTCGACCTCGATCGGAATTGGTGAATTGAGCCAGGTATTCGAGGGTGCCATCCGGCCTGGACATTTCGATGGTGTGGCCACAATTGTCGGAAGCCTCTTCAATATTGTCCAACCTGATCTCGCATTCTTCGGGCAAAAAGATGCACAACAAGTGGCGGTTATTCGCAAGCTCGTTCGGGATCTTCACTACCCGGTCAAATTAGTCATTGGACCAACACTTCGAGAACCAGACGGCCTTGCACTGAGCTCACGCAATCGCTATTTGAGTCCGCCGAACCGTAAAGAGGCAACCGCGCTATGGAAAGCACTCATGGAGGTCCTCGAATCCCTGTTGCCCGGCACGACCGTCCGCGATGCGATCTGTCGAGGAACTAGCGTTTTCGAGCAATTCGCGCCAGATGCCAAGCTGGAATATTTGGCATTGGTCGATTCCGAAACATTTCATCCGATCGACTCGTTTGAAACTTCTGACTGGCAGGGCGCGGACGATCGATCGTCCGATAATCCCCCAACCCTGATTATTGCAGCACGCCTCGGCGAAACACGACTTATTGACAACGTCAGAATCGAGTAAAGCTCCAAAGACTATGAAGCGCATCATGTTCAAATCGAAGGTCCACCGCGCGACGGTCACGCAGGCGGAGCTCTATTATGAAGGTTCGCTCACGCTCGATAGCGAGTTGATGCGTGCGGCCGATATGCTCCCGTATGAAAAAGTGACCATCGTAAATGTCAATAACGGGGAAAGATTTGAGACCTACTTGCTGGAAGGCCCGGCGCGAACAGGCGTTGTTTGTCTGAATGGACCCGCCGCACGTCGCGGAGCCGTCGGAGACGAAATTATTATCATCACGTACGGTGAATACGAAGATTCGGAATCGCTTCGCTTCCATCAACCAACGGTTGTGCAAGTAGATAAGTCCAATAATATCAAGCAGATAACGAACGGCCTTGAAGCGTTTACCATGGTCAATTAATGACCGATGCGTCTGGTTTGCCCTTTGTGATAACTCCGAATCTCGAGCCCGATCCTGAGCCTCTTGCCGTTGTTGTCATGGCCGCCGGCCAGGGCAAACGGATGCAGGATCCCTCAAAACCAAAAGTACTTTACGAAATTGCCGCCGTGCCGCTGATTGGACATGTCCTTCGGCTGTGCGCAGCACTAGAAAGTCAGATTACGGTTTGTATTGTTGGCTATGGCCGCGATCAGGTCTCGGCCTATATTACCGAGCACTTCCCCGAAGTCAAGCTCGCAGTCCAGGAAGAACAACTTGGGACTGGCCATGCGGTCATGCAGGCTGAACGCCACCTGGAAGGATTTCAGGGTGATGTCTTGGTGCTCTCCGGCGACGTACCACTTCTGACACAAAAGACAGTCCAGGACTTGCTCGCGGTTCACCGAACAAGCGTTGCTATGGCAACAGTCTTAGCGGTTACGATGAAAGACCCAGCCGGATATGGTCGAATCCTTCGGACGGAGAGTGGCAGTCTCGACCGCATTGTGGAAGAAAAAGATGCGACCGAACAAGAGCGCGAAGTTCACGAAATTAATAGTGGCATATACGTTTTCGATGCACGGACGCTCCGTGATGTCCTCCCCCGTTTAAACTGCACAAATGCCCAAGGCGAGTATTATCTCACCGATGTGTTCGAGCTGCTCCGAGCCCAATTCGGACTCGGAAGCATCGCCGTCATGGTCACGGACGATCCGATCGAAGTTAGCGGCGTGAACACCAAGAAACAACTCGAAGTGCTTGAAACAGAGTATCTTCGAAGAAGAGTTGACACTGAAGGAAGCGAATGACTATCACCACTGAAACGATCGTCCTGAAGTCTGGCCCGAATGAGATGAATGCCTATGTAGCCAGACCAGAATCCGGTCGGGCACCGGGCCTCATCGTCCTGCAGGAAGCCTTTGGCGTAAACGATCATATTCGGGACGTCTCAAAGCGCCTTGCTCAACAGGGCTATCTCGTCATTGCGCCCGAATTGTTTCATCGCACCGCACCTCCAGGCTTCACTGCTGATTACACAGATTTTTCCCTGGTTGGCCCTCATATGCTTGCGCTGACGCCAATGGCGCTCGCCGAGGACACTCTGGCCGCTTATGATTGGCTCGTGAAGGAGAGCCAATGCGATCGTGAGCGTATCGGTGCGATTGGATTCTGTCTCGGCGGACGGGCTGCCTTCATTGCGAATGCTGAGCTGCCGCTCAAGGCTGCCGTTTCGTTCTATGGTGGCGGTATTGCGCAGCAGCTCCTCGGGCGCACGACCGATCAACATGGACCGATGCTCTTCTTCTGGGGTGGCCTGGATACGCATATTACCCCGGAACTTCGCGCAGCGGTGACCGCTGCGATGACGGAGGCTGGAAAAGCCTTCATTAATGTAGAGATCTCAGACGCCAATCATGGCTTCTTTTGCGATGCTCGAGCGGCCTACAATGCGCCCGCAGCGCGACATGCCTGGGCGCTTACGTTATCGTTTCTTTCCTCTAATCTGAAGTAATCAAGTCGATACCCGCGTGGTAATCTGGTCGACGCTCGCCAGAACCCGCTCAGGTTCGATCTCTCTCATACAGCGAAAGTGCTTCTCGGGACAGTGATCGAGGCCAATTGCTGTGCATGGGCGGCAATATAATCCATCGATCTCCAAAACTACGGACTTCGGATCTCTTGGGGCGAAACCGAATTGCCTGACGGTGGGTCCAAACGGCGCAACCACAGGAGTACCGACAGCAACGGCTAAGTGCATGAGGCCGGAGTCATTCGTGATCGCTACGGCGCAAGTCGCCAGCGAACGTGCCACCTCCAGCAGGCTCAACTCACCTGCATAGGACAAACTACCTTCAGGCAATCCTGAACGTATTCCTTCAATCGACTCTCGTTCAGCCGCAGAGCCATGAAAGACGATCTGGTATCCCCACTCGATCAAGCTCGCAGCCACGGCTTGAAAATATTCTGTGGGCCATCGCTTATTCCAGTGCCTTGCACCTGGCGCAATCGCAATTCGCGTTGGGATTCTTGATACAGATACCTGCAACTGAGGACCTGTACCGTCGTCTTCAACCCCCAAGGCCTTGGCGACTTCGAAATACCTGCCAATGATATCCGGCTCGCCTTGAAGCGTATCATGCTTGAATCGAACCAGCAGCCAACGTTTCAGGGTCCGCTTCTTCACCACATATGTCTTGCGCGCGATCCCCCGCCGCAGAATTTGTGTTCGTAGAACGTTATGTATGTCCAGTACGAAATTAAAGGACTCTCGCTTCAGCAATTGCCTGAGTTTCCATAGCCCGCGCAGCCCGGTGCTCTTATCAAAAACATGCACTTGTGAGATCCCTGAAAACAAGGGAGTCAGTGATTCGTATTCTTTTGCAATAACGAAATCAATCCGGCTATCGGGATACCGCTCACGGAGTGCCCGGACGAGGGGCGTCGTAAGAACAATGTCGCCCAGCGAACTCAGTCGCAGGATTAGAATCGATGGTTGTGACACGCGGCGGAATTCGTTCGTTGAAGATCGCTGTTGCAAATCGTGGGATAGCAAATGAGATCGTCGACGATCTCATTGCCGCCCATCGTCGTCAATATTGAACACATTCCTGTTATGAATAAACCCACAACGCTAGGTGCTCTTCGCGCCTCGGGCTATGAAGTCCTCGCCGTAAAAGAGGAACTGCGCCGGAACCTGATCGATAGACTACGGCGAAGAGAGCGACTGTTCCCGGGCGTGATCGGCTACGATGATACGGTCATTCCCCAACTGGTCAACGCCATATTGGCGCGTCACGATGTGATCCTGCTCGGGCTTCGAGGTCAGGCCAAAACACGGATTGCAAGATTGTTGATCGAATTGCTCGATGAATGGGTGCCGATTGTCAAGGGAAGTGAGATCAATGACAACCCATATCAGCCGCTCTCCTACCATGCCGTCCAGTTGGTGCGAGAAATGGGCGACGAAACGCCGATCGAATGGTTGCACCGCTCAGACCGCTATGGCGAGAAATTGGCGACGCCGGACGTGACAATCGCCGACATGATCGGCGACATCGATCCACTCAAAGCAGCACATCAACGGTTGCACTACTCGCATGAAGGGGCGATTCACTTTGGGATCATTCCTCGTACTAATCGCGGCATTTTTACCATCAACGAATTGCCAGATCTTCAGCCACGCATTCAGGTCGGACTTTTCAATTTGCTCGAAGAGCGGGACATTCAGATCCGAGGATTTAATATTCGGATTCCACTCGACGTGATGATGGTCTTTACTGCCAATCCGGAGGACTATACGAATCGGGGCAATATCATTACGCCACTCAAAGATCGTATTGCATCACAAATAATGACGCACTATCCGCTCTCGATGGAGACGGCGATTGCAATCACCGAGCAAGAAGCGTGGACGGCCCGTATTGGCGAGGAAGGGATCGCCGTTCCGCGATATTTTAAGGAAATTATCGAGCAAATTGCATTTGAAGCCCGGAAATCCGAATTTATCGATCAAAAGTCTGGCGTATCTGCTCGACTTTCCACCAGTGCCATGGAGACTCTGATTTCAAATGCCGAGCGGCGCTCTATTGTCACCGGCGATTCTATTATCTTGCCGCGCATCACCGATCTGGCATTCGTTACAGCGGGCGTGACCGGCAAAGTAGAACTCGTATTTGAAGGCGAACAGGAAGGCATGGGAAAGGTCGCTCGAGCGCTTGTTGGCAAGGCTGTAAAGGAGATATTCAAGAAATATTTCCCCGATCCACTCGCACGGGATCGATCGAAGCCAAAGCAAGAACGCTACCAGCAAAGTCAGGCTATACCAAAACAGGAAAGTGAATACGAGCCAGTCTTACGCTGGTTTGCCGAAGGAAACATCATGAGCCTTACCGACACGATGAAGTTCGATGACTATTTCAAAGAGCTCTCGCGCGTCCCCAAGCTCCGGGAGTTGACGGTTCGGCATATGAAGATTCAGGAGGCGAACCGCTTTGAACTTGCGAGCGCGATGGAATTTGTGCTGGATGGGCTGCATCAGCACTCCAAGCTTGCGAAAGAAGAGGAATTCGGTCGGCCCGATGTCACCTACCGTGATATGATCGGCTCGATCTTTACACGCCCGAAATCCGACCCCGACGAAGATGATGATGAACCACTTCGATTCTAAGCAGTGCCACGACTCTTCTTTGCGATTAAGACACCAAAGCCGTTAATCAAGGACTTGGTCTTACTTCAGGATCAACTCGCCCGCATGCTTGATGCGTTGCGCCCACCGCCAAGCCTCAAACCCGAGCGACTGGTCAATTCGCATTGCACGCTGCGCTTTTTGGGCGACGTGGAGTCATCGCGTATCGATCGTATTATTCAAGCCGTTCATGGGACAATCGAAGCTGCCCACGTTCCGCCGATCGACGTCGTTCTGACGCAATGCGGCGCTTTTACTTCGCGAGCGAAAGCTCGTGTTTTGTGGATCGGATTGGACCCGGAAGCGCCATTTCGGCAACTTCAAACGGCAATCGACGCTGGTCTGCGGATGGCAGGATTCACACCGGAAGTTGCCCAGCCGCTTCATCCGCATCTTACCCTCTTTCGGTTTCGCGAGCCTTATCGATTGCCATCGGGATTCGCGTTGCCAGACCGCTCGGGTCACTCCCCGCATGGCTCCATCAGCGAAGTTGAGCTCGTTGAAAGCAAAACGTTACCCGATGGAGCGCATCATCAAACTCTGGCGTCATTTTCGCTGTAGGGCTGGTGCGACGTATCTTTGCATATAATAATCCATGAGAATCGCGCAGTAATATAGATCATCCTCAATATATCCTCTCGTGCATACGCTCATTCTTGCATCACAATCGCCGCGCAGGGCCGCGTTAGTTCGGCTGCTCGGTGTTCGCAAGATTGAGACCATTCCAGCAAATTTGGAAGAAGTATTCGATCCGGAGCGAAATCCCGCTGAGAATGTTCGACTCCTGGCGCTCCATAAGGCGCGGCACGTTGCAGAGCAAGCCGCTGATGTGAATGCCATGGTTCTCGGAGCAGATACAACCGTCGTCGTTGAGGGTGATGTTTTGAACAAGCCACTGGATGCGGATGACGCGGTAAGGATGCTCCAGCGACTGAGCGGACAAACCCATACCGTCTATACGGGTGTGGCACTTGTTGATTCTCACACAAAGCGCGAGCATTCCTTTGTCGAATCTACGGATGTCTCGTTTCGCCCGCTCTCCGAAAACGAGATTCGCTCATACGTTGCATCCGGTTCGCCGATGGATAAAGCCGGAGCCTATGGAATTCAGGAAGACTTTGGAGCAGTCTTTGTTCGGCACATCGATGGCGATTACTACAATGTGGTTGGTTTGCCGCTTTGCCGGCTCTATGTTGCGCTGAAGCATTTCGCGCCGAACCTTTTCGAATGAGAACCGCTCGAACGACACGAGAGACCTGGCTCCTCCTATCACCCTGGGTGCTGACACTCATCGTGTTCTGGGCGTATCCGCTGCTCTACGCCCTCTATCTCTCGTTTACGAAATATTATACTCTGACCAACAGGACAGTCTGGATTGGACTTGACAATTACGGCAAGCTTCTTCATGACCCTGCGTTCTGGCAGGCGTTGTGGAACACGGTGATCTTCGTTGTGGGCACAATCCCGTTCACGATGATCTTTGCCCTGTTTTTCGCCGCGCTGCTCGTCCGAGTCGAGCGTTTCCAGCATTTTTACCGCTCGGTCATGTTTTTGCCGAGCATTACTTCGCTTGTCGTCATTTCATTGATCTTCACGAACCTCTACTCCTCAGGTGGATACATCAACACCCTTTTGAAGATGGCCGGAGTGCACACGCCAGCAAATGGCTGGCTACTCGAGCCCTCCCTGGCATTGCCGGCCATTATGGCAATGGACATCTGGATTTCAATCGGATATTACGCGGTGCTTTTCCTCGCGGCGATGCAAAATGTCTCGCGCGACTACTATGAAGTTGCCGAACTCGAAGGGACCTCAAAATGGAAGCAGTTTTTCACCGTTACACTCCCGCTCATCAAGCCAACACTCTTGTTTGCGCTGGTTCTGAATACGATCAAGAGCTTCCAGGTCTTCACCGAGATTTACGTCATGACTCGCGGCGGTCCGCTCGGCAAAACCACCACACTGGTCTATCAGGTCTATTCGAACGCATTCGAGTCGGCAGATACCATGGGCTTCGCCTGTGCGGTGGCGTATGTGTTGTTCGCCATCATCGCCATATTTTCGGTGGTCGAAAGCAGGATTCTGAAGGAGGCCACTTAATTGGTCTTCGCGCTCTTCATCGTGGAAACATTCGGGTCGGAGACAAGTGATACTCGTACCTTGTGGTTATGACCGCTAACGTTTCGCGGCCATTCATGATTTTCCAATCTGTTATCCGGTCCTCCATTCCATGGGCATTTGGGTGAGTGGAATATTTTTCCACTAAATTGCCAGTAGAATCATATTCCCGCAATAGCCTGCCTTCTGAATTGTATACCCGCCTCCATGAATCCATGGAGTTGTCGTGCGATTGCCGCAACTGGGTTCTGTGGAGAGTGTCGTATTCTGTCGTGTATCGCAGCCAAACTGAGTCGCCCTCCTGTCCGAAAGTGGAATCCAAGTCGAGGTGGTGCCGCGCATGCACTATTCCACTCCCGTCGGCTCTCCGATGTCAAGATAGACCACATCTTCCTTCGGCCGGTAACCGATCAGCTCTGCAAATCGGCCCCAGTCAATGACGGTGTCGAGCATCTGGGCTGGGTCCTCATAGGGCAGGCGCGTGGCGTAATCTTCGATGAGCACTTCGTACGGGACTTCGCCCTCGTTCTGCTGGAGCGTATCAAGCAGCAATTGGAACGTGCGCAGGCGCCGCAATTGCTTGTTAAGCAGTGTCTTCTGATCGTTAATATCAGCTTCCAAGAATTCCTTCCCTAATGGCGTTACCAAAACATCTTGTCCGGGAGTCTCGACAAGCCCGAGCAGCTCAGCCCCTTTGACGATTTGTAGCGTCTCATCAAAGCGCCGGCTGGCAGATTCCGCCAAATCGCTAGCGGCAAGTCGGCCCTCTTCGGCAAGGACACCGAGAAGTCCAAGAATTTCTTCGATCTTCGCAGCCGGAATGATTTCCGTCTTCGGCTGCCGTCCTGCTGGCTCCTCCGTGAACGGCAGAACCGTATTCGTGATCAGCGAGTGAATGCGGCTCGATAGATCGATATATTCCTGTGACCGAGGATTGCGTGGATAGGGCATCGGATTCTGGAACTCCGCCTTGATCCGCCCCGGATGCGCATCGAGAACGATGATTCGCGAAGCCATTTCCACGGCCTCGTCGATCGAATGAGTCACCATGACGACCGAACTAAGTGAGCCTTCGCTCTCGTGAAACAGATCGAGCACTTCCGTCCGAAGGTTCTCGGCGGTCAGGGCATCAAGTGCGCTGAATGGCTCGTCCATGCAGAGAATGCGAGGTTCCACAACAAGCGCACGGGCAATGCCTACCCGCTGCTTCATACCACCAGACAATTCTTTTGGATACGCTTCTTCGAAGCCTTCAAGCCCAACCTGATCGATCGCCTTGCGCACCTTTTCACGGACTTGCTCGCGGGGCGCCTTGAGCGCATCGAGTCCAAGCCCGATATTCTCTTCAACCGTGAGCCATGGCAAGAGCGCAAACGACTGGAAAATGATCGCAGTGTATGGGTTATTTCCCCGAAGCGGCTTGCCTTCGACAGCGACGGTGCCCATCGTCGGCTTGAGCAGACCAGTCATCGTTCGGAGAATTGTAGACTTACCCGAACCAGAGGCGCCTAGGATACATAGAAATTCATTCTCAGCGACCGTGAGGCTGATATGTTCGAGCACCATGAGCGGCTTGCCGCCCGGCGTCGTGAATGTCATCCCAATGTCCCGTAGCTCGATCAACTCCCGACCGGGTGGCGGCGTCGTGATCGAGTTGCCGGAACTTCTGGCTATAGCTTCTTGACCCGCAACGCGAGCAGATGAACGAGGCGCGATGGGGGTCAGGGCCATGAATATTATAGTCTCCTCTATTCGATGGTTAGCGGACGCAACGCCGAGCCTTCGGCCGTATGAATGACGCAGAAGTACGAACCCCGAGCCAGATGGCTGGCATCAAAGGAAGCAATGTGATCTCCGACGGACTCGAAGGCATCAACCAACATTAATACTTCTGCGCCCTGGGCATCCAAAATACTGATTCGAACCGCTTCTGGTCGAGTTAGTGAATATGGAATTAATGCCGAGGCACTCAGCGGATTCGGATAACAATTCCCGATTGTAAGTCCGGTCGTCTGAGTGTTGGTCACTCCTGCCTGAACACCAAACCAATTGAGCGCAGCCACTGTGATCGCCTGGCGGGTAGTCGTCGCGAGATTCTGCAGACCGAACGCCAGATAGACGAGTTTGGCATTACCATCGTCCCAGCGGATGCCAGCAGTTTGGGTCGTGCCACTGCCATAATAAAATATTGGAACGCCTCCATTGGCCGCAGTAATGACATCCGGCTGATTTTGCGCATCCACGCTAATGGCATTGATGTTGACATTCTGCGACGCAAATGTATTACTGACAACATCATCGGTCACACCATGGACCGTCAGCGTGCTGGCAACATCCTGGACATACGTAGCATGGAGCGTGTTGGAAAGGAACGCCGGATCGCGATCAGTTGCCGTTGAGCCTGGATCGGCAAGACCATAGGCAATTTCGCCACCATGAATTAGGAGCTTTCCACCACTTTGGAGATAAGCGGAAATCGCCGCCTTATTTGAACCAGTTACGATCCACTTGTTCGTCTCGGTCACAATGGTTGAGAAGTCAGCCGCAGTCCAGGCATTGAAGGAAGCCGCTTCTATGTCCGTGAGAGGAACATAGCGGAGCCTCATTGCTGTCAATGTCTTTAGTGGCCCCACGGAGCTTGCCGAATCCCCACTCATATCGACAAATGCAACCTTCGTAGTCGAGGAAATAAACTTGACTCGAAACGACCGGACCAGAGTGTCCCCTCGGCCGGAAATCGCACGGGCAATAACACTTCCGGCCGTATATGGGCTCGAGCCCTCGGTTACGGCCAGTGTAATGTCGCCCGAAGCGCCGGATTGAACTGGAATCGACAGCGTCCCATTGACCCCCGTTGCAGTAACTTGCCAGTCGGCCCCCGCTGACGCAACATAATGCACGTCGAACGTCAAATCCTCCGGCGTCGTGTTTTGGATCAAAAGGCCAACGTTTGAGTTGCTACCTTGCATGATTTGAACCGGGTGCTGTCCCGCCGCCGCGACAATGCCGAAGCTCTCGAGCGTCGAGGTAGCCTGAAGCACCTCTCGCTGCGCATCATCGTTTTGTACAAAGGCTACTTCATACATTTTCTCCGCACGATAGGAAGACTTAAGCGGATAGGAGAACGTGAAGGTCTGAGGTTCACCGGTTTTGAGCGTCAGCGGTGTCCCATTTAGATTTGGCATCATCGCCCGCATCGGGTTCATAAATCGCTTCTCCCCGTTCGGCCCGCTCGTATCGACATATTGTTCGATCGGAGCAACGCGAAGCTTAAGTTTCGAATAGGTGGAGACGTTACCGACAGGGTTGATCGTTACGGAAATATTAACCTGCCCATCAACCACGTTGCGGGTCATCGAAAGGGCGACTGGCGAAAGTTTGGCAATCCGAGCATAAAAAGCTTGCTCGTAGTTTACCGGCGCATTCGTAACAACGTTTCCGTCCATCTCGACGGTCGGTACTCCACTAATGCCATAATACGACACGACCCGGCCCTGATTATCGGTTTCGTCGTTCATGTACATTGGATCGTTTGCGCCCGGCCAATTCGGGTGGTAGGCGATCTGGATAATGGAATCGCCGTGCGATTGAAGAAATGCTTCCAGGAACGGATTGACCTGCGCGCAGGGTCCGCACGACCAGTTCGTACCTTCTTCAAGTAAGACGGTCCGAGGCACAAGCTGCCCCTGGGCACGCGTGACTGTAAGAAGTAGGATCGTTGCACTTAGGACGACCAGCCAATATCCGAAGAGCTTCTTCATAAAACGAAAATGCTAATGGTGAAAAACCGATTTGTGGGTCGATGTTATGACAACAATTTCACCAATAATATTCCCTCCAATTTCTGTACGCGAAGACCGATCGGATGCGTTGGAGCTTAAGATTTCGTAACTTTGCATGATTTACTCTTTAGCATTACGACATTTTTATCACTCGTAGCATCCATCTCATGAAGTTTAGCACCCAAAAGACCGATTGGAAGCGAGTCCGTACGACCGCTGTCGCTTTTTTCCAGGCCGAAGATAAACGGGCAATTCAGGCCACGCTTAAACAGCTCGGACGAACGTCCGCCGCTTCTGCGACCGAGGCATTGCTCGCAGCCGGCGACATGGCTGGGAAAGCGGAAGAGACTTTTGTCATTTACCCGAAGAAGGGTGAGGCCGTTGCCAGGCGCTTGGTGCTGGTCGGAATGGGCAAGAAGGAAAAGCTCTCGCTCGAAATAGTCCGGCGTGCCGCCTCCCGGGCGGCGAAGAAAGCGGAAGCGACCAAATCCCGCTCGCTCGCCATCTACCTGCCGGAAGTTAAGGGGCACTCCGGAGCAGAAGTGGCGTACGCCGCAGTCGAAGGGATTAAACTGGGTCTCTATAAATTTGACAAGTTCTTCAAACGAGAAGAGCCCAAGGTCTCTCTAGATACTGTTGTGATCCTCGAGGATGGCGATAGCCTTGCCGGGTCGAGCGCCGACGAAGTCCGCACTGCCATCGCAGAAGCAGAGATGGTTTGCGACGCTGCAATCTTCGCTCGCGAAATGGAAAATGAGCCCTCCAACAATAAGTATCCGGAGACTCTGGCAAACTGGGCAAAGGATGTGGCCAGCGCGAATGGATTGAAGATCACAGTCTTTGGGCCCAAGGAACTCAAAGCCAACGGAATGATCGGTATTCTTTCGGTCAATCAGGGCAGTGTAAAGGAGGCCCGTTTCATCGCGATGGAATATCGCGGCGCACCAAAGAAGGACACGGCGCCCGTCGTTCTGATCGGCAAAGGAATTACATTCGATACCGGTGGAATTTCCCTGAAGCCCGGCGCAGGAATGGGCGATATGAAGAGCGACATGTCCGGCGCTGCAACGGTCATTGCGACCCTCAAAGCGGTCAGTGATCTCAAACTTCCGGTCAATGTGATCGGTTTGATTTCGAGCGCGGAGAATATGCCTTCCGGGAGCGCCATGCGCCCTGGCGATGTTATTACATATGCCAATGGGCTTTCGGTTGAAGTGGATAATACCGATGCCGAAGGACGCCTCGTTTTGGCTGATGCGCTTATCTGGGCAAGCCGATACAATCCGAAGTCGGTGATTGATCTCGCGACGCTTACTGGTGCTTGCGTCGTCGCCCTCGGACACTTCACGACCGGCATGATGGGTACCGATACTTCCATGATGGCAAGACTCAAAGTTGCCGGTGACACGACGTATGAAAGGGTTTGTGAACTGCCGATCTACGATGAGTACGATGAGCTAATCAAATCGGATGTGGCGGACATCAAGAATGTCGGTGGCCGATGGGCCGGCGCCATCACGGCGGCGATGTTCCTCAAGCGCTTTACCGATTACCCCTGGGTCCACCTGGACATCGCCGGAACAGCTCGCTCGGAAGCTGCTTCTGACTATATCCCAAAGGGCGGAACTGGTGTGGCGGTTCGAATGCTCACCCAGATGCTGAAAGAAGAAGCCAGTTTATAGTGAATAGTTGATGATGGATAGCGGTCGTACAGCAGCCGATTTAGTCGGTTGAGTCGCGACCGCTAGCCACTGTCCGTTATCCGTTACAAAGCTTATGAAGACATTAACTCGGACCCTACTACTCGCCCTTCTGGCGACCTTTACACTTGAACTCGCCGGTTGCGGCGCGGCCGATATCCAGAGCGCCAAGCTCTATCGTCAGCGTCGCGATTACACGCAGGCGGATAAGATGCTTAAGCGCGCGCTCGACGAAGATCCTACGAACGATGAAGCGTGGTATCTTTACACCGTGAACCTCTACGATCTTAAGCAATACGAGAAGGTCTCGCAGATTATCGATACGGCGATGCTGTACTCCGCGACGCATCGCTCCGAACTTCAGCAGTATAAGCGATCGATATGGGTTGAGCTATACATGGGTGGTCTCAATACCTATCAGGCGAATCCCGAATCACTGGAAGCACGGAAGGCCGCGATTGGTTACCTCGAATCAGCCCGCAAACTTGCGCCTGAACAACCGGAGACGTATGAATTGCTCGGTACCATTTATTACTCCGGAGGGGATACCGCCAAGGGCATCGAAAATTACGTGGCGGAAATCGATCAGGTTAGTGCCTCTTACGACCAGGGCACGGCGATGGGCCTGATGCTCCACATGCCTCCGGAAGCGGTTGAGCGTGCAATCGGCGGTGCACCGGCTCAGAAGCGCGTGGTTTCCATCGGCGGCAATGACAGCTCTTTGATATACATCTATCCGAGTAAAACCGCATACATCTATTTTGAGCGCAACCCAAAACCACCGTTTGCATGGCAGTTGACTGGCTGGCGCATTACCCCATCGGAAGTTGAAGGGCTCGTGCCGCTCAGAGTTTCGACGCAGGCGTATGAGGTTGTTGCTAATGATTACTATCAGAAGGGTCTGGCGGCCATTGCCCGCAATGAAAAGACGGTTGCATCGTCGTACTTCGACAAGGCCATTCCCCTTCTCATGACGCTGCAGCAACTTGATCCCTCCGATGATTTCGCTGCCACGGCGATTCCTGACATTTACATGCGGCAGGAAAAGACCGACAAGGCCAAGCAAGAATACGAGCGGATCCTTGGTGAACATCCATCGAAGCAGATGTATGTATCCTATGGCACCTTGTTGATGAAATCGCAGGACTATCAGGGTGCGGTTGGAGCCTACGAAAAAGCGCTCGCTCTCGATCCTGGATTCTCCGCGGCACTCTATGACATCGCCGCGGCCTATAAAAATTGGGCGAAGGCGAGTCAGGATGCGAAGAAGCCGGAATATAAACAACAATTGGACAAGTCCACCGAATATTTCGAGCGACTGCACTCACTCGATAAAAACGATGCGAGCGTGCTGGTTCAACTCGCAGAAAATTATGATGTATTGGGAAAACGCGACAAGGCCATCGCTCTCGTTGCGGATATGGAAGCGCTGAAGAACACGGAAGCCGCCAATGCGCATGATTACTGGGAAATGCTTGCGCGTCTTTATGCTCGCGCCAACCGGTCCGCCGACTCCGAAGCCGCCTATCGAAAAGCCGACGAACTCAAACAACAAGGGAAATAAGTTTACTATGTCAGAAAATACAACCAGCGATCCACAGCAGCCGGTCTCGCAACAACTCCAGATCGAACTCGGTCAGCAGGAGGCCGAGGGTATTTACTCGAATCTTGCGATTATCACCCACTCGCCTGCCGAGTTTATCATCGACTTTACGCGTGTCACTCCTGGCGTGCCACGCGCTCGGGTGCATGCTCGAATCATCATGACGCCGCAGCATTTTAAGTTGCTCCTCAACGCGATGAAGGAGAACATGGACCGCTTCGAGTCGCAGTACGGGCAAGTCCGTACTGAAGGCCAGGGCGAGCATGCGTTCGGTTTCCGGACTAGCGGCCCGCCGCAGGTACCTGAGGCAGGTGGAAACAAAGTGCACTAAGCCAACAGAATCACGTGAGCCGTCCTCTCACTTGGCGCAGTCAGACATTCATCTTTGCGTGTTTGGCTGCGCTGCTGGCGGCGACGTGTGGATGCGGCTCCTCTCGATCTCGTGGCAATCTCAGCGGCGCGATGGATAAGGCGTCTCACCCAAGTGGCGATGATGCGTCCACGAAGCAAGAGCGGGAGAGAGAGCAGGAACGCGAGCGAGAAAAGGAACGCGAGCGGAGGCGCGAGGAGCATACACCACCCGTCGTTGTCCTCGTCCCCGATGGTGGGAGTACTTCGGTCGATACGAGTGTGTTAGCAGCACCCAAGGATAGCAAAGACACGTACGGGAATGTAGCTCCTTCTAGTACTCAATCGATTCAGACTCCGACATTTTCTGATGCTCCGGATGGTACATGGATCGGTGCTTCGTTCGAATCGGGATTGGTAGATCAGACTACTTATTATGGAATTCACAGCGTCGCCTTACGCCTCGGGGGCTTCCTGAAAAGAGATGTTCGTCTCGATCTCGAATTGGACGGTGCATGGGCATCGATTCAGACTACGAACGGGCTCTCCAAGTCAATCGACGGGACTGCGCTTTTCGGTATTGATTTGCGTGTCAATTGGTTTCTTACGCCGCCGTACACATTCTTTGGTCTCTATCTTTTCGGCGGAATGGGTTATCAATACATGGGCTGGAGTTATCGCAATTCATTCTTGGCAAACGATGGTACACTCATTGAGAGCGACGGCATTCAGGGCCTGAATATTTTTGCGGGCGCTGGATTTGATCTGGTGCAGACTGCCGGCTTCCAATTGGGGCTTGAGGCTCGCCCTGGCATTGCGCTTTGGATCGGACAGACCGATCAGGGCTACACGAATAATACCTTTTCGCCACTCTGGTATATCCGTGTCGGCCCATCTGTGATCGTTCGCTTCTGAGCGAATATCGCATCCGATCGAATATCTTGTCGTAATTTTGTATTCAACGATCATTCACTCGCATGCACACACTCACTGCCATCTACCGCTCGCCGGGTAGTAAAGAAGAATTCGACACGCACTACAAAGAAGTCCATACTCCGCTCGCCAGGCAAATGGAAGGCTTGCGGCGGATGGAAGTCACATGGGTCGATAAGATGCTGACCCCGTCGAACGACACCCTCCCCGCAGCGCCTCATCTTATTTGCACGATGTATTTCGACAGTGCTGAAGCGCTGAATGCGTCAATGAAATCCCCGAACAGCCGCGCTGCCGCAAAAGACTTGATGTCATTTGCGGGACCGCTCGTATCGATGATTACCGGACATACTGAGGACATACCATTATAGCACATGCCAAGAAAATCCTCGCAAGAGCTAAGCCCATATCAAGAGAAGCGTTCGTTCGATTTCTCACATGTTCTCTATGAGAAAAACGATTACGTCGCAACCCTTACAATCAATCGCCCGGAAGTCCTCAATTGCCTGAATCTAACGACGCTACGCGAGATGATGGTGGCAATCGAGGATGCCGCGTGGGACGATGATATTGCGGTGCTCGTAATCACGGGTGCTGGCGATGTGGCCTTCTCGACCGGGGCCGATCTTTCAGAACAGGAAGAGTTCTTCCTCGGTAACCCAGAAGACTACTACAAGTGGATGCGTGTGTTCATTGAGATGCACGAGCGACTCCGCAACATCGGCAAGCCCACTGTGGCACGACTCAATGGTATGGTCGTGGGCGGAGGCAATGAGGTAAATCTCTCGTGCGATCTTGCGATCGCCGCCGACCACGTCATTATCAAGCAGGTGGGTGCCGCGCGCGGAAGTGTGGCTGCCGCCGGCGCGACACAATGGCTGCCGCTGATGGTCGGCGAGCGCCGTGCCCGCGAGATTCTCTTCCTCTGCGAAGATATCCCTGCCGAAAAGGCGCTCGCGTGGGGCCTTGTCAATGAGGTCGTTCCAAAGGAGGATCTGGATCGGGCAGTTGCCAGGCTCTGTGAGAAGCTGTATAACAAACTTCCCGAATGCCTACGTTATACGAAGCAAAATCTCAACTTCTGGAAGGATTTTTCATGGCACATGACCATCGGTCATGCGCGCGATTGGCTATCGATCCACAATCTTTCCCCGGAAGTAACCGAGGGCATCAGCGCCTTCACTGAGAAGCGCCCGGTTAACTATAAGAAGATCCGAAAACGGTCTGGATAAATGAACGGTCCCTCATAAAGGTGATTGAAACTCACCCGCGTGGAATTCGTTCTATGATCGAAATGGAAAACTTCGCCAATCCCCCATATACTTTCACCCCTGAAGCCATTCAGCTTGTCGGTGAAGCGCGTCTTGCCTACGTGCGCAAGGTCTACTCTTATTTTTCGATTGCGGTTGCCAGTGCAATTGCCGGCACAATGATCGCGATGGAGAGCGGCCTTGCCTTTTCCTTCGCGCATTCGCCGATCATCGGTATGATCGTATTCTTTGGATCGATCTGGTTTGCTTCCAAGAGTGCGAACAATCCAAGCCGGGCTGTCCCGACGTTAAGCGTCGCAACGTTTGTCAGCGGACTATTTGTCGCACCGATGCTCTACGCTATTGCGCATGGCTATATTCGAGGCACCAGTACATCGACGATTTACGATGCACTCATTCTGAGCGGATCGATATTCGCAGGTCTTACGCTCTATACCTTCGTCAGCAAGAAGGACTTCAGCTATCTGGGCGCAAGCCTCTCGATCGGCCTTTTCATGCTCATCGGGATAATGTTCGTCAACTTCTTTGTGCAGTCCACGACGCTGGATCTCGGACTCTCCGTCATCGGTGTCGTGATCTTTTCAGGGTTTATTCTGGTCGACACTTCTCGCATTCTCCGGCGAGCACATGAAGTGCCACCAACACTCGCAGCCTTAAGCCTTTACCTCGATTTTCTGAATCTCTTTATGATGATCCTTCGGCTCTTAGGGGCTGGCGGACGAGACCGGCGATAGAATAGATTCGAGTGCTCAAAACCAACATTGAGTTCTTCGACCGTCCTGCCGGGCGAGTGCTTCTCTTCATTGCGCTCGTCGTGATGATTGCGTTCATCTATCATGATGCCTGGCACATTCCTTATTTTGCGGATGATTTTCAGTGGGTTACCACTCATCCGAGCTCGACCATTTTGGGGTGCTTCATCCATACGCTCGGCGCTGACAATACTTGGTATCGACCCGTACAGGCGATGCTTCTCTCGATCATTCAGACGCTATGGAGATTCGATACGTTTCCAATTCGAATCGCCGAAATACTCGTGCATGCTATTGGCGCGGTTCTGATTTTCCATATTCTCCGAACGCTGAAGCTCAGTTCTGCCGCCTCATTGCTTGGAGCGGTTTTTTTTGCTGTGGCGCAAGTTGCCGCATTTCCGGTAATCGGTAATGATTTCCTCTCCCAAATGCTTAGCGGACTCTTTTGTCTTTCTACGTTATGGCTTCTTTACCGGGCGAAAGGAAATTGGCGCTCGAGTCGATATTATTTCGCAGTGGTTACTTATGTGCTTGCATTACTCTCCAAAGAGGCAAGCGCAGGGCTGATCATCGGAGTCGCGTTCATGCTCCTTTTCACTGCTGCCGATAAGACCTGGAACGCGAAACTACAGAGTGCAGCAGTGCGGACGCTTCCATTTGTCTTACTACTCGGCGGATACATGGTACTGCGCATGTCAATTGGTGCGAGCGCGCCATCGTTTCAGTCGGGCACATATGGCTTCAGATTTGGCATCAATATTTTCAAGAACGCAGCACTCTTTATCATGCAGGCCGCGCTTCCAACGTCAAGTCTCGCTGTGGCTCGAAATGTATACTATCGCGAATGGCTTTCACTCACCGCGACTGCTATTTTCATGGCCCTCTTTGCTCTAATTGTAATTTGGGGCTCGCTTCGATCACAATGGAAACCACTCCTCGGCTTCATCATGCTTTTTGCCGGAATTAGTCTGGTGCCGGTAATCTTTCTGAATCATGTAAGCGAGGCATATCTTTACAACGCCTTACCATACATCTCTATTCTGGTCGCAATTGCGGCCGATTCATATTTCTCAGGAGCCCAAGAGCATAAGCGCTTTCCAACTTTCGCACTCGGCGTGCTAATTCTTGCGCTCATCACAAACATCTTTGGAGATCTCGATAAAGCAAGATGTATGAGCGCCGATGGTAACCGCGGTAATCATTTACTCACACAATTCTATCCGATCGTCAAAAGCTCGCCGCCGAATAGCTACCTATACTTCATTCATCCGATGAAGGGAGGCTTTGCGTATTCAGGGTTCGCTCAACCTGGTTTTCGCGTTTGCACGAATGCCGACGGCTGGGTCGCGCGCTACACGGAAAGGCCGGATGTCTCGCTTCGCATCTTGGAAGACAGTGAGTATGTAGATTCAGTAAAGATACATCCCGGTGTTGCTTTCACGTATGATACGGTGACGCTTAAACTCAAACCGTTGTTCTGAGGGCTCACTATCTCGATTAATCCCGTACGATGCCAGACTTCAAGAATCTTCTCCTTTTCCGCGACGGTGGCGTCGCGACTATTCAACTCAACCGTCCGAAGGCGCTGAATGCGCTGAATATCGAATTGATGACCGAATTGGTCGATCTTCTCGAAGCACTGGATCAGGATACCGAAATCCGTGCGTTTGTGCTTACCGGTAGCGAACGAGCCTTCGCGGCTGGCGCCGATATTAAGGAGATGGCCGATGCGACCGCGGTCGACATGTTGATGCGCGATCAATTCGCGCGATGGGATCGGATTCGAAAAATTAAGAAGCCGATTATTGCGGCCGTATCTGGCTTCGCGCTCGGTGGCGGGTGCGAACTCATGCTCCACGCTGATATTATCATCGCGAGTGAAACGGCTCGCCTCGGGCAGCCGGAAATCCTGCTCGGTGTCATACCTGGAGCCGGTGGCACGCAGCGGTTGACACGCGCTATCGGCAAGACACTAGCTATGGAGCTGGTCTTGACGGGTCGGCAAATGACCGCCGAGGAAGCATTGAAGGCCGGTCTTGTCAATAAAGTTGTCCCTGTGGAGTTCTACCTGGAAGAAGCCCAGCGTATAGCCCGCGAAATTGCTGCCCAGCCTCCGATCGCGGTTCGGCTTGCGAAAGAGGCGATCCTCCGAGCGTTCGATACGACAATCGAAATGGGCCTCGAATTTGAGCGAAAGAACTTCTATCTGTTGTTCGCTTCGGAAGACATGCGCGAGGGTATGAAAGCATTCATTGATAAGCGAAAGCCCGAGTGGAAGGGAAAATAGTGAACCTACTTCTTCGAGCGAAGCTTTATCATTTCGCATGACACGCAAATCGCTCCAAGGGAGTATCCTCTTCATCATCGTTCTGGCTGTTGGCGGTTGTTCGGACCTCCCGACGGTCGATCAATACTTCACATTTAATGTTGTCCGTACTGTCGATTTTTCAATTCCGAATTCGATCATGCCAGATAAAGATACCGGCATTTCAGCTACTGGCAAGATCGATACCACAAAGGATTACCAACTGAATGGAACCGCAGCCTACCTTCTCCGAAGCGCAAAGATTACCAGAATTCAACTCGTGCCATCAGACCCGACACTCAGTCTTTCAAACCTCAGCTATGCGAGGCTTGTGATCGGAATGGATACTGTCGGTGATTCCATGTACGTCAATGACAAAGGAGAATACCTGCTGAATACTGCGGGTCGTGACGTGACACAACATGTCCGGGATACCTCATATTCTGCTACATTGTATTTCTCCCTGCGAAATCCGATTTCGAGCCCGGCCACCATCACGACCTACCTTACCTTCGTAAACACCGCCCTGCCGCAATGATGCAAACCGAGGAAATCCGTGAACACCAAGCCGCTGGGCTGACTTATCAAAGCGCCGGCGTCAACATCGATGCTGGTGAGGAGCTGGTTCGTCGCATTAAGCCAATGGTGCGGAAGACATTCGATCAACGAGTCCTGACCGACATCGGCGGATTCGGTGGCCTCTTCGATGCCGGTTTTCCCGGAATGACTTCTCCGGTTCTCGTCTCGAGCACCGATGGCGTCGGCACGAAGATTAAAATTGCCATCGATGCAAATCGGCACGATACGGTTGGCGAAGATCTCGTTAACCATTGCGTCAACGATATTCTTGTCTGCGGTGCCCGCCCTTTGTTTTTTCTGGACTATTTCGCTTGTGGCAAGCTTCAGGTAGAAGTTGGAGAGGCAATAATTTCTGGCTTCGTCCGTGGTTGCCAGAACAATGGTTGTGCGTTGATCGGCGGAGAAACGGCTGAGATGCCGGGCATGTATGCCGAAAGCGATTACGATCTCGCCGGCACGATTGTCGGCATTGTCGAACGCGACCGAATGTTTCGGCGCGAGAATGTTGCCGAAGGTGATATCCTGATCGGTCTTCCGAGCAGCGGTCTCCACACCAATGGATACAGTCTCGCACGCCGCGCGCTTTTTCCTCGCTATTCTCTTGATGCGACCCCAGCGCATCTCGGTGGTGAGTCTCTTGCTGACGCCTTGCTGAAGGTCCACCGTTCGTATCTAAGACCGATACTTGATTTGATCGATACCTTTGAACCTGGCCGAGACATCCACGCCCTCAGTCACATCACCGGAGGCGGCATCGTTGGTAATACCTCGCGTGTGTTACATGAGGATCTTACTCTCGATATCGATTGGAGCGCATGGTCGCGCCCTCCAATCTTTCAATTGATACAGGATGCCGGCCTGGTACCCGAAGATGATATGCGTCGCGCCTTTAATCTCGGTATCGGTCTCATTCTGATTGTCCCTCCTACTACCGCCGATGCGATTGAATCGTCTCTCCGGTCATCCGGTGAAGCGCCAGTTCGAATCGGCTCTGTCGTTCGAAGGTAGATCACGTTGGAAACCATCGATCAAGTCCTTCGAGAACGCTTCCATCTCGATGCGTTTCGTCCCATGCAACGCGAAGCCATCGAAGCAACCTTAGCTGGCCGCGACGTGTCTGTTGTCATGCCAACCGGCGGTGGGAAATCGCTATGCTACCAGCTTCCAGCCTGCATTTTGCCGGGTGTCACACTCATCGTTTCCCCCCTCATTGCGTTGATGAAAGATCAGGCAGACCGCCTGACTAAACTCGGTATCTCAGCGATTGCACTGAACAGCACGCTCTCAAGGTCGCAGGGTGAAAGTGTCATGCATCGCGCTGCAACCGGCGGCATTAAGGTTATCTTCACCTCGCCAGAACGACTCGAAACATCCGCATTCAAAGAGTCACTTGATTCTTTAGATATCTCACTTGTCGCAATCGACGAAGCCCATTGCATCAGCGAGTGGGGCCATGATTTTCGAACGTCCTATCGCCGACTGCCTCTCTTATTCGAGCTGTTCCGGAAGCGGCCACCAGTCATTGCTCTCACTGCTACCGCGACGCCGGAGGTGCGTGCCGATATCTGCCATTTGCTTGCCCTCCGCGATCCGTTTGAAATCGTAACCGGCTTCGAACGGCCCAACATTGCGTATGGCGTCATGCAAGAATGCGATAAGGATGCGCGCCTCAAAGATATTATACTGTCTATCGGCGAGTCTCCTGCCATCGTTTACGGCTCTACTCGGAAATCGGTCGAGAAGATTTCCGACACGCTCCGCTCTTCTGCCGTCTCTGTCGAAAGTTATCATGCCGGTATCTCCTCGGCGCTTCGTCGCAGAACTCAGGATCGATATGCATCCGGCAAGGCCCGTGTGATTGTCGCTACAAGTGCCTTCGGAATGGGCATCGACAAACCGGATATACGTGCCGTCATCCATTACGACGTGCCTGGATCGCTCGAAGCCTATTATCAAGAATCTGGCCGCGCAGGCCGCGATGGTGCGCCTGCCCATGCCGTCCTCTTCTTTAGCGAGAAAGACGTCCAGATGCAGCGTTTCCTGATTCGCTCCAACTCGCCAACCGAAGCCGAAGTCAAGTCCGTCTATACCGCGCTGCATGAAATTGCTGGCAATGCAATTGGCTCTCATACATCGAACATTTTGACGATCGATGAGCGCGCGATCCTCGAACGAATTCCAAAACCATTTTCGCCTGTCGAGCGCAGTGTCGAAGTGCTCGAACGTCTCGGCCATATCCGCCAGCACCGTGGGCTGGCCCATGAGGAACGAGCCAAGATCCAATTTACGGCGACGCCGCGGCGCGTCGAGGAAGTGTTATTTAAGTCGACCAGCGTTCCCGTCAAAGAGACACTTGGCGCGCTGATCCGATCACTGGCACCACAGGCCTACGAAGCCGAAGTCTTCTTCGAACCCTCGCAACTCTTTGAGCGATTCTCGCTTGACCCCGAATCTTTTAGACTCGGAATCCGAACGCTCGAAGGCCTTGGCATTGCCAAGTATTCCGCGCCGAACAAGCCCCGCACCGGTTCCACAGTCTTCCATCTCTCTTTCAATGAACCACGAATGGCGTTACAGCACCTCGATATCGATGCCGCGGAGCTCCAACTCCACTACGAAGCCAACCTGGCGAAGCTCGACCAAATGATCCGCTATGCGACCGAGTGGTCTTGCCGTCGCAATGCCATCTTGAATTACTTCGGTGAGCGAACCAGCACCGCCTGTGGGCAGTGTGATGTCTGCATTGCGAGGTCCCGGTCGTAATTACTTTACCCCAAGGGAATCTCGGATAGCTGTATAGACCATCCCCGCTCTTGCCGCATCCCCGCCGATCGATTTAGATTCTGCGAGATATTTGTCTTTCGATGTGCCGAAGTCTTTGTACAGCGAGTCCAGCCGTCGTTTTGTCTCTATCGTGTCCGAGGTAGGCGTAAGACTGCCTCGTAGCCGTATCAGCGACAATGTCGTCCGAACATACCGCGCATCATCGGATGAAAGCGACGGCTTTCCCTTGCACCCAAAAATAATCAGCAAAACGGCTGAAGCCACACCCGTCAGACGGCTAAAATACTTAGAGCGCATTCAATCCCCTCTCGATGTCCTCCAATAAGTCCTCCACATCTTCTACGCCAACTGATAGCCGCACCAGTCCGTCTGTGATCCCAAGTCTTTTTCGTTGCTCCGGCGGCACCGAGCCATGCGTCATCGAGACGGGATGGCACACCAACGATTCGACACCACCAAGACTCTCGCCAAGCGTAAAGTAATGCAGCTCTTTCGTAAATACTTTTGCTTTCGCGAGGCTTCCAGTATTGATCGAAATCATCCCGCCAAAATCTTTCATTTGACGAAGTGCCAACTCGTGTTGCGGGTGTGTGGGCAGTCCCGGATAGTGGACTTTCACGATTCGCTTGTCACTGTGCAGCCGCTCCGCAATGATTTGCGCGTTGTTCGAATGCGCCCGCATACGCAGCGCAAGTGTCTTGACACTTCTCAGCATTAGCCATGAATCGAATGGCGAGGCAATTGCGCCATATGCGTTTTGGTAGAACTTGATCTTCTCCGCGTACGCATCCTTCGATGTCACCACTACTCCACCGATCACATCCGAGTGACCGCCAAGATATTTCGTTGCTGAATGCAGGACGATATCGATGCCGAAATCAAGCGGGTTTTGCAGGTAGGGCGACATGAATGTGTTATCGACCACACTCATCACTTTCGCCTTCTTCGCCACCTCTGCGACAGCCGCAAGATCGACCAAGTTCATCATCGGGTTGGTCGGCGTTTCGCAATAGATCAGACGAGTATTCTTCTTGATTGCACTGCTTACGTTTCCAGCTTGCCGCATATCAACGTAAGAACACTCCACGCCGAACTCTGCGAGCACTTTCGAAAAATACCGGTACGTCCCGCCATACATATCATCACCAGCAATCACATGGTCGCCGGGCCGCAGCATCGAAGTCGCCGCTGCAATGGCCGACATGCCGCTCGAAAATGCGAAGCCGTGCTTGCCATTTTCCAGCGCGGCGATACTCGTCTCCCATGCTTCACGCGTCGGATTAATGGTCCGGCCGTAATCGTATTTCACGTGATCGCCGAGCGTGTGTTGCGCGTAGGTGGAGGATTGAAAAATCGGCACCGTGACAGCGCCCGTGACTTGCTCCGGCGCCTGGCCGGCATGGATGGCTTTCGTGCTAAATCCTGACATGTTGTGGACCGTGTTTGTCTGAACCGTGATTTATGAGATGTGTTGAATTCGCATGTTAAACGATAATGCGCTCGCCTTCATCCCTCTAATACTTCGTTGCTTATCGAGAAGCGTCCTCATAGGACGTCAATGCGAGACGACCCAAGGCGGAGTCGCCTGTGCACCCCTCACGGGGTGGGATGCACTCCTCGAAATAACAATGGGAGCCCGCGGCGGAGACGCCGCGCTGGGTTCAGTGTGGGCGCTGGCCCCGGCCCGGAAGTGCCGGGAAACATGCACACGTTTATTGAATAGCGCTGCAGAGCGGCCGCCCTAATCTCAATCAGCGAATCAACATGATTGGACGCTTCTCGATCCGCCCATTCATGCGCACAACGCACTCGTACATCCCATTCGGCACATCGGCGGGATTCCACACGAAGCTATGCTCCCCTGCCCCCAACTCGCCCAAAAATATCCGCGCGACCTCCACACCCAGCAGATTCACGACCGAGACATCCGCATAGCCGCTCGACTCCGGCATGAAGGAGATTGTGGTGGACTGGGAGAAGGGATTGGGGTAGCAGTGAATTGACCTTGCAGTCTCTGACTTTCGACTTACATAGAGATTGTCCCAGTCTGAAAGCTGGCGACGCCAAACGCTGCCACGGCCAACGGACACATACACATGCTCATAGTCAGTTCCGATTGCGAGAATCTCACTGGATGGCAAACCCAGACCGATCTCCACCCAGCGATCGCCTTCATTGGTAGATTCAAATAGTCCTGAGCCTCCGACAAAGAAATTCTTGTCCATTGATGTGATTGTGGAAACGCCCTGGAATCTGGGTAGGACTTCCTCCCAGGAATCGCCATAATCAGAAGTGCGAAAGAGCTGATAGCCCAAGTCCGAAACGAAACCTGTAAAAAAGTATCTTTGGGTCGATCCGAAAAGTGTAGGGGGGAATGACATCGCCCGAATAAATGGCAAACGGTGGGCTGACCTCTTTCCATGAGCTCCCGCCATCGGTTGAGCGAAATACCCTTCCGAATGACCCGGCAAACACCGTAGTGCCAAATGCACTAATATTAGGGTAGGGATCGATAGGGCATTGAATCGGGGTCCACGTCGAGCCGGAATTCATCGATAGATTCAAGCCACCGGGAAAGGTCGAGGCAAACAGTGCAGTACCCGCAGAGACAATATAGTAGTAACGTCCAGATAAGCCATTGTCGGCCTGGGTCCAAAGCTTGCCTGAATCCAAGGAAATCGATATCCTGCTGGCACCCGCAGCAAACAGATGATCTCCGATTACTGCAAACGAGGAGGACGGACCAATCATCGTGTTCACCCAATGGTCACCGCTGTCTTCCGAATAGAATGTCCCCATTTCTGATCCCAGAAATAAGCGATTACCGAATGAGAAGATCGCATCAAGCCGAGAGCTATCAGAAGGCCTGACTTGCGCCCACTGCGCGCGCAAAGAATCGGCGCATACTAACGTCAGCGCTATGAAGAAGAAGGGAGCAATGTATCGCTTCAGAGGCATGATGATTCTGCCACTCGAAGGTTTGCTTCACCGGAATGGTGCCCCGTGTACACGCGAGCTCCAACTCGCGGACGGGCAAGCTGGAGCTTGCCCTTACACCCGCGATCCGCTACATAATCTTCAACCGCATATCGATGCCAGCCGTGATAAGGCGCGTGGGAGGACTGATGAGGCCGGAAGAGGCCGGCGTCGTGCGCTCATAGTGGTAGAAGCCTTCGACCGAGACTTGTGATGAGATAGTGTAGCTGATGCGCGGCTCGATCGTCGTCTTGGTGATACCGCCGTTGCTCGTTCCGGCCGGATTCGATTCGATCGTCCAGAAATTATAGTAATCATCGCTCGAAATCGTTTGGCTGAACATAAATTGCGCGCCAAATTGGTTTTTGAGATTGAGCTTCAGGAATGGAATCGAGAGTCCTCCGGCACGTGTGTAGTGCGCGTTGATGCCAAACGTTGTCGAGAGCCGCTTAGTGATACGCGTCGATGCGTAGTCGGCGGCCCACTCGGTCTGCGTGTCGTAGTTGAGGCTGGTCGTCAGCTGGCCGTTCCAAATCTTGTCCCACGACATATCGAATGCAATGAGCGGCCGGAATCCATAGACGACGGTTTGGAGCGATGTGAGATTGAGCGAATCTCCGGGATCTTGCCGGAAGCTCCGTTTGTATGTGCCGTTATACGCATTGCGGACACTGGCGTGATCGGCAAACCAGAACAGCGGGAATTTCTCGAGACCCGACCAACTAAACGAGTAATTCACACGCGGCAAAAACTCCCGAAGCACGCTGCTAAAGAATGGCAGTGTTTCAAAGCCCTGCATAAAGGCATCGCGCTCGATCCGATTGTGCACATCGGGTGGCAGGGAATCGTGGGCGTTCGCGACCGTCCAGCCAAGCGCCTCTACCGCCTGGCGATATTTCACGCCCACATTGAGAATGCCGCTCTGCAGCGCGCTCTCTCCAATGAACGGCAGAGGTGGAATCGAGAAGAACGTGCGAGTAACATCGCCAGACTTAATCTGATACAAGAGATTCGGATCCCCGAGATTATTGATGTGCAGCGCGTCACGCTCATCATATCCGAATGAGAGCTTCCAATTGAGATTGATCGATGCGCCGTTCCAGAGCGGACGGCTCGTCGCCAATTCGAAATTATTCGTCTCGGTAAACGCATCGGTGACATCGACCGACCCGCCGAACGGATCGCCTTGTCGCAAGCCAGGCCGTACTGAGTACCAGAGGAACGGGAAGTGATTCTGCCAATGGAACAACAGCCGCCCGCTGGGATCGGTAATCAGACCAAGTTGGTATGCACGTGATGGCCCATTTTGATCGTCCTCCGGCGAGAATACTCCTCGCGCGAGGAAATTCGTGATACCAGAGTTATCGCCGGCGAGCGCATTATTCAGACTGAGATTGGTCTGTGTAAAATTAAAGCGTGTGCCGTTCCAATCGAAGAGCGGTTTTTGCACCAGCGCTTGCAGCAGGCCTTTGACTGTGATTGATGGTGTCTCGGCAACTTCCGGGACTTCCAGCACCGGCGCTTCCGGTGTCAGGATCGTATCGACGGCGAACTCACCACCCTTCTCTCCTTCTGTACCCATGCCCGGCGTATGGATCTTGCCTGCCATATCGATGCTAATTCCCGGCTGCTCGTGCTTCATCGTGTCGAGAATGTGCAACTTGCGACCGAGCGGATTCCCCGGTGATTGAATCCGCATTTGTTCTCCTCGCTCGACAGGATTGCGCGGCTGCTGATTTGGTGGGGCTCCTGGCGATTCGCGCTCCTCACCAGAGCGGCCATGAAATTCCTCTGGCAGGACGCCAAGTTCACCGCGTTCTCGTCCGCGACCGCGAATACCGCCTTGCTCCTCGCCGATTGGCTTCCCGAAGATCATCATGCCCAGATCGCGCACATTGAGTTCGATGCCGGTCGTGATCGTGTTGTTCCATGCGCCTTGCTTCGCATTCTGCAAATTCGTTTGCGTGTTCAACCAGCGATATTCGACGCGGTAATCGAAGACAGGCTTCAGCAACTTTTCCAGTCCGAACAGCCCTGGCAATCGCGGTTGCGTACCCATGTGGACCTTCTGGCTGGCATTGAAATCGACTCCGGGCCGCGCGAGTTGACCATCCTTGAAAAAGATGTCTCGCATGATGTCCTGCACACTTCGCTGATAGTAATAAACACTATCGTAATCGGCAGAGATGATATTGCCGTTTGCATCGTAGTGAACGGCGCCGTTTAACTGCGCTCGTGTTTCGAGCGGAACAAGATTACTTGAAACATCAAGCGAATAATCGAACGCTGGCGAGAGCATTCCTCCTTCGAACGGCTTCCAGTTAATCTGCATGCCACGTGTGGCATAGAACACGCGATTGATAAGAGGCACGCGGCTATTGAGGATTTCCTGGATTGCCTCCGCATCGCTCAGATCGCTTGGGAAGCTGAGGGTCGAGAGCCGGTTGAGCGAGTGGTCCCGTCCACGCGTAGCGCTGATGGCGAATGAGACTTGCGTGGGCAATGGCGTGATCTTCCACTGCGAGTATGGCCCGACCAATATCGTATTTCCCCCGATGAGCCAAGAGAATGGCGAGACGCCCCACTGTGGCAGAGGCGGCAAGCTATACCGCGCCGAACCGGTCCACGACCACGTACGATCATACTCGTATTGTGGCGAACGCAAGAATGATTCGCCGTACCCGAATCCGAAATTCAAACGGTTGACAAATCCCGGAATAAGAAAGAATGAACCGGGAAACCGGAGCGCGATGTCGCTGGCACCGAAGGAGTTCTTAACTTGCAGCGTCTCGTTGTTGAGTTGCAGCGAGTCCGCCGTCGCAAGATCGGATGCGGCGAGCGCCGGATTCGAGGCCGCATCGGCTTGGAGGGCTGCCACGGTCGTGGACAAATTGATGTCCGTATTCGCGATATACTTTGGCCGCACGACCGACTCGGCATGTGAAATTGTGATTGGCAATTTCGAACCACGGTCTTCCATCCATTTCGGCAGGACCTTCTGCATGGCAAACTCGCCTGTCACGTTCCACATTAAGTTCAAGGAGCGGCCGTAGTTGAACCGCTCGTCGACGCGATGGAAATCGGGCCGCTCGTTCGTCATGCCGCCCATAACGCGGCCAAACTCTGCAAGCTTCAACTCGGCCGCACCGGTATACGAGTAATCGGCATTGTCGTTGGCATCCAGCAGGCGCAATTCATCCCACCAGATATCGGTAGAGAGCGAATCCCCTGTGACCGGAATCGTGTGGTCCTCGTGGTCCGCTCCCAGCACGAAATATTGCGCGTTTGTCAGCGTCGGACTTCCAACTACTGTATAGAGCGAACCAAATACACCATCGTTCACGGGAGCCGATATGATATAATCCTTCGACTGACGTTTTGCCTTGAGCGCGGTCAGCGTGTTGAAATCCACGTGAATATTTTGCCAGCCCCGAACGAGCGGACGCCTGTACTCATAATAGTTGTATTGGTCAGTCCCAAACCGGAAGTAGACCCACGTCCGGTTGATCGTATCGTTGATCGAATTCAGCGGGCGGTCGGAAATTTGCGTGCCGGGGTTTTGGTCGCCGTGGACCCAAATCGCCATCGCGCGATAGTTGAAGAGATCGTTCGGCGATGGGAAAATGCGCTGGGCTTCGCGGCGAGTCCCGATCGGTACTTTGCGGAGCATCATGTTCAGCGATTGCTCGTTGCCAAGCAGCGTCGTGGTCTGACCCGGAATGATATCGCGCTGGACATCGGGCGGACCGGTGTAATTCGTCGGCGGACCCTGGTTATCCTCAACGCTTACATAGGAAATCCGAAGTGAGGTATCTCCAATCGGATTGGACGTGCTGAGTCCGACCGGACCCCGCGTCCACTGACTTCCAACGAGCATCAATTCGTACAATTCCAGCGCGACCGGCTTCTGGACTCCATCCATCCAAAAACGGTAATACGATATATTGCTGAAGGTTGTATCTTGGGTGCCTATGATACGTTTGAAATCCGCCAGCGGGATGCGAAGCTGATACCATGTATTATTGGTATTCCCGATCTGAAACGTATTTTGCGTCATGTCCAGCGGGATCTCATATTCGTAGTACGAATTATCAAGATTGACCGCACCGTTACCATCGAGATCTTCGTTGTCGGGTTTCAGTCCGGCCTGAGCATCCGTCGAGTTGCCTTCCTGGCCATTGATATGGTCACAATCAGAGCCATAATCATCATTGTTCGGATCGGCCGGATTCCAAGGCGTGATATTCAGACTTTGGAACTTAGCCTGTTCTGCGGCATCATCCATGCCGTCCAACCCGAGGTCTTCATTGGGATCGTAGCGCCCGCTATTGTTGATATCTTCGTTATCGAGCCGCCCGTTGGGAATAACATCTTCGGAAACACGACCGATGTCGAGACGAAGTTTTGCGTTCGGCCTGTCGATGTCATCGAGGTTATCGACCTTGATCCATACCTGAATGGCATCGGTGTTGGTTGCGGCGACATTCAGACCCGGTGCATACTGCACCATCCCACCCCATTTGTCGGGATTCGGGACATTGGAGGGATTCGGGTTGTAAATGCCAGGCCGCGTTGGATCGAAGGAAATATTCATCGTCTGCGCAGTGGTACCCGGCGCAACGCTCTTATTCGGCTTGATATCGGTGATAGCTGGAAACTGCGCAGGCCAGCACCAGGTCATTTTTCCCTTGATCCGGTTGATGGGGTTCGACCAATAGTTGGTGTCCGTGCCGGGATACTTCGCAATCATGGCACTATCGGCCGGTTGCGATGATGGGTGCCAGCGGCCATAGTTCGTATAGAGCGGGAATTCGTTGAGACCGCCTTCGAAATCATCGAGATACGCGATCGACGCGCCATTGTCGACCGCCATCGGCGATTTCTCCGTGTTGGGATTCGGCAGCGAAATCGCCGCATCGGCCTTGACGCTTAACTCCGATTTATCCTTGAGATTAAAGATTGGCAGTGCATTCAGTGCGTCCGTGATCATCGGCATATCGAACTTGTACCCGGCATCGAATCCCCAGATCCAGTTCGATAGCGGTTCCTCGCCTTGCCGCGTCTTGAGCGTCGGCAAGTGCATCGAGTAGTTCATAAACGTCGTCCCGATCGAGCCGCGCATGACATTCGAGGCATCGATCAGCGGGACCTCGGCGCGGAAGCCGAGTACGTTCTTTGTCGCGTTCGTAAAAATATCATGTACGTCATACTCGACGTTCAAGGCGCTCGCGCCGGTCACGTAATCCGGGTTCAGGATCGTCACCGTGCCACTGGCATAATCGACGCGGTAGTCCTTGCCCTCCGTAAGCTGCGTGGCGCCGCTCGTGACCTTTACGCTTCCTTCGACGAGATTAAATGCATTCAGCACGAGCGTGGACGATACACCGCCACTAAACTTAATATTGATTGAAGTCTGCTTCGTCTCGGTATTCCGTAGTCTTTCCTGCTCGGTATTGTAAATCTCCGGTATATAGAAATTGGAATCGGGCTTGAACTTCACAGGGTCGAGCGTCTTCTGCACATCATTGAATCTCTTCATGTGTTCGCCGAACGGCTCGATATACGGAAAAACAAGCGTGCCGCTTTTGGGATCAATGATGAAGTCATCCTTCACAAATTGCTGACCAAAATCGGTAAGGCCGTCTGGCGTTGGATCACTCTGTCCCGAGCTGTTGCTATAGCGATCGAGTCCAAGGATCGAGATCGCCTTCATTTGTTTTTTGAATGGCGGCTTGCCTGCGGTCTGAATATACTCGTCCTGTCCACCGCGCGGGTTTTGGTACAGGATTCGTAGCGAGAAGTCTTTATCGGTGAATGCCTGACCACCCATGTAGTAGGTGTTCTTAACGACGTTCTTCCATGCAGCAAAAGTCGGGTTCTTAAATGTCGCCCTCGGCTTGAGAAGTTTTAAAACGATCGGGCCCTGACCACCGACCGCAGCCTCGCCATACCGGTCAAACGGTGCATTGTTCTTGTAAACTGGAAAACTGACTGCGAGCGCAAACTGCTGGTCATCAGGCTCCTGATTGAGAATAAGAATACCGGTATACGGGTCGTAAGTATAACGGGTCGAATCCATTTTGAGCCAATAGCCCGCTTGGACAACGTCGTTGCTGCCTTGCGCGGACATGTTACGATACGAAGGTGCATAACCACTACCCTCAAGCGGCAGATTGTACCAAGCCACCGCCGTCGTCGCATGGTCATTTGTTTGCTGGTTGGTCTGCACCCAAACTTCGATCCGACCAGAACTTAACCCGTCTGGAATATACTCTCCGCCGCCTTTAGTAATAAAGCCAGGATCGCGCGGTATGGCAGCACAATACGGCTCATAGTACTTGATATATGCCGTGTCGAGCCAGAAGCGATTGCGGCGGTATTCCCATGGCTTGATCACATGTTCCACAGCCGTGCCGGCCCCGCCGCCGAACGAGCGATTTTGTCGCTCGCCTTTCTTTTGCGCGGCAAGCGCCGTGACATAGACCGGACCAAAGCGTGTGACTGCCTTCAGACCGAAGAGATCGTTTTGGATTCCGATGTATTTCGAGGGCGTGTTGAAGGTAACGTTACCGGCATCGAAGGTCTGGAGGATCTCATCTGGATAGCCGACGTAATTGAACTTGAGCAGATTATCGAACTGGAACATCCGGTCCGAACCCCAGTCGGCGCCGATCTTGAGCTTATCGCCTATGGTACCGTTGGTCGACACGTTAATCTCTTGCTTGAAATCAAGTCCGGTCTCCGAGCCGTAGAAATTCGTGCCGGTAGTCGCGTACGTCTGCTGATCGCGATAGGCCAGATGGATGGCGACATCGCCGTTGACTCTGAGATTGATCGAGGGCCGTCCGAAAATGGTCGGTACGATCGAAGGCGGGATTGGAATCGAGATATTGCCGTAATCACCGAGGATACCGGTGGACGCTTCGACGGATTTACCTGTGTCGAGTTGATGGTGCAGCGTCTTCTCGAATCCGGCCGTGATGGAATTCTCCTGTGACTTGCGAAGGTAATCCTCGAAGCTATAACTCGATGGAATGCGGACATCGCTGCCCAAAAATACATCCCGCTGAGTGACATTGCCGCTGGAATCGTATTCCGTTTTGCGCGTGACCTCCGGCTTGAGGAAGCCGGGTGGTACCAGCGGTTCTTCCGTGACGACTGGGGAAGGCTGCTCGGGCAAAGGAGGTGCCGTTACCGGATAGCCCTTGGTCGTGTCCTTGCCAAAAAGTTGATTGAACAGGTTCGAGACCTTGTGCGAGAGCGAATCGTACTTCTGCTCGAAGATGCTTTTGCTGGTGTCCTGCGGATTCGACGTATCGACAACTCCGGGTGTCGCTCTCTCCTTTTGCGTTTCCTTGGCCCGTTTGCACGCACTGAGCCCCAACATCGAGACGAGCACCAGCACCACCGCATAATGCGGCGCGGCGAAGTCCCTTCCGAAAAAGCGCGCGAGCGAAGTGTGTCGTACCAAAAACGATCGACCCGATGCTAATTCAAAAACCGTCACTGCAGTCGCAATGACGCCAATTCAAAATGATCTAAACAGTTACAAGGAGTCGATAGCGTCGTCTGTTAGTGTATGGATTCGGGGAAAGCGGATGATCGAAAAGCCGCGAGTTCCGGCGGTGAACCAAAAGCCATGAAAGAACTACGAGAGGAAATTCATGCTGTTTCAACAGGTCGCATTTGCGGGTTGTTCCAAATTACGGGATTTTGAGTGTGACCCAGGTACGGGAAAGGGCCTTCATGGCCATCTTTTGCCAAGATATTGAACTCAATCGGCTATCGATGGGTTACGTGCGCCGCTACAACCACGGTTGTGGTAGCATCGCAATCGGGCAGGTCGCGGTGTTCATAATCAATCACAGCGTAAAAGCCACTTCTATCGATACATGCCGACAATTAATCAGTTAGTCCGATTGGGCCGCCAGGAGCTGACATTCAAGTCCAAGTCTCCCGCCCTGAAGAACAGCCCGCAACGCCGAGGCGTCTGCACCCGAGTTTACACGACAACACCGAAAAAGCCAAATTCGGCGTTGCGCAAGGTTGCGCGCGTCAAGCTTTCGAACGGCATGGAAGTCTCGGCCTACATTCCGGGAGAAGGGCACAACCTTCAGGAGCATTCAATCGTCATGATCCGTGGCGGCCGCGTCAAGGATTTACCGGGCGTTCGGTACCATATTATTCGTGGCACGCTGGACACCCAGGGCGTCCAAAATCGCAAGCAGGCACGCTCGAAATACGGCGCGAAAAGGCCTAAGTAAGTGTTCAAGTACTAAGCGCTAAGATGCTTAGTATAAACAAGGTAACGGTTTTATCTGGATCTTCATCGGCAACGATGAAGAGGTGGTTGAAGGCAAGCAGGGGTTATCCCCGGCGTCCGATCAACTCAAACACATAACGAGACATGAGAAAACATAAAGCTGAGATTCGTCCGCGTGTCGCGGACCCAAAATATAACGACACACTGGTTTCGCAGTTCATCAACTCCTTGATGCTTGGCGGAAGAAAGTCCACAGCACAGCGCATCATGTATGATGCGATGGAGATCGCCCAGGAACGCACCGGCCAGCCGGGACTCGATATTTTCAAGAAAGCGATGACGAATGCTGCACCTCTGATCGAGGTCCGCTCGCGTCGCGTTGGTGGCGCAACCTATCAGGTGCCGACAGAAGTCCGTACCGAACGCCGGACCGCCCTGGCAATTCGCTGGCTCATCAACTATAGCCGCGCCCGCGGTGAGAAGTCCATGGCGCAGCGCCTCGCCGGTGAGTTGGTCGCAGCCTCGAACAACGAAGGTACCACCGTCAAGAAGCGTGATGACACCCACCGTATGGCCGAAGCCAATAAAGCATTCGCGCATTTCCGGTTCTAAGATACCCTGAATTCAGTCGGCAAATGGGACCTATGGTCCCATTTGTCGTTTTGGATTCTCCACCATCCGCACAAACCGGCCCAGTATCTCGTTCCGTTGTTTTCCATGGAGCAACTTCTCCTCATCGGCGCGGGCCTCCTATTGGCCAGCATAATCGTCAGCCGCGCGAGTTCGCGGCTCGGCGTGCCGGCCCTGATTGTATTTCTCGCAATCGGAATTATTGCGGGCCAGTTGGGGCTTGGCTCCATCGCGACCCAATACCCCCAAGCGATCCAGTTAGTCGCGGTCATCGCGCTCGTGAACATTCTCTTCAGTGGCGGACTGGATACGGCGTGGTCAGATTTGAGACCGGTGCTGGCGCGCGGGCTACTGCTTGCGACGATTGGCCTTATCATCAATGCGATTCTGGTCGCAGTGGTGATGCGGTATCTTCTTTCGATGTCCTGGCCGGAGGGGCTGCTGTTTGGAAGTATTATCGGTTGCACCGATGCGGCTGCCGTATTCGGGATTCTTCGATCGCGTAGGATGGTGCTCCGATCGGGCCTGGGCGCAATGGCCGAACTGGAATCTGCCAGCAACGATCCAATGGCGGTCTTTCTCGCGATCGCGTTTATCGAGATCATCAAAACACCGGGAGCTTCGATCGTCCAGATCATCCCCATGTTCTTTGTCCAAATGGGATTGGGCACCGTGATCGGAATCGCAATGGGTTTCGTAATCCCATGGGCGATCAACGTGCTGAACCTCGCGGAGGAAGGCCTCTATCCCCCTCTTTCGTTAGGACTTGCCGTCTTGACCTACGCAATCGCAGCCGTGCTTGGTGGCAGTGGTTTCCTCGCGGCGTATGTCGCAGGCGTCATGATGAACACGCGACGTTACTTCCACAAACGGAGCATCGCCAGATTTCATGCTGGTTTTACCTGGTTGATGCAAATCGTGATGTTCGTGACACTTGGCCTGCTGCTGAAACCCTGTGGACTCGGTGGTCTGGTTGCACCCGGCGTACTGATCAGTGTATTTCTCATCTTTGCCGCACGTCCGCTCAGCGTGTTTATCACGCTGGCGTTCTCCGGGCTGACTTGGCGCGAGAAACTGATGGCCTCCTGGCTGGGTCTTCGCGGCGCGGTGCCGATTATTCTTGCTACGATAACGCTGTATTCCGGTATCACGCAGGCGACGGTAATCTTCAATCTTGTCTTCTTTGTCGTGTTGCTTTCGGTGCTCGTGCAAGGGACGACCCTCACGCCGGTTGCGCGTTGGCTTGGTGTGTTTTTGCCGATGACGGAGAAGCACCTGCATCGAATCCATTCCGGCGCGTTGCTAACGGATAATAGCAGACTGGAAGAGATCATTGTCCCCGAAGGCTCACCATTGGTTGGCAGGAGCGTAATGTCACTCGGCCTTTCGGAGGAGTCGCTCGTCATGCTGATCCATCGCGATGGCGTGACACTCGTGCCTACGGGCCGCACAACGATAAGCGGTGGTGATGTGCTGGTACTTTTGGCTAAGCAGGAAGATCTCGAACGAGTTTGTTCTCTCAGCAGTTATTCAGACTCAAGATGATTCGCTTAATTGCACTTCTTCTGATCTTGATGCCCGTTGCGTCCTCTGCGCAAACTGACAGTAATTCTCTTAACTTGTTTAGGAAGACTTTTATCCTTGGCATTAGGGTGTCTGGACAATTCCAACACTGGGAGCCATCTCTATTCCGCAGCTACTATGCAGACTTTGACGGTAGCGTGTCGATCCCTGGCTCTGATTCGCTCCATTGCCACCTCTCGCAGGACTCACTCTCTTACTCGGAATGGTACCCTAAGGACCTATCGAAAATGGGGAAGATTGATTTGCGAATCCTGTTCGACTCTGTTCCAAAACATATTTCAAAACTCCAACTACAGGCCCACACTTGGTTGTACTATGGATCTACCGGTACTGAAGACTGGAACTGGATCGTCGATCTTCGCGACCTGTATTTTGATTCCGCAAATATTTACCTACGTGACTCGTTCCTAACTCAACACGTCGATTATCTGTATTATGAGGATTTCTACAGCGACAATCTTCCACACCAAGATTGGTCCGAGACGTTAAGGCTTGCTTCTTCCGTTGATCTCTCTGGGATCATTCACTCGACGCATCTGAGCAACTCTGCGGCAGTTGCAATCCCAATTGGCCGACATGGAATCAGCTTTGCATTTGAGAATGGAATCTTGCAATGCGTTATTGACCCATCAGATCGACCGCGACGCTGTGAATTGTTTTCTGTACTCGGAGCGAGGTTATGCCTTACTACCACTGCACCACACCAACATTCCATCCCGATTCCTCACCTCAATGCCGGTCTTTATTTTCTTCGCCTCGACGAACAGGTGACCAAGTTTTGTATTGCAGAATAGTTCTTACCTTCTTGGCAGCTCGTTGAGATCGATCTGCTGTGTGCTCGCGGGCGTGTTGCAGGCTTCGGGGCCGTTGTCGATCAAGCCGTAGGTAACGCTAATCGTCGGACGCAGGGTGTGAATTTCTGTTGAGTCAGGGGTGGATGCTTGAATCCCATAGTATGCTTTATCCATGCTCGGGATCGAATCCGATGGATTATTCAAATTTGGGTAGTGATAGATCGCACTCGAATCGCGAGTCGGCGATGGGGTTCGGAACAAGACCATCTGGCCGGCCGGAACGTGTTTCGTAATATCGAAGCCGGCGAGATAGCCCTGATTTGAATATCGAAAACTCAGTGTGAAATCGTCGTCCGCAGTACCATTATTCCTGATCCCGAACGTATAGATCGGGAAGTAGGCGGAGTCGGCATTCAATCCCGTGACGTGACTTGTGAACACATCCAGATCGCGACCGTAGGTCTCTTGAAAAGCACTATCGACCAAAATTGGCTGCGAATCCTTATGTCCGGGTTCACAGCATGAGGCAAGCCATACGCTCAGGCAGGCAACGGGAAGGAGAAGGATACGCGGCATAATCATCAATGAGATCAGGATGCAATAGTAGTGCTAATCTTCTTTCGCGACCGAAACGGCAGCCAAATGAGCGATGTCAGTGGCCGTGCTTCGAGCGCCACGCGCCACGTCAGCACAATACCGACCAAAAGCAACAGCAAATTCCCGCCCCACATCCCCCAAAATGGGGTAATGACCTGGCGGTCCGCCAATTTTTCGCCGCCAATTAAGAAAATCCAGTAAAGCACGAAGAAGCCGATCGAAAGTCCAACCCCGGCTCCGACCCCACTCCGTTTTGCAAGCGCGCCAAGCGGAGCACCGATTAGGGCAAAGATGATGCACGCTGATGGGATTGCATATTTCTTGTGGACCTCGACCATATAGCTGTCGATGTCATCCTGCGTGCTCTTGATCATCGACTCATCATTCTCGACCTGCATGGCATGTGGCGAGAAACTCGCGCGGGCATTGATGACTGCCGATCCCGTTGCCGCCGCTAATTTCGGGGGCGCGCTCGATGTTAACTCGCGAGCGTATTCCGTTACGTGATCTCGCAATTGAACAACCTGATGAGCGAGCATCGTATCTCGGACATGCACAAATTTGAGCAGGTCGTGCGCGGATAACTCCCGGCCGCTCCGCTCGGACTCCCCCTCGTGCATGAAGTCATAACCGCTTGCCGGGACTTCAACAATGTACGTGCTAAAACGCCCACGCCGATAATCGGTTGGTTGTTCAGCTTGCTGCTGATGGATTTCTCCTTCACGCAGCGTCAGTACAATATTACGAAAATCCGGAGTAAATGCTAAATGCCCAAATCGGGCGGTGAGTACGCGCGTTTGGCCGGGCTGTGCATGATCGTAGATGGTTACATCTTCCAGATCGCTCGTTGCTGGATGGGCTCGACGAGCGAGAATAGAATAACCGGCAATCTCATCCTCTGTTGTGAATGTCCCCGGCTCGACGACCAGCGTAGGTTTCTTCCGCTGAATGTCGGACATCAAGTCCTTGGCGCGATGATTCGCGTCAGGCAAGATGATATTGTTGAACTGCAAATCGAATACTGCGATGAGGGTGCTGAGGACAATCATAGGTATCATCATCCGGCCAAGCGAAACCCCGGCGGCCTTCATCGCGGTCAACTCATTCGAGGCTGCGAGCGACCCAAACGCCATGACGCCGGCCACGAGAACTGCCATTGGTACGGCCAGGACGACCATCCATGCAAGATTGAAGGCGATGAGTTGGAGAATCGTCCAAACATCCAGTCCTTTGCCGACAATGCGGTCGATAAACCGCATCAGAAACTGTAGCAGAAATACGAACATGATGACCGAAAGGGCCAGCAGGAATGGCGGAGCCGACTCTCGGACAATATGATCCCAGATGCCCATTGAAGGCGTCCACCATCGGATCTTTAATGTTGCGCGCTGGCCCGGCGAGTGCATGATAGTTGCCAACACGCATCGTCAGACGGAAATGCCTTAACCCAATGACAATAAAATAACAGCTAATTCCGCCAATCCTCGTTACATGACGGGATTTTTGGCGTTGAAACATTAATTCACCAATCATTTTTCTCTTTTGGTCGCACGTATTCGTTTTCGTCGATTGTCCTCGATTCTCTGGGCCGTATGCTTGGTCGTATCGGGACTTCTCACGTTCGCGTTGCCGCAAGCCTCTACCGCCGTGCTCCGTGGCAATCCGAATGCCCTGCCCGATTCGAGCTCCGGGGTGATTTCGGGTTTCGTGCGAGACTCGACGAGCGGCGAAGCGATTATTGGCGCGACCGTTCGGGTTCGGGCGCTCAAAATCGGTGCGATCGCAAACAGCAGCGGATTCTACTCACTCCACATTCCGGCCGGTCAGCCTGTGCTCGTTGAAGTATCTTCGCTCGGCTTCCGGACGATTACGATAAGCATTACACTCCGCGCGGGCCAGGGTCTTCAGCGCAATTTTCAAATGGCCCCGGTTAGCTTGGGCGGAGCAGAAATTACCGTCGAGGACAATGCCGAACGGCAACGGCAGGAGCCCCAGGTATCGCGCGTGATGATCGAGCCACGCATGGTCGCAAACTTGCCAAAGGTTGGCGAAGCAGATCTCTTTCGAATTCTGCAATTGCTGCCCGGCGTGCAAACCTCCAGCGAAATTTCGAGCGGGCTCTATGTGCGTGGTGGCTCTCCGGATGAAAACCTGATACTGCTCGATGGCAGCGTCCTCTACAATCCCTCTCACTTCTTCGGCTTCTTCTCCACGTTCAATCCCGATGCAATCAAAGATGTTGAGTTTATCAAGGGAGGATTTCCGGCTGAGTATGGCGGCCGCCTATCCTCCGTGCTGAATGTGACCAACATCGATGGCGATCGCAACGTAACGAAGGGCAAAGTAAATATCGGTCTGATCTCGAGCAGCGGAATGCTCGAAACGCCCGTTGGCACTGGCGCACTCGTGCTGGCCGGTCGAAGAACCTATCTCGATCTCCTGCTGAACACGACCGGGCTTACTCAGAAGTTGACGCTGCCGGACTATTACTTTTACGATGGGAATATCAAGCTCACGCAGAATCCTTCGCCGGATGACAAGATCACACTCGCCGGGTACTGGGGATCGGACAATTTGGTCTTCACGGCCAACAACGCAATCAACAACATTGATATGCAGTGGGGCAACAAAGCCTGCTCCGCAGGGTGGACACATGTTTTTGGAAGCGAGCTGTTTTCAAAATTGACGCTCTCGGCAAGCAATTATTCTTCTGCATTCACCATCGGCTCAAGCGCACAGCCATTCACGTGGACGAATGGGATTGACGACTACACGGTACAAGGCAGTCTCGATTATTTTCCGAGCTCGCAGCACACAGTCAAAATGGGAGTTCAGGCGACGGGCTATCATACCTCGTTGCTCATTCAATCCGGCACCAATCCACCCAATGCGAATATCGATCGAACCCCCTGGTATGGAGCAGGCTACATTCAGGACGAATGGAAACCGGCAATGGCCGGCTTTGTCGAAGATCCGCTGGCAATCACAGGTGGCCTGCGTGTCGATGGAATCAGTTCAAACCCGCAGATCGGTGTTGACCCACGGCTAAGCGCGCGCTATATCCTCACGCCGGCCATCACGCTCAAAGCCAGTGCTGGCATTTACCATCAGTATCTGAAACTCGCGACGAACAACCTTGTGCCGGTCTTTGACGTGTGGCTCCCGACAGACACGTCCCAGCCGCCGGAAATCTGCAATCAGTATGTACTTGGAATTTCGACGCTTCCATTCGAGAATTACACATTCGAGGTCGAAGGCTACTATAAGAGCATGAAAAACCTGGTCGAAATGCGCCCGAACGGCATGAGCGGATCGACGCTGAACGACGTCTTCTTTGTCGGTAATGGTGAAGCATACGGCATCGAGTTCTTCCTGCAAAAGCAAGTCGGACGGATAACCGGTTGGCTCGGGTACACACTCGCATGGACCAGGCGCACATTCCCCGACATCAACAATGGGAATGCATTTCCGCCGACCTACGACCGTCGTAACAATTTCGATCTCGTGATGACATACCACGCCAACGATCGCTGGACGCTTGGCGCGACCTTCACGTATGGCACCGGTCAGGCGTACACGCAGATCACGGCGCTCGCGCCAAACGCAGAAGATCCGAACCGTACGATTCCGATCGAGGGCGATAAGAACGCATTGCGACTCCCCCCCTACAACCGGTTGGATCTCTCGGCAACGTATGCCTTCTCGTTCTTCTCCGAAAAGCGCAACGCGGAATTCAATTTCGACGTGTTCAACGCGTACAATTATCGGAATGTCTGGATTTCGCAAGTCGATCAATCGACCAATCCGGCCACGATCAATCTGGTACGTCTCCTTCCTATTCTTCCGACGTTTGGTTTATCCGTTAGCTTCTGACATGATCGCAATTCAAGAACATATTGGGACAACCGTCATTGAGCCTCCTCGCAATGGCGGTTTCGGGATGCGCGTTTATGTGCTCGCACTCGTTGCACTCACGGCGGCGACCGCGCTGAGTAGTTGCGACAATGCCATCGAAACGGCCTACAACGAACAGATCGTTGTGTCCGCGTTCCTCTATGCGAATGCGCCGATTGACTCCGTCGTCCTGCACCGGACGACACCATTCGGCGCGTACTACGACGATCTCGATTATGCTGTCGATAGCGCGACGGTCATCGTAACCGTCGATGGCGTGCCGCACACATTACTGCCAGCAAAACTCAAAGGCCGTTACTCTCTTCCGGCCAGCGATCTCATCGTGCAGGCCGGCAAGACCTATCAGCTTTCGATTACAGCACCCAACAATCAGACGGGCGGCAAGCACTCGATCAGCGCGGTAACGACGGTGCCGATGCCGATCCATCTGAGTCCGCTTGCGGATTCGGTCCGTGGCCGCACCTTTGTGCTCGATACGAACAATCTTGCTTCTTTTGTCTTCGTCGTTACGGCTGGTCCGGTGGAGAGTCCCGAGCGCCGATACTTGCTCAGTGTAACGGCGCTCGACACGAATTACGGGCGCATCCGTCCACCTCGCGGGTTGGATTCCGTCCTGCCCATTCGCTATTCGTTGGTCGCAACAGGCCCCGCGATTGCAGTCACCTCACGGTTCGTAAACTGGTATGGACCCAACCTCATCACCTTTTATGCGATCGATACCAACTGGACGGACTATCAGCGGCAGATCATTACCCAGGGCGGCACGAATTATCAAGCATCGCTGAATCATATCGCTGGCGGAATGGGTGTATTCGCCAGCGCCTCGCGGGACACAGTCTCGCTGTTCGTCAAGCCCAAGCAGTAGCGCAAGCCGACATAGTTCGGCATCACATGATCGAACAATGTTTGGAGCCAAGTCCTCCATATAACCCGCATTCGGCAATTCCAAAAATAGTTTTGTAACCGGAGGTCATCTCGAGCGTTTTAAAGACATGAGAGTCTTCGCTCGGTCTGCTGCACTCGTTCTGCTCCTCCTTGCAAGTAGTGCGTTTGCGACATGGAAACAGATCGCGACATTCAATGGACTCGGCCGTGTTACCGCCGCTTACTTCTTCGATGCGACCACCGGCATCATTGGCTTCGATCGCGCCACATATCCCAACGTGCTTGAGCGCACCACCGATGGCGGCCTTACATGGACCGCTTGCGGTGGTCCGCCAGCAACGACCTCCAGCAACTATGTGACAGATATTTGGTTCAAGAATGGCCTGGAAGGCTGGGCAACTTCTGGTACACAACTTTGGCACTCGACCGATGCCGGCGGCTCGTGGCACTTGACACCGGATGCCGGGCAGGCACTGGTCGGAATTCGCGAAACGAGCCACGCGCTCGTCGCCTCGTCGTACAATCCGTGGGGCATGACCGTCTCCACTGACGGAGGCAACACATTCACTGCTACGCTCCCTGGCGGCTCGACGGGCGGCGTGGACTTCGTGGACGATCTCCATGGAGCGGCTTCCGCAGTATGGGGCAGTTTTGTTTTTACCACCGATGGCGGCGTGACTTGGAACAACTCCATGAAGCCGGGGCGCGAGGTCTGGTCGCTCTGTGGGATTCCTGGAACCTCGGTCTTCATCGGTGCCAGCGAGGGCGGGCTCGTTGCCACCAACGGCGCCGTCTATCGCTCCACTGACTACGGCGTGACTTGGTCCGTTCTCAGCACCTTGCCGAATATCACTGGAGGTATCGCTGGAAATGGAGGCATTCTCTATCTCCAACTCATGGGTCAGAGTCCGACCGGGAGCGGATTATACCGGTCGCTCGATTCGGGCGTCACGTGGACTCCTATCGGCGGTCCCAGCAATTATTTTGACTGCCGGTTTGCCGTCAACGAGTGCGCGATCTATGCGTTCGATAATGCCGGAGGTGTTTGGGTGACGACCGATGGCGGCGATGGCGCCCAGCCAGACACGCTTGGGTTTCATCTTGCGCTGGCACAGGACACGACGGCACCCGGATACATTGTAAGTCTCTCGCTCTTGTCCGATCGAACGCTCCCGGATTTCACAGTCAAGTCGATCGACGGCGTGATTCACTTTTTTCAGGACGCCTTCAACAGTTTCACCATGAGGTCAATTGGAGGATCCCAACTGTTCGATACAGTTTATACCCTTGGTGATTCGACGTTTGTGGCGTTTCGGCTGGTGAATACGCAAGGAATCCAATTGGACTCGCTCCATGCGTTACTCTCACTCGGATTGCAGGTGGTAGTTTCCAAGGCTTCAGCTTCCGATCCTTCGGTGAATTTGATCTCGCTTGACTCCTTGGCAATTAATCAAGAACCCACCATCGGTGATAACGCACAATTAGTCGCATGTCCCTATGGGAAGGCCGCGAGGACAATAGTTTCACATGTTCGATTCCTTTGTGGTGATCAAGAATTACAGACGTACCTAAAGACAGGAAGTCCTTTGGTTTCAAGTCCCCTCCGACCGAACCCAGTCTCCTCAGCGGATAACTATCAGACCTCGATACGACTCACTGTTGCAGAGGATGGTACCTGTACGATCACGTTGTTCGATGCACTCGGGCGTATCGTTCGGCAGGAGCAACGACCAATGACGAGCGGTTCAAGCGAGTACGAATTCGATTTGAAATCTTTTCCCGGCGGGAGCTACTTTTATGGCATCCAATTCGTCGGCGAACACACGAGAGCGATGCGGAACGGGACGATCGTGCTCGTGAAGTAAGTATCCCGTCGCGCCAGCCGTTGGTCCCGCATTTGACTTTACTGTCCGCCGCTAACCGGGAGAATTATTCCGTTCCCCTCGCAATTTGATTCTATGTGCGACTCTTTATTGCTGCAGCTTTCTTCGTATTCGCTCAGAGCCTGTCATCAGTCGCCCTCTGCCAAACCGCCTCATTGCCACCGCCTAACTTACGAGAACGTTACTTCTCCCCAAACGGGAACGATACGATGAGCTTCTTAATGTATCGCCTTGGCACTGATGATTGGAGTGCTGTTTCTGACCTTCAGGAAATCCAACAATTTCACACGACCGCGCACCGTCCGGAGCGTACCGACGGCGACTTTGGTGATCTTCACTTTAGTAGTGCCTCGTTGTCCAAGGATGGTCGGCTTATTCTCAAGAGATTTGTGCGACTCGTCAAGGATACCGATGCCGTCTATGACACAATGTTTGCGGGTACGTTCGATCCGGCGTTTGACACTCTTCGAGGCATTCTAATCCTAACAGACTCTCGAAAGAGAGTGATTGTGTTTGCTGGTGACAAGAAATACGTGGATACTGAGGGTCGAATTCAAGATTCGCTGATTAAGACTTTCCAATCAGCGGTGATCCGCGATGACCGACGAACCGTGGCTTCGTTCATAACATATCCCTTTCAATTAAATCGGACGAGCTATCGAGGTGCCATCCGCTTACTGAAGATTCAGGATCAAAATCAGTTTCTACGAAAATATGATCAGATATTTAAGCCCAGAATTAGGAACGCGTTGCTAACGCTCGTTGGCCCGATTTGGTACGGTGGACGAGCATGGGGAGATCACAACGTCATATCGCATGGGGTAAGATGGCAGGGTGCGCCGGTTACTCTCTTCTGTGGCTGCGACACAAATCCACCCAAGCTCGAGATCACTGATCTAAACATTGAGAAAAGCCTCGAAGCAGTTCACAGTCACTAACTGCGACTGCTTCGAGACAGTCTTACAAAATATACTGACTCAAATCCCGATTCCTCACGACCTTCTCCAGCCGCTCATCGACGAACGCGGCGGTGATCTTCATCTGCTTCTCTTTCACCACATCCGGCACATCGAACAACACTTGTTCGAGGAGCGTCGTTAGAATGGTATGCAAACGTCGCGCGCCGATGTTCTCGACGGCCTCGTTGACTTCGAACGCGATACGCGCGATGGCTTCGATCGCATCTGGCTGGAAGGTTACTTGGACGCCTTCGGTCGCAAGCAGCGCGGTGTATTGCTTTAGTAATGCGTTCTCGGGAATGGTGAGAATCTTCACGAAGTCATTCTGCGTCAGACTTTCAAGCTCGACGCGGATCGGGAAGCGTCCCTGCAACTCCGGAATGAGATCGCTCGGCTTGGACGTGTGGAATGCGCCGCTCGCAATAAACAAAATGTGGTCGGTCCGCACGATGCCATAGCGCGTGCTGACGTTCGATCCTTCGACGATCGGCAGCAAATCGCGCTGCACGCCTTCACGGGAAACGTCGGGACCGCCACCACCCTCTTTGCGTCCGCCACCAGCAACTTTATCGATCTCATCCAAAAAGATAATACCGGTGCTCTCGACGCGCTCGATGGCGTCGTGAACGACGGTCTCCATGTCGATCAATTTGCTGGCTTCTTCACCTTCAAATACCTCGCGGGCTTCTGCCACCGTCACGCGACGGCGCTTGCTCTTCTTCGGCAACATGCCGCCGAGAATGTCCTGAATGTTCTGTCCAATCTCGTCCATGCCGGGTCCGCCGAGCGGCCCCATGATCTGCATGGAAGCAATCGGCGGCGCTTGCTGAATATCGACCTCGATCTCTTTGGTATCGAGTTCACCGGCGCGGAGTTTCTCGCGATAGTGATTGCGCGTCTTCTCGTTCAGCTCAGCATCTTCCTTCGCTTCGGTGGGCGTTCGCGTGCGGGCTTGCGGCAGTCCGCTGATCGATGTGCTCACCGGCACGCCGGGAAACATCATTGGTGGCGGAGTTCTCGGCGCTTCGATGACCGGCGGAATCAGGATATCGAGAATGCGCTCCTCAGCATTGGCGCGCGCCTTTGGTTCGATGGCCTGCATCTGCTCGTTCTTGACCATGGTGATGGCAAGTTCGGTCAGATCGCGGATCATCGATTCCACATCGCGGCCTACGTAGCCAACCTCGGTGTATTTCGTCGCTTCGACTTTCAGGAATGGCGCACCAGCCAGACGGGCCAGACGCCGAGCGATTTCGGTCTTGCCAACACCTGTCGGACCGATCAGGATAATGTTATTCGGCATGATCTCCTCGCGGAGCGCATCCGGCACCTGCTGCCGGCGCCAGCGATTGCGCAAGGCGATCGCGACTGAACGCTTCGCGTTCGATTGTCCGATGATGTACTTATCCAGTTCATGGACGATCTGATGCGGCGTGTATTGATGCATCGCACTCGCGACCACCACCGCTTCGGAAGTCTCGCCATTCTTCTGTCCGTCGGAGACCTTAACGATCTCCTCGCCTACCGGCGAGTCGCTCACGGGCGTGTCGCCGACGGGCGTAACGGTTGTTGATTTCTTGCCTTTTCCGGCCATTCTGTAAGTGCTAAATCTTGATTCTGTAGCCGTACCCTTTAGGGTACGTAGTTCATTTGGCAGCGCGCTCACATATCGCATGACGCAGGCTGAAGCCTGCGGCTACCGATGCTTAATCCAGAGATTCGATTGAAAGATTCGTATTACTATAAATGCAAATTTCTCCGGCGATCTTAAGCGAGGATTCCACGATCTCGCGCGTGGACATCGCGGGATTGCTTTGCATGAACGCGCGCGCCGCAGCAAGCGCGTATGGTCCGCCAGATCCGATCGCCACGATGCCATTCTCCGGTTCGATCACGTCGCCGGTGCCAGAAAGCAGAAATGCATTCTCGCGGCTTACGACTGCAAGCATCGCCTCCAGGCGCCGAAGATATTTATCGCTCCGCCAGTCGCGACCGAGCTCAACGACAGCGCGTGGTACGTTGCCGCGATACTCTTCGAGCTTCTTGTTGAACCGATCGTAGAGTGTGAGCGCATCGCTGGTCGAGCCGGCGAATCCGGCGATGACAGTGCCATTTCCAAGCATACGCAATTTCTTTGCGTTCGATTTCATCACGGTCTGCCCGGTCGTAACCTGACCATCCGAGCCAAGCGCAGCTTTGCCGTCCTTAACGACACCGAGAACAGTAGTAGATCTGATTAACATTATTGATCGTAGGGGTTAATGGCATTAACCCGTGCTTCGAAAAAACGGGCTAATGCCATTAGCCCCTACATCGTAAAATTCCTATTCCCCGTACAGCGCCTCTTCCAGCGGTTCGTGCGTTGTTGCCCAGGTCATGAGCAGCGCGGCGAATGAAGCGATGGTCCGCTTTTCGTCCTCTTGACGAATAACGAGTCCATACGTTTCAGCGACGAACCGCATGTTGCTGAGAACACGCCGAAGCTTTGCATCGGTCGTTTGACCATGCCAATATTGCACGGTTTCCAGCAACATTTTTCGATGACGCCGCAGGAATTCAGCCATCGAGATTGTATCCGAGCGGCCATCGCGAGTGTGTCCCGGCCGAGCGATATTCAACAAATCGCTGACGTATTCATCGAAATGTTTGATGAAGTGCGCATTGCCCGGACGCCGCAAGAACTGCGCGCGCTTCAGCGAAAAATTCGCTTTCGATTGCACGCGGAACCGTGGTCTCAGGACGTACAAGTCGTAAAATTGTTGCAGCTTGCCATCGCGGTCGTACTCGTTAAACACCCAGCGGCGCTTGAGTTCGCTCCAGGCTGGAATGCGCACGACCGGGTCCTTTTCGCTATCGATAACAACGAAGCGTTCCGAACGGGCGTCAAAACCAACGATCGTGACCCAATGTCCCCACTGGTTGATGCAGATCATGCACGGCCGGCCCGTTGTCAAAGCGGCTTTTAAGGCCCGAAATGCCGCATCTTCGGTAACTTTCCGGATTTCGATCAGCCGGCAATCGAACTTCTCGGCGGCGCGGCGGAGCATTCTCTCGTCCGTCCCCTCTTTCGTCGTTTTCGCCGCTTTGGTCAGCGATTCCTCGTCCACAAACCGGCCAACGATCGCCAGCGCGTGCTTAATCGCGAACGGACCACACTGCCACCGGTTATTTTGAGGATAAAAGCCCATGAGCGCCCCTTCAACAGGGGTATGGCGGAGAGGGTTTAGGGTATGGGGTGCCGGTCCCAGTTTCTTCCCATTATCCCGTGCTGATTATTGCCTCGACTGGCGATCCTCTTCCGTCGAATAATATCGGTTGCCAGAAAGAACACGCTTTGTCGTACTTCCTGTCGTAATTGATTACCTCCCCGTCCCGGCATTTTTGTAGCGATTGATTTATCAATCGAATTTCAACCAACAAACTTACTATCAGACCGATGATGACAATAGCAGACATTAATGCGATTCAGAACCATCCGACTGCAATGGACGACATTCGAACGAAGCTACGCGCCTCGTTTTCACAGGCCGAGGTCACAGACGATCAACTCGACCAGGCGCTGGAACAAGCGCAACAACTTGCTCCGAGCACTGAGTTGGGACAACTTCCTTCTGTCCCAGCCGATCCTTGCGGCATTTGCAAGCAAGCGGCATTGCAGATCTATAATGCGGCCATCGCTTCGATCGCGAATCTCTTCATTCTTCTAAGGCTGGCAATTACTGCAGCATTAGAACTCGCTTACTGGTGGGCTTTGCAGCGATGTGGTCCATGCCCGGATCCAATAGCCGCACCAGCAAGCGGGAATTGAGAATATGAACAGGGGCATTGGCTAGGGTCTCTGCCCCAATCTTCAAACACTCTAAGCAATACAACACACAATGGACGTTACTCAACTAATACCCATCCTCGCGGCGCTTGCCGCTGCGAGTGAGCGCCTCGTCGAGACACTAAAGAGCTTTCTTCCATTCCTTTCGTCTCCGCCGACGAAAGCGTCGCAAGCCGCAGCCGATCCGAAAGCAGATCGACGCAGAGAAGGAGCCATTAGCCTGCTCGCCATCCTGAGCGGAATAGCGACCGTTTGCATGGCCAACCAACTATCGATATTCAATTCGATTTTTCCGCCGCGTACTCTTCCACCAGGTGTCAACATATCCGACTTCTGGCCAACGATCATACTTGGTATTCTCGTCGCCGGTGGCTCCAGACTTTGGAATCCCTTGGTCGAGTGGCTTAAGGCGATCAAGGACGCGAAGAAACCATGACTATCGAACAGGTTCACTAACCATACACAATAACATCTTGGAGGATTTTGACATGAAGAAGATTCTTTTGTGCGCAGCACTTCTCGCAATCGCTTCAGTGAACGCAAGCGGGCAGGCCGGCAATAGCAACTATAGGGTCATTTATAACGGCGAGCGAATTCTGGTGCAACATGGCAATCCGAATTCGTACTTGAAGCAGCCGTTCTGGTACAAGTTATGTGATCTGTCGAAGGGCAAGAAGGTGAGCCTTTCATTTAAAGGAAATCTCTTCCAATATTACCCTGGAGTAGTGGACAATCAACCTATTCCATTCCCATCTGGATCATACAACCAAGGAGGATGCAGCCCTGGAGCCGCCCCGCTCAAATTTAGTCTATTGATTCAAAAGAGGAAGGATGATGGAATCATTGATCAGATTCCTCTTACATCGTATTCAATAGACATTGGACCATACGAATCCAATGTGTTGGTCTATTTCAGTGCTCAAGAACAAAACATTTTCCCTTTCGGGAATTGTAATCAATCGGAGCTCTATGTGGGCCGAACTCACGATTCGCAAAGCGAACTTCCAGCGAATCATATTCCAACCCCTCTGGAGTACTCATACCGAACAATTCGATAACCGAGGCCATCATGCACCCAGACATCGAACAACAGATCGAGAGCTTCGTCGCATTCTTGCCGGAAATCGAGCAAATGCCGCTCGCGGCGTTCGAAGCAGAGCTACACGCGAAGCTCAACGCCATCGTCGCCATGAGCGATAACTATCCGCAGCAGCGGGAGGCATTTCGCCAATCGTTGCTCGACAAAACGGATGGCGAAATCCAGAAGGGCTTGATGAACCGGCAAATGCGTCAGAAGCCGTTTGGATATGCCGGAGACTTCCGGGTTATCGACTGGATGTACAAGCACATTCGCGACGTCGATATTCTGAGCGGGTTTTGGGACGACTTCTGCCACCGGCAGGCGGCGGCGGAGTCCGTTCGCAATCGGAAGGAACACCTGAAGACGACGTTAGCGGAAATCGTGCTTAAGAAGCGCGGGCCAGTCCGTGTGCTCGATTTTGCATCCGGCCCGTGCCGCGATGTGGCCGAAGCGATCGAGACCGCTGGCGGTGCGTGCCACGGCAGCACATTCCATTGTGTGGACATGGAGCCGAAGGCAATAGAATATGCCCAGAAGGTCACGAACCCGTATGCAAAACTTGTGCACTTCAAATGGGAGTGCGGAAACGTCTTCCGCTTCCGGTCCGAAGAGCAATTCGATCTGGTCTGGTGCGCGGGGCTTTTCGACTACCTGAACGATAAGCTCGCCATCGCGCTCATTGCGCGAATGTGGAATCTTACCGCGCCGGGCGGACGGATCGTCGTCGGAAATTTCCATCCGAGCAATCCGACGCGCAACTACATCGAGTGGTGCATGGACTGGGTGCTCATTCACCGCACCGAGGACGAACTCCGCGCCCTCGGACTCGCCGCCGGTATCCCGGCCGATCGCATCTCGATCGACCGGGAGCCGCTGGGGGTATGCATATTCTTAACGGCATCAAAAGAGAAGGTCGCTTGAAATGGACATCATATCAACTTCATTGGCCTTAAATAAGAGCTTGGCGCACTTCGCCCGGCCACGAGGACATAACCTGTTGTCTCGTACAGAGCCGTTCTTTGAATGGCAAGAGGAACGCAGAAATGCCGGCCTCTGGCCATACTCCAGAATCATGATCGAGCGGCCTGACAGTAGCGGCATGCTGAGAGACGAGCGTGGCACTGTGAGGCGCGGCTTGAACTTCGCTTCGCAGGACTACTTGTCGCTCGCGAGTCATCCGGCTATCATTGCCGCAGCGGCTGAAGCACTCCACACATTTGGGCCACACTCTGCTGGATCGCCCGTGCTGACTGGTAACACGACGCTTTCTTCACGGCTCGAACGCGAGATTTCCGACTTCGTCGGGATGGAGCACGTGCTGCTTTTCCCGACCGGATGGGCTGCCGGGTTTGGAGCGATCACCGGACTCGTGCGCCCATACGATCATATTCTGATCGATTCGCTCGCGCACGCGTGTCTGCAAGCGGGTGCGAACGCGGCCACGCAAAACGTCCGGCAATACCGGCACCTCGATGCGGAATCGCTCCGCTCCATGCTTGTAACGATTCGTGCAACGGATTCCGAAAATGGAATCCTAATCATTACGGAAGGACTCTTCTCCATGGATTCCGATGTGCCCGAGATCGAGCGGCTTCAGGCACTCGCCCATGAGTACGACGCGACATTGTTCGTTGACGTTGCTCACGATTTTGGGGCAACTGGTCCGGGCGGCGCAGGCACTATTGCACGGCAACATATGCTGGGCAAAGTGGACCTCGTGATGGGCAGCTTTTCCAAGACCTTTGCTTCGAATGGCGGGTTCCTCGCGTCGAATCGCGCAGCAGTCTGGCAAACCGTGAAGTATTACGGTGGCACGCATATTTTTTCCAATGCTCTGTCGCCGATCCAGGCTGCGGTCGTTTCCGAGGCGCTTCGGATTGTGCGCTCCGAGGCAGGCGAAGAGCTGCGGCAGAAGAACCGTGCGGTGAGCGAGCTCCTTCGCACCGAACTTCACACGCACGGCCTGCGCGTGGCCGGCGAACCAAGCCCAATCGTGCCGGTCATGATCGGAAGTGAGAAGATTGCGCGAATTGCCAGCAAACTCATCGCGGAGCGCGGTCTGCTGGCGAATCTCGTCGAATTTCCTGCCGTGGCGGTCGGGACAGCTCGCTTTCGAATGCAGTGCATGGCGGGACACCGAGCCGATGCCACGCGCGACGCCGCACGGATCATTGGCGAAGCTGTCAGGGATGCAACGAATTACATTAATGGAACAGCGTTAGGAGATCCGAACCAATCACGCTAAAACTACAGCACACAGCCGGTATCCCTGTCGATCACATAACGATCGGCAGGGAGCACGCAGGGGAAAATCATCACCTAGTCTTTAGTACCATTGATATTATCGTCAGATATGACTACAACTCGCGCTGACGGATTCCATGCAATACCGTATGGACCGTTCGACGAAGGCTGCATTACATCGTCATCCCACACAACGTCGGGAATTGGTGAGTATGTCCCCACCGGTACATCCCCTACGGCAGGTGCGGCAGCCTGCTTGTATAGATTGACCGCCTCAACAGTTACGTTAGTAGCACCTAGAGGTGCAGCGGTCCAGTATGCGACACCGAGACTATTTGATTCGAACGGACCAATGGAAGTACCGGGGTGAGTTCCATTCAAATCGGTGTAGGTGTATGTACCCATGATCCAGTACGTGGCGTTAGTGTAATTCACGAATTCCACTACTACCGAGTTTGACGCATTCCGAAATTTGGCGTCCTTTCCGCGCTCCTTGTAAGCAGGAAGATGGCTTCCTGGACCACTCCAATGCCGGTTGGGCTCCATGCATTTCCGAGAGCAACACGAGGAGAATCCGAGTGCCGCAAGAACGAACAAAACACAAGTAATTCGCGAAGTCTTATGTACCATTGGGAATAAGAATCAGCTTAGAACTAAATCAGCAACAAGACAAATATAACAACTTTCAGGCACGCGGCCTATGAATGCAAGAATTAGCTGGGTCGAGGATCAGTATTATCAAGGAGCATTCCTGAACCTCTTCGAGGACGAGCTTCGATCGGCCTATGCTGCAACCAGCATCGATCAAGAGTCTCGTGCCCGATGTGCCTTCTTGCTTGGCATCTGCTCTGAAGGTGATCTTACCGCATGCAGTCAACTCTATAACGAAGCTCACGGTATTGCGCTCGTGATGAGAGACGATCGTCTGTTAGCCGACAGCTTTCATGGTCAAGCATACGTTGCATTCCGAGTCGGCGATCTAAAACGGTCGTATGAATATGAGCAGAAGTCGCTCCAACACGCGATCGCTTCGCATCATGAGTTCCGCATTTCGTTCACATATTACATGCTCGGGATCATCGCTCTTCGATTCGGACATCAGGAGTCAGGACTGGCGTATCTGAAGCAAGGACTGCTAACAGCGAAGCGCAATGGGTGCATCCGGCTATTAGCTTTGCTCCACACAAAGAATTCGGAGCTGCGCCTTCTTTCCAATGACCTGGATGGCGCTAAGCTTCATGCGGAAGAGGCGATCCGATTCGCGTCATCGATTGGTGCTGACCGAAATGTGCAAGAGGCCCGGATAAAGTTGGCAAGTGTAGAACTTGAACTCGCATCCTTCGAACGAGTCGCAGAACTCGTCATCGAGGTCCGTGCACATCTGGCTGAGTCCGATTTTCCGCAACGCTGTGTGACCCACACGCTGATGGGCAAGGTGCATGAGGCGAAGCGGAGATATGAGAAGGCCGAGATTGAGTTCAAGACCGCGATCAAGCTTGCGGATTACCCGAACGCAGAGCGCGTGCGGTCGAATGTGCACGTGCATATGGCGGAGCTATACCTCAAGACGAAGAAGGTCCGTCCGGCGCTAAAGGAGGCGCTGGCTGCGCTGGCCGATGCGGAAAAGGCGCAGGACATTTACGTCCGCAAGGAGGCGCTCCGCTCGGTGCACGATGCATACAAGGCGCTGAACAAGTACAAGGAAGCGCACGAATACTTAGAGCAATACAACGCGCTCGTCGCCGAGAGCGACGCGGCGCTGCTAAAGAGCCGGTTGGAATACCACGCGCTCAAAAGTGATTTTGAACAAGAGAAAGCAAAGGCAGACATGCAAACACAGCAGACCGAATTGCTCCGAATTAAGCTCGAATACAAGGAGCGCGAACTGACGGAGAAAATGCGGCACTTGATCACGCAGGCCGAGGCCGTGCGACAATTCCGCAACGATCTCCGCTCTCTGCTCCGACGTACGCCTTCGGACGATCCGGCCGCGAAGGACATTCGCTCGCGTCTCTCCTCTTTCACGGAGAGCGACATCCAGTGGCAGGAGTTCGAGGAGAAGTTCAGAGAAGCGTATCCCGATTTTCGCGAGAAGCTGAAGGCAAAGCATCCCGATCTGACCGGGCAGGAACTTCGGCTGTGTCAGTTGCTCCGCGCTGGACTGAAGTCGGTCGAGGCGGCGAAGCTGATGAGCATCTCGGAGCGAGGGGTCGAGCAGCACCGGTTCAGGATACGCAGGAAGGTCGGTCTCAAGGGGAAAGAGAGTCTCAGCGAGTATTTGCAGCAGCTATGAGGCAGGATCGCTTCCCCGCCCGTGGGCATGAGAGTACGCACGTCGAACCAAATGGCATTCGGACTTCCTGTGGAAGTCCTATCTCGGCATTCCCTGAACAGTTCGGGTTTGCCAGGCCGATAGCTGCGGCAGCGGTGCCTGCGCTGGGCTTGCCGAATGGTCCCTGCATATTGTTGTAGAATTCATCGAAAATATGCGATGCCGGATGGGTCGAACCTCGTTATATTAGGTGGAGGGGGTTCTCTTCAAATATGAAGTATGAAATATGAATTAGGCTCATAATATACATTTTCCGGTCAAGGCGTGTGGCTGGCCAGAAGACACCGTAGCCTCTTCATGAAAAACTTCCGAAAATCAAATATAAAATAATATATAGTGTCCGCTTGAAATGCTATTTCTGGCACGATAAAGGCAGGTTGAGCCTGAGTGAAACCTCTCTCCTCTTCGTTAAAGCGCCTGATGCTGCCCAACCTCCTAAAAGTGAAGAAGATCCGGATCCAAAAGCCGCATACCCTGTGGCAAACGCTTGGCCCTGGGCTAATTACCGGCGCGGCGGATGACGATCCGAGTGGCGTTGCGACTTACTCGCAAGCCGGCGCGCAGATCGGGACACCGATCCTCTGGACGATGCTGCTGACCTGGCCGCTGATGTCAGCCATCCAAATGGTGAGCGCACAGATCGGCCGCGTGACGGGTCGAGGTCTTTCGGCAAACATTCGAAAGTACTACGGGGCGAAGCTGGCGTTCCCGATCATGCTTTTAATCTTCTTCGCCAACGTCTTCAATCTCGGCGCGGATATCAGCGCAATGGGCACGGCCACGAAGATGCTCATCGGCGGTCCGGCACGTGTATACGCAGTGCTGCTGACGCTGGCATCGGTCGGATTGCAGATCTATATCCCCTACCGCAAATATGCGCGGGTGCTGAAGTGGCTTACGTTTGTCCTATTCGCGTATGTGGGTGTCGTGTTCTTCGTCCGAATCCCGTGGCAGGAGGTTGCGATTGGTACGTTCCTTCCCTCGTTTTCGATGGACGCGGGATTTGTCGCGACGTTTGTCGCGGTGCTTGGTACGACGATCAGTCCCTATCTGTTCTTCTGGCAGTCGTCGCAGGAGGTCGAGGAGATTCGCACGCACAAGCACGAGCACGCCTTGCGAGGACACCCGTTGGAAGCCCCGCTTGCGCTCCGGCTCATGCGCAACGACACTGTGACCGGGATGGGGATCTCGAATCTGATCGCGTACTTTATCATGCTGGCCACCGCCGCAACGCTGCACGCGCACAACATCACGAATATCGCGACGGCCGAACAAGCTGCGCTGGCATTGCGTCCGCTGGCCGGAGAGTTTTGCTACATCTTGTTCGCCCTTGGCATTTTGGGCACGGGATTGCTCGCGCTTCCGGTGCTAGCAGGCTCGGCTGCGTTCGCGGTGGCCGAAGCGATGCACTACCGATCTGGCCTCGAGAAGAAGCCAGCGCAAGCGAAGCGGTTCTATGGAATCCTCGCCGCTGCAACGCTGCTGGGCATTGGCCTGATTTACATGGGCCTGAATCCGATTCGCGCCCTCTATTGGTCGGCCGTCATCAACGGCGTCATCTCGGCGCCGATCATGATGGTCATCATGATCATGGCCTCCCGGGAGCGAATCATGGGCGAGTTCACCATCAACCGGACCTGGACGACGCTCGGCTGGATCGCGACACTGCTCATGGCGGTCGCCGTGGTGATCTTCTTCATGACTTTGATCTAGTGGATGCTATCGAGGGGTAACCATAGGAACAAAGCAGAGATAACCAAGGTTAACTCGCTTCGATGCACACCCCATCCATCGAAGACTATCTCAAGGCGATATACAAGGCCGGCTCCATCGGCGAAATTTCATCGCGCGATATTGCTGAGCGGGTCGGCGTAAGCGCTCCGGCTGTGAGTAAGATGCTGCGGCGTCTTGTCGAATTGAAGCTCGTGCGCATTCATTCGCGCAGCGGCATTCACCTCACGCCGTTCGGACAGCGTACCGCTCTTCAGACCATCCGGAAGCACCGTCTGCTCGAGCTGTTTCTCGTCCGCGAACTTGGATATCAATGGGACGAAGTGCATGATGAGGCCGAGCGGCTTGAGCACCACATCAGCCCTCTCTTCGAAGAGCGCATTGCGGAAAAGCTGGGTCATCCGGATTTCGATCCGCATGGAGATCCCATCCCGAATGCCGAGGGACTCATGCCGAGCGTCGAGGAAGTCCCGCTGCCGACTGCGGAAGTTGGATCGCACTTCATCATTACTCGATTGGTCGATGGCGATCCCAAACTGCTGCAGTATGCAGCAAGTCTCTCGCTAAAGCCCGGCGAGACTATCGAATTTCATGGACGTCAGCCATTTGGCGGACCCTATAACATTTTTGTAAAGGGCGAGCCAGTCGCGCTGGCACCGGATGCCGCCGGGCAAATTTTCGGAAGACAGGTCAGCGCGCGATGAAGGCTCAAGTCCTGGGACATAGCTGGGCCGAACCTCGCCCGATCGATACACACAAGTCGGCACCGATGTGGCGTCGGCTCTTTGCATTCTCTGGTCCAGCGTTCCTCGTCGCAATCGGATACATGGATCCAGGTAACTGGGCGACGGACATCGAGGCCGGCTCGCGCTTCCATTACGATCTCCTGTGGGTGATCCTTGCGAGCAATCTTGTCGCGATTCTGCTTCAGGTGCTTTCGAGTCGGCTTGGTGTCGTTACCGGTCGCGACCTTCCGCAGTTGTGCCGTGAGCGATTTTCAAAACCGACCGCAATCTTCTTTTGGATCGTTGCGGAGGTCGCAATTATCGCCTGCGATCTCGCGGAAGTACTTGGGAGTGCGATCGCAATCAATCTTCTCTTTAACATTGCGCTATTGCCCGCTGTCCTGATCACGGGACTCGATGTGCTGCTAATTCTCGTCCTGCAAAGCCGCGGCGTTCGATTGCTCGAAGCCGTAATCCTTGCGCTGATTGCGACAATGGGAACTTGCTATGTGATCGAGATCGCACTATCGCATCCGGCATGGTCGCAAATCGGACATGGCTTGGTCACACCTCATCTTTCGAACAATAGCCTCTTCATCGCACTCGGCATTCTGGGGGCGACGGTCATGCCGCACAATCTCTACCTGCATTCACATCTCGTGCAATCACGGCAGGTTGGCCGATCGTTCGAAGAAGTCCGTTCGGCCTTGCGCTATAACCTCGTTGACACGGTGCTCGCGCTCAATCTTGCATTCTTCATCAATGGCGCCATCCTTGTGATGGCCGCTGCCGTATTCTTCGAGCATGGCACGATCGTCACCGAGATTCAGCAAGCATACCACACACTCACTCCGCTGCTCGGGACAACGCTGGCGAGTACGGCATTCGGTATTGCGTTGCTCGCTTCGGGTCAGGCATCTACGATTACCGGTACGCTGGCCGGGCAAATCGTGATGGAGGGCTTTCTTCAAATGAAGATGAAGCCCTGGCTGCGTAGACTCCTAACGCGCAGCCTGGCACTGATTCCAGCGGTCATCGTCATCGCTCTACAAAGCGGTCGGGGTGTGGAGGCAGAGAATCACGCGATCTATGAGCTACTGCTTCTGTCGCAGGTGGTGCTTTCGGTACAACTGTCTTTCGCGACAGTCCCGCTAGTCTTGTTTACCGGACGAAAATCCGTGATGGGTAAGTTCGTTAGCCCAGTTTGGCTGCGCGTCATTGCCTGGGCTGTTGTCATTTCGATCGCCGGACTCAATGCATACCTGATTATTCATGCTTTAACTTGAGTTGGTTTTCGGATGAAGGTGAGTGATTCCGGAGCCGCTGTTGTTTTCCTTGATGACTTACATTGATTCGAACCTATCACCGCGCATCGAATCAGTTATTAGTCTCTCCGGGCTATACCCAAGCTCTTCAGAATCAGCAACCACCGTGAATTCCAGGCATCGAACACTTCTCTTGTTTCCACTACTGTTTCTTTGCGTTGAATCACCGGCGTTTGGCCAGTTGAAATACGATTTTCATCAATTCTGGCACGAGACCGGCTCGTTTGTATCGGGCCCATTCAACTGGCAAACGCAGGATTGGCTCAACGTAAGCTTGGTCGGTGTTGGGACGCTCTTCGCGCTCCAAGCGGATTTGACTGTGCGGAAGGAGATGCTCCTGGACCGCACCTACTTCAACTCCATGGAGGCGGGACGAGTATTTGGCGAACTCTATTCTCCGCCGGTCTTCTTCGGTGCCTTTGCTGCTTACTCATTGATCACGAATGATCTGAGAGCGAGAAAGATCGCATACGAAATCGGGCAATCCTCCTTGTATGCGGCTGGAATTGTAGCCATCACAAAAATTATCGTGGGTCGAGCTCGACCAAGTGTCTCTGACAGCGAGAAGTCGTTTCTGCCGTTCCGCGTCTTCAGCCTTGGTGATGATTATCATTCCTTCCCGAGCGGTCACACCGCAGTCGCATTCGTGATCTCCACCGTGCTATCAAGAAACATCGTGCCTCTGTGGGGAAAGATTCTGGTCTATGCACCCGCGCTATACACGGCCACGTCTCGCGTGTACCAGAATTTTCATTGGAGCTCGGATGTCTTTGCTGGAGCCTTCATCGGATACTTCGTCGCCAAGTGGGCTGTCGATCTTCACGAGCGAGGTGGCGCCAGCATCGGCACTGCCGCTTCTATGAAACAATCCGTCTTTCAGCCCTCGGCATACCTCCCCTTGATCACAATTCCGATCAATTGACAATTGATGGATGTAAGGGGAAACAAAGAGGACATGCTACAGTGGCCAGATTAGTGCAAACCCATTCCCAGTCGGTACAATCATAAGGCCGGCATGCTTCGGTGAGTTCGTCTTCATGTCGTAATGGTCTTCTTCCTGGGAAACCCAATAACCGGCGGCAGTACCAATGACACCACCAAGGAATGTATCGCTAAGCCAGTGCTCGTCGGAATAGAGTCGTCCGAATACCGTCGCGGCCAAACATGTATACAGTCCAATGGAAGCATAGGTGTTGCCGATGTCGGCAGCAAGGGATTCGCTAAGCGCAGCGGCGACAGTCACGTGGCCAGATGGCATTGAATTCCAGACATTGCTCAGCGAGAAACCATGGTATACAAACGAGCCTTGGTTGAGAAATGGCCGGTTCCGGCCAACGATAATTTTTAGCGCAGTCGTTGTCAGACCGGCGTAAGCAAAGGACTGCAGCACATGTCGCCCCATGACCCGAAGCTTATTGTTGTCGGTCTCGAGCCCAACCGAATAGAGTGTGATCGCAGTCAGACCGGTAGCAATGCCATTGCCGTAAAAGTTATTTCCAAACTTCTCAATCTGGTCGCCGAACTTCCCCTGATTATGCTGGAAGAAGCTGCGAGCAAGAGGATCATCGACAACTTCGAGCATCGCTGTGAATCCGATGCCAGTAGCCATGATAGCCCACTCTCGCAAATTCCAGTGGAGTGGTCGCTGCACATATTGTAAGCCATCGTAAGCACCTTCTTTGACATCATGCCAAATAATATGCGAGGCGGATGACTCTTTGAGAGCCGCAATGGTGCTCGAATCAGCGTGGATGGATGTCGTGTCGGACGGGTTCTTTGCGGGAAATTGTGCATCCGCCTGCGAGCATACCAACAGAAGAAGAAATACGATAAGGCATCGAATCATAAGTCGAGAAAAAAGTATCACAAGACCTGAGAAATTTCGGTTCCATAAGAAACGGTTCGGCGGCGAAGTCGCATCGCTCGGTAAGCATCGGGTCCCTTGCAAAGCACGCCTTTGTTGACAAATACGAAGACGACATTTGCCGACCCGATGCTTCGATGCGATTGAACGCTTACTTGGTTTCGCCTTCCTGGATTTCGTGCTGCCGATGCTTTACCTTCGCTTTATGGATGGCCTTCCCCGGTGCGTGGTAGACTTTTCTGGCAGTCTTCTTCGTGCCGGACCAGGCTTTCCCTGTGGCTTCTTTCGTGTCGGCTGCGGCCTTCTTTACGACGTGCTTGCGATGCGCACGCTCGACCTTGTCCGCTTTATCGTCGGGGGTTTGACTGATGACTCGAATCGGCAGAATGGAAAGGAAAAGCGCAATGCCAAGGAGATAGGGTAATCGTTTTAACATAATCGTAATGCAGAAATTGAAAAGTTGAATGGGGTCTATCAAGCAGAAACACTGCTTCAATAATAATGCCTGTCTGAAATATCTTCTAGGCTGGTACAAAAAGCTATTTACTTGGATGCCGTCTCCAGTCTCCAATGCATCGCAACTCCGCTGCCTTCCGGCGAGGAGTATACCCCCAAGGACATGTCCTTTGTACCAATGCGATGTAGTTCTGGAATCAGGATGCCGCAGACGGTCCCGATTGTCAAGCCCACCGCAGCATCAGATGGGAAATGATCGAGTGCCTTCAACCGGGCATAGGCCATTGCCAGCGATGGGACGCTTGCAGCGGCGTAGAGCCAGTACTTATCCGCGCCCAACTCCGGATGGTAATCGGAGAGGACTTTTGCCATGAAAAAGGCGGCAGCTGAGGCCGAAGCAACATGACCGCTATAAAATGAATTCTTGTTGTTCCCATTGTGCCGATCGACCGGTGCATCAGGATAATAAACAACTGGCCGATAGCGTGTTTGAAACGATGGACCAAGCGGTGAGATCGTGTAAAAACTAACGACGACCGCATTTACTTCCATCGCCATTAGCAGCACATCACCCCAATCCTTGCGGATAGAACCATCCAGAAGAAGCCCCAGCGGTGCCGCGGCCATACCGATCTGAAGGTACAGCGAGTAATTCTCGTATGTCGGAATCAGCGAGGCGTCCTGCCGCAAGGACCATCGATCGTAGCTTGGGACACTGCTGGAATTAAGCGCAAGAAGGTCGGCGTCGGTAAAATTCGGCTTCGCTCGCACGGGAATGGTGAGCAATCCGCCCGCCGCTCCTGCAACACAGATCCCACCGGTCACCCAGTAATTCAGATGATATACAGGTGAGGTAGAATCCCTCGAGGCTGTCTGAGCCTGGACGGCATCCGCCTGGGATAGTGCGATGCTGAACACAAGGCTACATGCAAGCCAGTATCGATTGAAAAAATGCATTAAGATTGTTGAATTGTAGATAACATACTCGATAAAGATCAGCTTCAATTATAATGCCCACCACGTTCTGCATCTTCGAGATAGAGCATCAAAAACAACTTCTGCTCTGTGTTGACCGTATGGATCGTTGAAAAATTGGGGGAGTCCCGCACGCTTGAATAGATCGACTGCTCGATGCCGACGCTCAGATTATGATAGACTCCAACTGTAACGCGCGGTTTGATAATCGCGATAAAGTTGTTGCCCGGCTCCCCCACATAAGTATGAAACCAATAGTAATTGGCGACCAACTTGAAGCTCGCGCTGGCGCCGAAGTTTAGCGTGGATTCGAATTTTGCCTCAGCTCCGCCACCAAAGTTGAAATCCCCCATTTGCGAGGTATCGCTTGGACCTGCGCTCTTATTGTTACCGCCAAACGGCACCAGATCGAGATGAAGAACGGTAAACCAGGACGTGTTTCTCAAGATCGGCATGCGTGCCACGATGCCTCCTCCGAAGCCCAGCGTGGTGAGTTCGTATGTTGGATTGTCCCAAAAATCATAATTCTGAAACACTCCGGAGAGAAGCGCGACATTTCCAAAATTGTCGTTGCCTCCAGCAAGCAAACCATACCCCGTTACGTCATTGATAATCTTTCGTCCCAAACCGATATTCACTTCCGTCAGGATTTTGAAGAAATCGTATGGCTTCCGATCAATCCGTTCAAATGGATTACCGTAATCGAGTTGGACATTCAGCAATTCGCTCGTATTGCCGCTGAGGAAATTGTTACTCGCATCATTGACCTTATGGATGCCAGCAAAGAGTGTTATGTTCAGCGGTTCCTTTTTATAAACTTCCTGATCGGTCACATGCGAGAGCTTTCCATCAAAGAGCCTCACAGCGAACCTGCCAGGACTCAAAATTCCTGCGACTGTCTCGCGAAGTACTCGTTCGGAGCCAGTCGTGCGGTCGTCAAGCACATTTGAACTGAGGCGATATAAGATCTCGCCCCCGAACATACCACCAATGGTTGTGTAGATGATGCTGTTCCGTTCAGGCGTTACATTTTCGCCGAATAACTTCCAGGCATAGCTCCCTGCAAGCGCGTAAATTGCCGCTTCCCAAAAATCGTAACCCGTAGCTCTGGCGGCGTCGAAATACATGGCACCCGTATAGGGATGCAAGAACATATCGTTTCCAAATCGGGTCGAATCCCAGACCCAGCCGTTTCCCCAGGGCGCACCCGCCCGGAGATTTCTGCCCCACGAATTCAGACTGACTCGGGCCCAGTCGAATTTCATGAGGTATTGATCCGCCAGATTCAACAGAGCTTCCTGCCCGATGATATGGAGTGCCGGTACATACCATGGCGCTTTTTTATTGTAGAGAGGGTCATCTACGCGAAGGTTGCCATACATGTCAAACAACACCGTATCCAGAGATTGGACTTTCTTGCTCGTATCAACTTTGGGTGTGTCCACGACAATCTCGCGAGACGCTGAGAATGGCGAAACTGATTGCGCAGCCGATAATAGCTGTTCACCAGTTGGCCCGTTCGATGCACCCCGTGTCTGAGCGTGCAATAATGAACCGCATAAGACTACCCACAGCATTGTGAATAGTATCCGTGTATTTTGAATACTCATATATTATGTAAATCCCATCAGTCCGTTGTATCCGGGCTGGATGTCAAAGTGGAGAAACGCTCGGACTTACTAAAAGTCCTCTTCCAGCTTTGCCTTCTTGAATATTATTCTGAAAAGAGCATCTGGTTGCGATGCACTTCGATAGCAATGCAAAAATATGAAGTTAGCTGGCAACAATCCTTACATATCTTTGGAAAAGAGTTACATCATTCACACATTCTTGGGCGAGAATGGTCAGAAAGCGAAGTATGCTTCCCTTCACATCACCCTTGCTGCCCATGATTGTTTGGATTGCGGACCAATCGGTTGTTGATGGAGTGGGCGCGGAGGGCGCTGTCATAGGCACTCCGGTCAGTGCAAGCACCGCCTTCAATTTCTCAGTGAGCCTGCGGACCTCGCCTCTGCCTTCAATATGCATATACTTAATTGCCAGTGTCTCGCCCACGAAATGATTATGAAGCGCAGTGATCTCGAACCCGCTTTCAACAAAGCTTCGACTCAACTGCGGGTACTTCACTCTCGGTCAGGACCATGCCTCCCATCACCATAACATGTCCGCCATGCGGAGCAAAGCCGAACCACCCTGTCACGGCAAGACCCGACGAAACGGGTACATTCCCGATCTTTACGTTTAGGTCTGCCGTGTAAATGTAACTTTGAAGTATCCATCCTTCTCCATTCCCTTACGGCCGAGGACATCCTCGATAGTCCTCCAGTCGTGCGTGTGCGGTTGCGCGAATCCGAGTTGTGATATGAATACGAGGCCGACAATTAAAGAAATTCGAACAGACTTCATAGTGGCGTGACAAAGGTGATGCTGTCTATTGAAAGACTGAATATGCCGCATTGCGCCGATGCGGATTGGCATCCCAACTCCGTGGATGCATAATGCAATTCTTGCAACAGTAGCCTCGGCAGGACTCGAACCTGCGACACCCAGTTTAGGAAACTGGTGTTCTATCCAACTGAACTACGAGGCCTCATTCCAATTACGAAATACGAATGACGTAGTACGAATGGCCTAACAGGAGCAGCGCGTTGAATGCTCCGTCGGTCCCATTGGTCCATAGGACCTATTGCCTAAATGCGGTTCGCGCTTCATCCACACTCCCAAAGATTTGAAACACGATCGGAAAACCAAGGAGATCGAGAATGTGAAATATCTTGTCTGGGAGCGCGGCAAGTTTGATGTCGCCGCCTTCCGCGCGGACTTCTTCGATGAGTCCCATGAGCACGCCGAGACCAGCGCTCGAAATGTATTCCAACTTACTGAAGTCGATAATGATATGATGGCTATGCTCGGTGCGGACCGTTCGCTCCAAAAATCGTTCGAATTCCGTCGCGGTATGGGCATCGAGTTGACCTGAAAGCGCGATCACCGTTTCCGGATCGGATTCCTTAGAGTTAACACCGATGTTGAATCTCGGGCGAGTGGCTGACAGTGGTTCCATAGACCTCAGGAACACTCGTTCACGGCGGGCCGCTCCCTCCGGATTCAGGCATCGAAAAGAATTCTCGGCTTAGATTTGTAACAATCTACTTTGCATCTTATGAAAATTGGCGTTCTCGGTACAGGAATCGTGGGCCAGACTATTGGCTCGAAATTGATAGAATTGGGGCACGAAGTTCTTCTGGGTTCTCGCTCCGCCTCGAATGAAAAAGCAGCGAAGTGGTCTAGTATGTCTGGACCGATGGCCTCGCATGGCACATTTGCAGAAGCGGCCACGCATGGCGAACTCCTCTTCAATTGCACGAATGGCATTAGGGCACTCGATGCACTTCGGATGGCTGGTCCCAAGGCCCTCGCCGGCAAAATCCTCATTGATGTATCGAATCCCCTCGATTTTTCCAGTGGCTTTCCTCCAACACTCTCCGTCTGCAATACCGAATCGCTGGGCGAGCAAATTCAACGAGAATTTCCGGAGACAAAGGTCGTCAAGGCCCTGAATACCGTAAATTGCATGCTGATGGTCAACCCATCACTTGTTCCAGGCGAACATGATATCTTCGTGAGCGGCAATGATGCTGAGGCGAAATCACGAGTGCGGGACATTCTGACCGATTGGTTTGGCTGGCGGATCGTGATCGATCTTGGTGACATTACTTCGGCGCGCGCAGTTGAGCAAGTACTTCCGATTTGGGTACGGCTGATGGCCCTGTATAAGTCACCCCAATTCAACTTCCATATTGTTCGCGGTTAATACTACATTATCAGCACCCTATGCGCATCGGAATTATCGGCCAGCCCTGCATCGACGAAATCTTCCACCGCGAGAAGCCCACTGAGAAGCCGGTATTGGCTTTGGGTGGAGTGCTCTATTCCTATGCGGCAATGGAGCGCCTCATCCAGGCCAATGGATCGGACGCTGATTGGTTCGAACCCCTGACGTGGCATTCCAGACAGGATGCCGCATTCATCAATTCCTTGCTCGATAAACTGCCACATCTGGAGCGCGAGAGCGGCCTTTGGCCGACGGATGCTCTGACAAACCGTGTGCAACTCGTTTATTACTCGAGTGGTGAGCGCGCGGAAGGATGCCCTAACGCTTTGCCTGAGCTAACTCCAGAACAACTCACTCCGGAATATCTTGGGCAACTCGATGGGTTGTTTGTCAACATGATTTCGGGCTTCGACGTATCCATCGAAACGCTCGAGGCTGGACTGAATAAGGCGGCCAAACGTCCATTCATACACCTCGATGTTCATGCGCTCGTACTCGGCGATCTCTCGCAGCCGTTGACGCCGGGTCAATATGGAAAAGGCCGCGAGCCACGAGGTGTAAAGAACTGGAGACATTGGTTGGAAGTCGTTGACTCTGTTCAGCTTAACGAGTTTGAAACACGATGGCTTGGATATCCGGAAGTTACCTCCGAGGGTGATTTACTTGATTTCGCGAGGCAGCATGGGCCATGGGCCAACCTCAAGTTTCTCATCGTGACTCGAGGTGCCCGTGGCGCAACATTGCATGATCTGAAGAGTGGCGAAATCCATCATGCCGCACCACCAAAAGTCAATGTCGCAAATGCGACCGGTTCGGGGGACGTGTTTGGATCGGCGTTCCTCTATTCGACTCTCCGAGGCTCCCCTCCGCCCCACGCACTGAAAGAGGCTGTGCGCTGGGCAACATGGTCCGCGACGCTCCCATCGGTAGAACAGATTCTTAATGCGCCAGCACCATAAGACCTACGGTACTCGTTACGCGTTTCTGATAATTCGTTACTCTTAATCCGACACCTGTTACTCGTTACTCGTTACTCACACGACATGCGCGAACTCTACCCAGCACTCGAACCCTACAATACCGGCTTCCTCCCTGTCTCGGAACTTCACACTCTCTATTACGAGGAAAGCGGCAACCCGGCGGGCCAGCCCGCCGTGTTCGTCCATGGCGGTCCGGGCGCTGGCACCGGACCCGACCACCGGCGATTCTTCGATCCGAAGCATTACAGGATTATCCTATTCGATCAGCGTGGCTGTGGACGCAGCACGCCCCATGCAGAATTGCGAGAGAATACGACATGGGATCTGGTTGCAGATATGGAGAAGTTGCGCGAAACGCTTGGGCTTGACCGCTGGCTCGTCTTTGGTGGCTCCTGGGGCTCGACGCTCGCACTGGCATATGCCGAGACTCATCCCGAACGAGTAACTCATCTTGTGCTCCGGGGCATTTTCCTCCTACGTCCCTGGGAGATCGATTGGCTATATCAACAAGGCGCGGACGCCCTCTTTCCGGATTTTTGGGAGGAATATCTCAAACCGATTCCCCGCGAAGAACGCAACGATCTGCTCGCGGCCTACCATAAGCGGCTGACCAGCAACGACCGGGCAATCCGAGTCGAAGCGGCAAAGGCGTGGAGCAAGTGGGAAGGATCCACCTCGAAACTGCTAATCGATCAGCACATGATCGATCAGTTTGAAGACGAGGACTTTGCGATTGCGTTCGCACGGATCGAGTGTCATTACTTTGTCAATAATGGATTTATGGAATCGGGGCAGTTGCTGCGAGATGCACACCGGATCAGGAAAATCCCGACTGTGATCGTGCATGGCCGCTATGATGTCGTCTGCCCCATGCGTAATGCCTGGGATTTACACAAAGTACTACCGGACGCGAAGCTCGTTATCAGCCCGACTTCGGGTCACTCGGCGCTGGAGAAAGAGAATGCATCTGCTCTGCTCGATGCCACGGATGCTTTCCGAATCTGAGATTGTTCCACGCCGAACATCAAAAGTATTCCACGGACGATACCGACTCATCACGTGAATAATCACAATCAGAACCACCATCCCTCGCTCCGTTTTCGGCGCGTCCTCCTGAAGCTCTCTGGCGAAGCGCTTATGGGGGACCTGGAGTATGGAATCGACCCGAGAATCCTCGACCAATTTGCGCGCGAAATTGTGCATGCCGCCGGGATGGGAGTTCAGATCGGCATCGTCGTTGGTGGTGGCAATATTTTTCGAGGCGTCTCTGGCAGCACGGAAGGCATCAGCCGCGTCCAGGGCGACCAGATGGGAATGCTAGCTACAATGATTAATGCACTGGCACTGCAAAACGCCATCGAGTCAAAGGGACTGTATAGCCGGCTCATGTCGGCGATCACGATGAATGAGTTTGCAGAGCCGTTTATTCGGCGCAAAGCAATCCGGCATTTGGAAAAAGGCCGTGTTGTGATCTTTGGCTGTGGCACCGGCAATCCATTCTTTACCACGGATACCGCTGCAGCCTTGCGCGCAGTCGAGATCGGCGCCGACGCAGTAATGAAGGGCACCCGCGTGGATGGCATCTACGATTCCGACCCGGAGAAAAATGCCGATGCGCTCCGCATTCCAACCATCACCTACATGGATGTTCTTCAAAAAGGCCTCCGCGTTATGGACCTGACGGCGATCACGCTTTGCCAGGAAAATCAGATTCCAATCATCGTCTTCAATATGAACCTGCCAGGCAATCTCGAGCGGGTACTAACGGAAGATGGGATTGGGAGTGTGGTTGCATAGAGCCTCCTTTGCGTATTATAGCTCCATTGATTTTATAGAATCTATACATTCCGTAAGCTGTTTTCTCATCAGAAATGACTACGATAAAAGATATTCTCCACGACTGTGATACCCGCATGGCGAAGGCTATCGAGAGCCTTCGGAACGAACTCGCCAAAATTCGCACAGGCCGCGCAACGACCGCACTACTCGATACTGTCCACGTCGAGGCATACGGCTCGGAAGTGCCGATTGCGCAGGTCGGCAATATCAATGTCTCGGATGCGCATTCCCTGAGCGTGCAAGTGTGGGATAAGGGGCTGATGGGAGCTGTCGAAAAGGCCATTCGCAATGCGAATCTCGGTCTTAATCCGGTCAATGATGGTCAGGTGATTCGCGTCCCCCTCCCGCCCCTGACCGAAGAGCGCCGCAAAGAGATAGTCAAGCTCGTCAAGAAATTTGGCGAGGAAACAAAAGTCTCCGTCCGTAACGTCCGCCGGGATTCGATGGAACACTTGAAGAAAGCCGAAAAGGACCAACACTTTTCCGAGGATGAGCGCAAGCGCGGCGAAGAAGAAGTCCAGAAAAAGACGGACGCGAAAGTGAAAGAAACGGACTCCATCATCTCGATTAAAGAGAAAGAAGTAATGGCCGTTTGAGGCGAGAACGGCTCGAATTCGGCACCGCATGCGGGTTAGTGCTCTCCTTATAGCCTCCGAGTTTGGTTTTACTTGAAAATTTTCGTATCTTTAGGAACTGCGACGGATCCCACCCTTCATCGCACTCCGGGATTCGACAACTTTTTCAAAGAAAAATCATGAGAATACCACGGCTCGTCCTATTTACGGTCCTCGCGTTGGTGCTTGCGATCGTGTTTATCTCCAATGTCTTCGGACAAACATACAAACGGCACGCGCTGATCGAAGAAAGCACCGGGACCTGGTGCCAGTATTGCCCGTTCGGTGCATATCTCATCGATTCCGCCGAGAAGAAGATGAAGGACTATGCCGTCGTCATATCCTATCATGGCCCGCTTGGGACTCAGAATGACCCGATGTGGATCGCCCAGGCCGATACGATGAATGACAACTATCCGTCCGCGAGTTCTGGGTATCCATGGGCAGTCATAGGTCGAGATGCGGCAACGAGCAATCGAAATCTTTGGGATGCACAGGCAGAGTTTGACGCAGGTGAAGCACCGCTTGTTGATTTTCGGGTAGTGAATGCGACATTCAACTCGAGCAACCATAGTGTCGATTTTGATCTCGACATCACACCTATCGTCTTAGGTCAGACGCCAACTGAGGACACCGCAACATTTGTCGTCATCGCTGCCGTGACAGAAGATGGAATCGTCGCCCCTCAAGAATTGAATGGTGTTGGCACCATCGATAATTTTGTTCATCACAACGTCGCACGCGCCTTTGGCAGCAAGGTGATGGGCGATGCCATCGTTCTCGGAACGAAGACCTCGGTATCCTGGCCGGTCCGGAAGCATTATCATATCTCGACAAGTGATAAGGGCGTTAATGACTTCGTGCAGGATTCGATCAGAATTAAGGCCTTCGTAGCTCGGAGATCAAAGACGGCATCCAATGGAGAAGTCTATTTGGATGCGGGTCAGACAACATACATCACGAAGCTTCCGAGCAATGCTACCCGATCGGTTTGGCCCGTGTTACCACAAGCTGGACAGATGGTGAGCGGCACGACGATGCCGGTCGTCTGGGGCCGCGGAGGCGGCGCCGCGTCGAGCGTCAAGATCGAGTATTCTCTGGATAACGGCACGACCTGGAATCTGGTCGTCGCATCAACAAACACCTCTCCCTATCAATGGGCGCTCCCGGATACCGTGTTTGGCCAGAATCTGGTTCTCCGAGTGACCGATGCACAAGATGCTTCGCTCGATTCAACCACCGGCGTTTTTTCTATCGCGCCCAAGCCATATTTCACGGTCGAATATCCGAAGACGAACGACACCCTTTGGGTTGGCGACACCGTCCATATCAATTGGACGTCATACGGCGCGAGCGAGAACGTCACGCTCGAGTATTCGACCGATGGAAGCACATGGAGCCTGATCAAAGCTGTAAGTGCTGTCAGCACGTATCAATGGATTGTCCCGGCAGGTGCGGAAGGTGCAAGCGTCATTGTGCGCGTTCGTGATGCAAATGGCGCGCTCGGCACCACGGGTGCATTCTCAGTATTCGCGGTTGGCGCGATCAACTCGGTGACACTCGATGGAGGCCCCAACTTCTCCCCCAACGAGCAGACGACGGTGCACTGGACTGCTTCAGGTTTCCTCGGCAAGTCATTACGCATTCAAGTTCTGAATAACAGTCAGACCCCATTTGTATGGCAAGGGCTGGCGGCAGGAGTCGATCCCACTCTAACGCAGCTTGCTGTTACGATGCCTGGCTGGACAGCGACCCAGACCAAAGTGCGTATTCTCTCCAATGAAATTGGGTCTGTCATCGCCTACTCCACACCATTCGATATCACAACCTCGAGTGATGTTGCACCAGTTGGCTCGAATGCTAATCACGTTACGATTTCACCCGATCCGCTTTCGAATTCTGCGACGGTGAGTTTCAATCTTCCGGAAGCAGCGAGTGCAACGCTTATCCTTCACGATCTTCTGGGCCGAGAAGTATTGCGCCTTGCGCCGGGAGGACTTCCGGCAGGCCAACAGACGCTCACATTGGATGCGTCGAACCTTGCGGCAGGGACATATACCTACACCCTCATCGCGGGACAGACGAGCATCGGAGGCAAGTTGGTAGTCGTCCACTAACGGGACGATTGCCGCCTGATTGATTCGGGAACGCCGCCCAAGGGCGGCGTTCTAATTTATGGTCAATGAAGTGTTAACGATACCCGGTCATTCGACCGTGAACATCCGTGTTACGACCCCATCCTTTGTCGTAATACTGATCTCGTATGAACCTGGCGCAAGATTATGCGTATCGACATCTGCCCGAAGCTGACCGGTGGTATTCGTGAATCGCTGCTCGCGACGCACAACAGCGCCTCTAACATCAGATATCTCAAAGGTCATCATCTGCATGGGGTAGCCATCCAGCTCGACATGCAGCATGGCGTGTGCCGGGTTGGGGTACAGCGCCACACGTTGGTATGGCACTTCCCCACTGTTGACTGCGGCAGAAGATTGGGTTATGGAGAAATCCATTTGGGTGAACTTACCAAAATCGGCTCCAATGGTCTTGACAACACTATCCCGATTCCGTGATGATCTCTGATGCAACCGGAGCGCGCCATTACCAAGCGGAGGGTCTGCCCAGAAGGAAAGCCCTTCCTCATTCGCATCATCCATTCGGAGCGTATAGCATCCGACGGGCAAGATTAGCGAATCATAGTATTGTTTGGTAACGACATCAAAGGAGTGCGAAAGCACCGGGTTGCCATTCATATCGGTCACCGTCAAGGTGTAGGAAGTCGGGTCCTTGTTCGTCAGTGTATTGACCACAACGACCCCCTTATAGCTAACGGGTTTTGCATAATTGGAGGTGAAGTGGTTGTTCGGCTCGTATTCATCGCCTCCATTTGGAAGTGATATGTCGACGTGAAATTTGCCGCTATCAGAAGCCCAGAATCCGAGCGAATCAACTGGCAGCGCAATCGAGATGGTGTCGAGGAATGCAAGTTTACCGTACCAATCGGAGCTGCGATGTGGGCCGCCATCGACATAATAATCAAAGTGGACGGAATCGAGTGGCTCTGATCCGTTATTCCGAATCACGACGATCGGCAGGTCGCACGCTGGATTGATACGCGCATACTCCATGCGGTCCGATGGCCGCCAGATATCCATGATGGCCGCGTCACGCTTAAAGTTCGGAGCCCCGTAACTCACGAGTTGGGTCGATGGATCGTATCGGGAGTCACCGGAGCCATCTTCCACTCCATAGTCAAGCATTGCGGAATCTCCCGGTTTGACGGTACCGGTTATTTCGAACTCGCCCAAATCGGTCGCGGCTCCGGGGCACCACCCAGAGCGATTAAGTGGCCACGTTCCCCCTTGCGGGTAAAGCGGATTGCTAGAGCACTCCTTCCAGACATATCGCTCATAGAGATCCTTGTTGACGGAGATATAATGAGTCTGTCCGATAAACTCTCCCTGCTGCCCGTGACCGGTTATGAACGACCGAATCTTATAGCCTTTTGCCTGCGGTTCTAGATAGACCATCCGTGGTTCGTAGCGGTCGTCAGCTTGGATCGTCTGGTAATTCTCTTCCGTCATGGGCCAGACTTGCTGCATATCGAGCACATTCCGAGTCGGCGTGCCTTTGATGAAGAGAAATCTCAGATCGAACTCCTCTTGACCCGATCCTCGCTCCATCGTAAGGCGCTTCCCGCCTTTGAGAACTGGCAGGTAATCGGTCACGTCGAACTCCCACATCTTTCCATTTTTGCCAAGATCGAGACCAATGCCATAGGGTGTCACGAAGGACATCAACTCGAACTTCTGTGTCGAACGAGTGAAGTAGTTGAGTGGCAAAACGTGGACGGTGTCCTGAGCCGGCACGTTCACGGAATCGACCTTCCTACCCAGTTCATCGAACGTATAGGTCCTGCCCGATGAATACTTAAAACTTGTATCGAGCGGAACCACCACGTCATTGACGTGAAATTCGTAATGATGTTCGATCCGGAAATCCGTGACCATGCTCGCATGATTGGGGACTGTGTCATACACGTAGGTATCGGCAATTTGGAGGCCTTGCGTCGAAGGAGCTTGATAGAACGTCATGTCGGCCCTCGGCACTACTGCAAAGTTGTTTGGAAGCTCCGCCCCGCGCACCCGATCCCAGACCGGAATGCCGACCAAGGTGCTCGTCGTATTCGTCGCCTTATCATGCAAAGCCGATCCTTTCGATTCGTTCAGTGGGAAATAGCAGATCAAGCCACTGGTGGATGAAATCGCCGAGTCCTGCTGCATAATCGCACGAACATGGTTGGAGTCGAGGGCAGTATCGAACATCGCGAATTGGCGCACATCGCCATAATACCCGATGCCAGAACTGATCGCCATGCCAAGGGACATACGACTGATATCAATCGGACGGTGCTTGCCGGTGTCGCTCATCCAGAGCGAGCCGTTCAGATAGATCGCCATCTTGCCGGTCGTGGCATTCTTGGTAAATGCCCAGTGATTCCATCGTCCTGCTGCATCATGCTTCAGGACCGTCTTCTGAATGCGGTCAAAATTACCGGAAGCATCCCCGCCACAATCCCAATAAATCTGATTGTCTCCCCAGGGCATATGGATATTGACTTGCCGGTGATTGAGTGAATCGAGGCCCTCCATAAAAACACTGTTCGAACCCGGAAAACGTGTAGTGTCACCCAAGGCCCAAAATGCAACTGTTACCTGCTTCGAAATTGAATCGAACTCCAGCCGCGCCAGTGGCAGACCTTCCGAGCCACCAAAGCTGAGGGCGAACTCAGAGTCTGTCTCGCTTGTCAGGGCCGTCGTACCATTCTGGGCGTAGAGCAAGAATCCGGGGGCGTTGCTATTCGTAAAACTCACTTCGACCAAGATATCCGACACGCTATCCCAAGTGACAGGATTATAGAGCATGAAGTCCGGCGAAATCGATGGAGTCTTGCTAATCGAGGCATTGCCACGCCACACTTCTACGAATCCGGTATCACGAGACCATGCTTCCTGAAGTACCCCGGATCTTACAAGCCGCATTCGGATTCGACAGTCCTTAAGAATGTCATTATAAAACGGTGCTGCTTGCCGAAATGCCAATCTGGAAATGAGTCCGCGTTTGAGTCCGGCGTACTGCAATTCTGCTGCTTTGAAAAGATAGAACGTGCGCCGTGCCCGACCACTTAGTAGACCAGTAGTTGATGTGGAATCCTTTCCCATTGCGGCATTCGTGAATGTGGGAAGCGGACTGTAACTCACAGTCTTGTAGTCTCGGCGAATGACGCTCGTTGATGGCTTTAGCGTATATGGAAAATTGGTGTTTTGCGGCCAATTCGAGATCGTGGCAGACGGCCACTTGTTCTTAAGCGAGTCAGTCCGAGTGGAATCCCAGAGGAACGTCTCGCAATTGTAATCCCATTGGCCGCATCCTTGCTCGGTATTGTTACCATTCGAAATCAGCGCGTGATGGCAGCGCATACGGTACTCCAGCAGGACCTTCTCGAACGAGCCGGTGTCCGGAAACTGGAAAAATCCGGCCCGGCCAATGGAATCGTATGTGAGCGTTTGAACAACGACGGTATCCTGGCCCATTGCAAGATGCGAGAATGGGATCAAGAATGTCAGAATCAACAAGAATCGGCGAAATGACGGCATAGTGCGTGAGAATAGGGATATTTGCAATGTGGGAAAACGCCATAATGGAAGGAAAAGATTTAACCGATACGTTCGCTTCGTAGTTTTGTTGGTACGGACACTAAAGGGTGCTACAACCCTCGAATCCATTATCATGCTTCAGCTTGCATTGCAACGGGGTGCGGCGCGCGCCTGGGACTCCATAAAATACTATTCGGTGGGCCTTTATCGCTACGTCGATGAGGACCACTGCTTCTTGCTGGCCTCCGGCATCGCATTCAACGTGCTCTATTGCGTTCTCCCGCTATCGCTGGTGGTCTTCTATTTCTTCTCCACGGCCCTTACAAGCGAGCGCGCCGTCACGACAGCAGTCAACTACATTATTCAGAGCTTTCCGGTCCCGCTCTATGAAGAAGATGTTCGCATGTGGCTCTCGCGCGAATTGACATCGGTGGGGCATATGAGTCATATTGCCGGGATCGTTGGTGGCATCACGCTCTTCTGGCTTGCCAGCACATTATTTTCGACTCTCCGGACCTCCCTGAATGCTGTCCTGAATTTCCCGTCGCATAAGAATGTGATATTCCAGAAGCTTTTGGATTTCGCTTTGATGATCGTCATTTTGGTCTTGCTGCTCTCGTCAACATTCCTTTCCCCAATCGTGACCCTGTTGCAGCATGCTGGCACGGAGATCTTGCCCGGCTGGCTCTCCTACATCATGGATACCGCGGTCCCACGAGTGGTATCGCTGGCATTATCAGCGGCGCTGTACCTTATTTTATTCCGGATGCTTCCCCACGAACGGCTTTCCTGGCCGGTTATTATGGTAAGTGCAAGTACGACTGTCGCGCTCACGGAGGCCATGCGCCTGCTTTTCGTGTATTACATGACCCATGTCAGCTCGATCGGCGCCCTCTATGGCACATATGCCTTCCTGATCGGCATATCACTCTGGGTTTACTATGCGGGCGCGGCATTCCTGATCGGCGCAGAAGTAGGGTGGCTCTATCGGGAAAGGCATGAGATAGCAGGGATTCCTTCCACAATGCCGAGCGAGCCGTCTCTCGATCAGACAAAGCATCCGGGTGAGATGGCACTTAATCCGGAAGCCTTGGCGGAATACGAACAGGCCAAGAGCAATCCGGCGCGACCCGTCGGGGAATCCAAAGAGCTACAGGATTGAGGGAGTAGGATACCCAGATTCATTTCTTCTCAGCCAGGGAGTAATCCGCCGGAACGTAAAAAGTTGTGCTCTGTTTACGAACCGCCGACGTAATTCCGGACGAAGAATTCGTCATTCTTCATTCGTAATTCGTAATTGAATCAGGCCCCTTCGACTAATGGTTAGGTCACCACCCTTTCACGGTGGCTGCACGGGTTCGAGTCCCGTAGGGGTCACTTCACGAGACCATATTTCAATACCGAAAATGTTCCAGGCAGGATGCCGGGGCGCGGATGGGGATTCTCGGCAGTCGCCGCAGGCACGGAGCCGAATTCTGCAGTAGCGAGATAGATGTTATGCGTCCGTGGGTCGAGGGCAATGGTCCGCGCACCTCGCTGAGTCTTCAGTGTTTGCACAACCTCAAACTTCGGCTTCTTCAGCTTATGAACTGGCGCTTCACCATGTATAATAGTAACGGTCCCATCTCCATTCGAACTGAAGGCATAAGACGGGTTCCCACCTGGATCGAACGCAACTGCATCGACACCTTTTCCGATTGGGAGCGTGGCATAAATCTCACCAGTTGATCCACTCATTACGATCATCTTCTCATTTCCGCAGCCAATGTACAGTTGATTTGCACGCTGATCCATTGCAATACCAGTCGGGTGCTCGCCCGGCGCAAGTGGCCAGACTGTCATGATTGTGTCAGCGTGCGTATCAATTTTGACGACCTTCGATTCGTCTTCCAAATTGACGAACACATGTCCTTGACCATCCGCAACAGCAAATTCCGGCCCGCCGGGAAGCTTAATCGTAGTAACAACCGAACCGGTGAACTCATCCAGGATGGAAATGTCTTCGCTCTTCCCATTCATTACTAAGATGCGGTTTGTAGTCGGATCGTAGATAATCGCGTCTGGTTTCTCACCCACGGTTATCCGGCCCAGTGTATCGAGAGTCTTTACATCAAACATAAGGACGCTGTTCGAGCGACCGCACGAAATAAAGCCTCTCCGTGACCTCTGTCCGATCGCAACGCCGTGGACACCCTCAGTATGACGGATATGTGCAATCACGGAATCATGATCGAGATCATACACGTCCACTTGGGTGGCATGTGCGATAAAGAGATGTCGGCTAGGGTTATCGATCATCAGATAATCCCATCCGCCCTCGCCGCCGATTATGGTCTTCTTCAGGAATTCGTACCGAGGCTGGGCCATCAGGCAAGAGGAGAAGAGTGTCAGGCACAGAATGGATGCCGAAATAAAGCGATGAACGAATTTCATGTTACGATACTGGGGAAATTGGCTCGATGGGATCTTCTTCCCCATGAAACAGAACATACAACATTGGCAGCAAGAAGAACAGCATGATACTTGCGACTGTAAATCCGCCAATGACCGCGATAGCCAATGGCTGTTGCATTTGTGCGCCTTGCCCGTAGCCAATGGCAAGTGGCAGCAGCGCCAGGATCGCGGCGAGCGTCGTCATGGCAATCGGCCGAGCGCGATGCCGAGCGGCTTCGATCAAGGAATGTCTGAGACCTTGCGCGCGCATTTCTGGCAGCTTCGCATAGTGCAAAATGAAGATTGCGTTCTCTGCTACGATCCCGATAATCATGATCATACCGACGAGGCTTGAAATGTTAATGGTCATGCCAGTCACCCAGAGTGCAGTCATGACACCCACAAGAGAAAGCAGAGTCACAATGAGAATGGCTGCAGGGACGCTGAACTCGCGAAACTCAACGAGAAGTACAAATGAGACTAAAAGTAAGGCGAGGAGTGCCACGATCAGCAAGTTCTGAAATGACTCCTGTTGCGTTTCATATACTCCCCCATATTCGAGCTTGACGCCCTGCGGAAGATGGATCGCGGCAATTTTCTTCTTGACATCAGCCATAGTGCTGCCAAGATCGCGGTTTTCGAGGCGGGCAGTTACGGCAACATAGGAGCGGAAGCCCTCTCGATCCAGTTCTGCTTGACCGACCGTCCGGGAGATCGAGGCAATTGCTTCGATCGGAACGAGCAAGCCATTCGTACCGGTGATCGTGATCTTTGAAATCGAATCCAAGTCTGTCTTATAGGACCGAGGCAGGCGAACACGAATGCCAACGACCTTCTCTGGCAACTGTACGTTCGATTCGACTGTCCCTTCCATCATTGTTTCGAGTTGGTCCTGAACGTCGGTCGTGGTAAGACCATAGTAGGACGCCTTGCGTGGATCGACATGGAACACAATCGACGAACCCGAAATCACAATGCCATTAAATGGATCAGCGACGCCCTTGACATTTTCGATCGCTTTTTCGATCTGGACGGCCATGCTATCGCGCAGTGCAAAGTTATCGCTGAAGAGCTTGATCTCGATGGGCGACGGACTGTTGGTCAAATCACCAATTACATCGGCCAGTAGTTGCCCAAAATCAATCCGCAAGGCCGGTTCGCTCATAGCTAACCTTGAGCGGACTTCATTGATGACATCGTCGGTCGAACGTGATCGCGCTGATTTCAGCTTGATCATATAATCCCCGGTATTCGGCTCGGTCAGGAAGAAGCCGAGTTGTGTCCCGGTCCGGCGCGAATAACTCTCGACTTCCGGAGTCTTGAGCAGAATCCGCTCCACATTCATCAGCATGCGGTTTGTCTCAGTGAGCGAGGTGCCCGGCGGAGAAGAATAGTCCAGGACAAAGGTGCCCTCATCCATCTCAGGCATAAACGAGCTTCCTACTTGAGTATAAACGAGGTAGGTAACAGCAAAGATCGCCAGCACGACAACAATCGAGACCCAACGAAACCGAAACAGATTTTCCATCAGAGACTCGTAAGACCGGAATATCCGTCCAGGCCGGCGTTCCTTCTCAATCTCGCGCTTGACGTCTTGCTTTCGAAGAAACAGCGAAGCAAGGATCGGTGCGAGCGTGAGTGAGAATGCGAATGAGATCAGAAGCGCGAAGACCATTGTGAGGGAGAGCGGCTGAAAAAACGCGCCGGTGATGCCCCCTAAAAATGCGAGCGGAATGTTAATCACGATGGTGCTTGCCGTTGAACCGAACACGGCAGGCATGATCTCCTTGATGGCCGTTCGCGCCGCACTCAAGAATACCATTCGGCCCCCGCGAGGATGTTCGAGCGCAAAGTGGGTAAAGATATTCTCGATGATGACGATTGAGTCGTCGATGATTAGTCCAACGGCGGCGGCAATCCCACCAAGTGTCATGATGTTGATTGTCTGCCCGACCGCATCAAGACACACAATCGTGCATGCGATCGTTGCGGGCACGACCAGCGCCAGTACCAGTGCAATCCGCCAGCTTCGAAGAAACAGCAGCAATACCACCATCGAGAGGCCGATCCCAATCACGATGGAGTCACGAGTACTCGCAATGGAGTTTTTGATGTATCCCGCCTGGTCGTAGAAATTCTCGATATGAACACCGGCCGGTAATTTCATACTGGCGAGTCTGGCTTGCACATCGAGCCCAATTTGGACCGTGCTGCCTGCTGGCTGCTTCATGACGTTGATGAGTACGGCGTCACGCCCGGCAGCCGTCGTCCGAATGTAACTTTCTTGCACCGCTGGCACGACGGTCGCGAGATCGGAGACGTGAACGGGTGCTCCGTTAAGGGTTGCCACCGTTACACTTCCGATGTCGTCCGTATTCTTCAGGAGCCCATCGACGAGTGAAAGATACAACTGATAGTTGTTCTCGACGAGACCGGTTGAAGCAACGACATTTGTCTTCTTGATGGCATCGTTGATTTGCCGAATGTCAAGGTGGTAATAGGCAAGGCGCGCCGGATCCACCGTGACTGAAAACTCGCGTTGTTCTCCGCCGGTGATCTCAACTCTGGCGACCCCGGGCACTTGCAGCAGCACGGGCCGAATCGTATAGAGCGCAAGATCGCGCATTGCAACCTGCGAGACATTCGCCGACGTCAGACTGTATCCTTCAATCGGATAGACCGAAACATTCATTTGCTGAACGGTGATGATTGCCGTAGCAGGGAGTGTCGTGCGAATATTGCCAAGTTGACCTTGCAGCAATTCCATTGTCTGGGTTACGTTCGATCCCCAATCGAGAAAGACATTAATTTCCGCCGAACCGCGGCTGGTGATCGAGCGGACGAGCCGCGTGCCTGGTACCGAGCTGATCGCGGCTTCGATCGGCTTGGTGATGTCCGCCATGACGCGGTCGGCTGGCTCTTCCCCGTTATCGACAAGAATGACGATCCGTGGAAAGGTGATGTCAGGGAATAAACCGACCGGCATTGAGCGCGTCAGTAAAACTCCGGCCGCAACCAGAAGTGCAGTCACAAAGAGAACTGACTTCTGATGGTGCTTAACGCCTTCGATGAAGCTCATGCAAGTTTGGGTATCCAGTATCCAATGCTCTCAACTATTCACTACTGGTGGATTAACGTGATTCGTGTAGAGTCGGCCAGCGAGTAATTTCCTTCCGTGATAACATTCATGCCGGGCTTCAGTATGCTGCTCTCGATTGAGACGAGGCTATCAACTTCGGGTCCGGTAGTGACTGAGACTACGTGCGCGATGGAATCACTGCCAAAGGTCATAACAATATGCTCGTTTGTCTCGTCGTTACGAACAACCGCACTCTTGGGCACCAGCATTGCATGACTTCGAAGATCGAAGGTGATCTCTGCTGTGCCGACAATCCCCGTCCGAAGGAAGGTGATCGTAGTCGGAGTAAGTCCCTCAAAATGGAATACGACTTTGGCTGTCTGTCCACTCGAATCCGCTTGCGGCTTGATTGCGATGATTCTTGCCTGCAACGGCGCGATTCCTGCGCCAACGGTGGGAAGCGTGATGCGGGCCGATTCCCCAATCCGAATTGCCGACATCCGAAAGAGTGGAACGTCGGCAACAAAGTCAATATCGGCGGGCCCGATGATTGAGAGCAACTCTTGATTCTCGGAAACAAATTCTCCGGGATTTGCGGTGCGTGTTGCGATTAGACCCCCGATACGCGACCGGACCGCAACACCGTTCTGTCCAGCCTTTGCAAGCTCCATCATGCGTTCGGCCTCGGCCTTTTGGCTGGCGGTTTTTGCTTCTCCCAGCATAACACGCGCACCTTCCTCACTCGCCTGCGCCTCTTTAGACTGGATGACCGCAAGTACCTCCCCTGCCTTGACCATTGTCCCTTCGATTCCAGTGAGCGAAATGAGCTTTCCGGCGATCGGAGACACCAGCTTCTCTTTCGCGAGGGCTTCCGTGCGCCCGGTGACAACCAACCGCTCTGGAACTGTGCCGACAGTCACAAGAGCCGCGCGCACGGATACTTTTGTCATAACCGAGTTTGTCTCCTCGTCGCTGGTGTCCTTTTTGCTGCAGCCCAAACCGACACTGGTTACGAACACCATAAGACAAAGCCGGGCAGTCCAAATGTTACTTTGCATTGGTGGAGTCTTTCATTGATGATGTTGCCGTCAAGTGCCCGAGATCTGCTCGATACGTCTCGATATCATTTAGAATGTCGAGTTCAGAGAGCTTGGAATCGAGTATCTGCCTCTCAGCATCCAACACTTCGGAGGCGAGCGAACCACCAACAGCGTATTTCGCTCGTTCAAGAGCGTATGCATCCTCAGCGCGTTTGATGTTGCTGCGAACGAGCGCGAGTCTGTCTTGCGCGCTGGTGAGCAACACCTGCAATTGGGTCAGTTGAGCGATCAACTCTCGCCGCTGTTGCAGCAGTTGAGTCTCGAGGATTCTTGCAGTAACTTCCTTTTCTTCGATCTGGGTCTTGTTTAGGCCCCAGTCAAGTATGGGACCTTCGACATTAATGCCGACCGACGCGCCGAGTATCCCGGCACGCTCATTTGCCGGGGCGGTCAAGTTTTGAACCGAAGTAAGAAGCCCCGCATCGACATTGGCATCGACTGTCGGTCTAGCTTGTGCGCGGACGAGATCGACATCCAGCCTCGCGCGCTCAAGTTCATTCGCTGAAAGCCCGATTGACAAGGTCACTAGAGAATCGAATGACTGCTTCTGATAGGCTCGTTCGTCAAAGATCGAATCATAAACACCGCGCACCACGAATTGAGTATCCGATGAAGCTCCGAGCAATGCGGCAAGTGCATACCGGGCCTGAACTTCCTCGGAGATTGCTTTTTCCAGTGCAATTTGTTCGGTGCCAAGCTGTACTTCCGTTTTTAAAAGGTCCGTGTATGCGGACCCGCCACCCATGAACATGCGATCGACAAGATCGCGGTAATCGGTCAATTCAAAGATGCTTTCGCGGTGAGTCATGATACTTCTGGCCGCTCGCAAATCCTGCAAGAATGCTTGCGTCACATCGAAGCGGAGATTTTCACGCGTGAGTTCAAGCATCGCCTTTGCATGCGCGAAATCTAAATTTGCCTGACTCTTGCGAACCGCATTGACGCCTCCACTATAGATTGTGCCTTCGACACTAAGCTGTCCATTCAACTGCCCCTCATTAGTAATCGTGGGATCATACCCAAGATTTCTGCCAGTCGGTGCATAGCTCGCTCCCACCTTATATTTGAGAGCGGGAAATGGGGGGAGTTGAGTCTCGTGTACAAGCAATGCAGCCTCCTGAACGCCATAGGCAGAAGACTGAAGCAGCGGTGAATGCTCCTCGGCGGCCGAGATGGCGCCATCCAGCGTGAGCATCCGTTGCGCCAATATATTTGCTGGTGTGAGCAGTAGCAGCAAGAATATGGCGCCGAATCGCTTTACGGGAGCGGCTACACGAAAATTGACGATCAAGAGAGTTGAATCTGGTGAGCGTATGAGTTCTTCTGAATATCCCGGAGGAAATGCCAGGATGTTTCCGCATTGTCAGCAATTCGTAGATCTGCGAGTAACATCAGAATAGAGTAACCTAACATGTGCTATTTCCGTGTCTGCCCTAAAGCAAAGAATTCACCATTAAGAAATCATTACGAATTCCGTGCCCGGAAACGAATCGAATTCGACGGGACTTTCACACGCCATGAGAACTCGCAACATCCTATTTATTTGTGTGCACAATAGTGCTCGCTCTCAAATGGCAGAGGCATTCCTGAATTCGATGTGTGGCACAGAATGGGCTGCCGAAAGCGCTGGTCTTACTCCTGGAACACTGAATCCGCTGGCCATCGATGCAATGATGGAAATCGGTATGGACATTTCGAAGAATCCGACACGGGATGTCTTCGATGTTTGGAAATCCGGCAAATTGTTCGAACTGGTCGTCACCGTATGCGATGAAGCAAGCGCAGAGCGGTGTCCGGTTTTCCCCGGCCCGGCAAGGCGGGAGCACTGGTCTTTCCCCGACCCTTCTGCATTTACAGGCTCCTATGAGGAACAGTTGGCTCGAACCCGCACAGTCCGCGATGCTATTCGTGCACGGATCGAAGAGTGGTGCCACATTAATTGTAAGACTTCGGAGCAAACGCTCGAGGCAGTTCTGGTTTGATGCAAATCTGGATTAAACTCATAGCCTTGTCATTTTTTCTCGGACGCTACGCTGTATGATTTCGCCAATATCCTCTCGGCTCGGATTTCTCGACAGGTATTTAACCGGCTGGATTTTTGCGGCGATGGCCGTTGGTATTCTCGCCGGCTGGCTCCTGCCGGGCATCGTCCCGTTTCTCGGTCGATTCAGCATTGGCACGACGTCAATTCCTATCGCGATCGGACTCATCGTGATGATGTACCCGCCGTTCACACGAGTAAAATACGAAGAGCTTCACGAAGTCCTTCGGGACCGTCGCATCCTATTGCTTTCTCTCGTGCAAAACTGGTTGATTGGACCGATCCTCATGTTTGCGTTAGCGATCATTTTTCTTCACGCATATCCGGAATATATGGCCGGCCTGATCATGATTGGTTTGGCTCGCTGCATCGCGATGGTAATCGTATGGAATGAGCTGGCCAAAGGCGACACCGAATACGCCGCAGGTCTGGTTGCGTTCAACTCTCTTTTCCAGGTATTTTTTTATTCTGCCTACGCCTGGCTCTTCATCACGATATTGCCCGCTCAATTCGGAATGCATGGGGCCGCCGTCAACATTTCGATTGGATCTGTTGGTGAAAGCGTGCTGATCTATCTTGGCATCCCTTGCCTTGCCGGCTTTCTTACTCGCACGATTCTTATCCGGTCCAAGGGTCTCGCGTGGTATTCGAGCATATTCCTTCCTCGCGTGAGCCCGCTGACACTCATTGCATTGCTCTTCACAATCGTTCTGATGTTCTCGCTCAAAGGCAGTTACATCGTCCAACTTCCATTAGATGTTGTTCGCATCGCCATTCCGCTCGTAATTTATTTTGTGGCTATGTTCCTGATCTCATTCTACATGGGTAAAAGACTTGGCGCGGATTATTCGAAAACTGCGACACTCTCGTTTACGGCGGCAAGCAATAATTTCGAGCTCGCGATTGCCGTTGCAATTGCAGTGTTCGGTATCAATTCAGGCGCCGCGTTTGCCGCAGTGATTGGGCCGCTGGTCGAAGTCCCCGTGATGATCGGACTCGTTAACGTGTCACTCTTTTTCCAGCAGCGCTATTTCACCGTGGCCGTTCCATCCACGGTGCTGAAATAGCGACCGTTTATTGATCCTTACGGTGATAAATCTCGTCCCTTCCGAAGATTGTATCGAGATGGTACGATGCCAATAGCAGGCTATCGAACCCCGGTAACGAATGAAGTAGTGACGAATAGGGATCGATGAGATATTCTGCAATAGAACCGCGACAGATTACAATAAACCGAGGCCGCGCCAGAACGAGTGTATCAATGTAAGCTCTGCGCCATTCTTTCTGATACGGTGTGAACCCATTCGGATTCGATGTGTCAGCTCGCATTCCAATCGCGTGAAGCGATGCATAGGGACCTGCGGGCTCTCGACGAAGATGCAGGCGCATGCGTGGATCGTACGAGCACACCTCCACGTAGCCTTCAGAGCGCCTAGGCGCACTCAGATATTCCACGACTCTGTTCTCTGCCGTATCTGGCCAGACCATCGCATGATATGAGGCCAGAATCTTGGCAGTTAGGGGTTGACCCGAAGGTCGAGCAGCCATATGCTTCCATAGCTCTTCATACGGTAATGAACACGCAAAATAGACCGCGATGAAAATCGGCCACTGGCTCTTTCGTGGCAAATAGCAAAGCACGCGCTCGATACCGATTGCTGCAATCGGTGTGAGCAGGATTGAGAACATCGCAAAATGATATAGATAGTACTTTCGTTGTAGAAGCACGACGGCAAGCGTCAAAACGATACTTGCGATGTACAATAAACGAAGCTCTCGTGTGAGTCGAATTGGGGGCGCCCGCTTCAAAAGCACGAGCCCAATTCCGAAAACGAATGGAATGCTCAGAAGTTTTGGTGATATGAGACTTCGCCAGAACCCGGAGAATGGTCGCGCGAGATGCCCATATGTATCCAAATTAAATAGTACTGTCGAGTACCAATATTCACGCAAGGCATAAGGCCAGAGTGCATATACTCCAAACGATAATGCTAGCGGAAGGACACTCACGACCAAAAGCAACGCTGCGCGTTTCGGTTGGCTGCGAAGTGAGGTGAATGCGACCAGAAGCAATGCATATATTTCGTATGATGGCCGAATCAGGACGGCAAAACCAGCAAGTAACCCGCTCGAAATCAGTTGCTTTGCGGAGCAAGTCGGCTGTTCTCGCCTTACAAAAGGAAATGCTGCCGCAATAAGGAGCAATGATGCATAGACATCACGCTCCCCTCCAACGAATGGATCGCTTCGAATATAATAAAAAACATAGATAAAGACAGCCAACCAGGCGGTACGATCTTCAAGCCAGTTTTTCCAGAAGCGGAACAGCATCAAGGCGGCAGCGGTCTGCAGCAGAACGTCGAGCAGCCGAAAGCCAAGATCAGAAGGTCCGAACAACAGAATCGCGACCAAATGGAACACAATCATACCTGGGAAATTCTGATCCCATGTGCCAACGTATGGCCATCGGCCGAAATGAATGAGATCGAACGCCATGGATTCCCAATGGCCATTGTCATCATTGAGCGGAAACAGGAGCGTAACCGAAAGCAGCGCGAAGATAAGCGCCAAATATCTGCCTTCGCGGCTGGAGGGAAGTATTCTCACGCCGTGTTAATGTCCTTCAAGCCGGGTTCGGTTCGTATCTTTGTAGTTTCCAACGAAATTCAAATAATGTCATTCAAACGTCGGACAATCATGGCAGGCGAGCTTCGCCAGTCCAATATCGGAGAGCAAGTCGTACTTAATGGCTGGATTGCAAGCGCCCGCGATCTTGGCGGCGTCCTCTTCTTCGATGTTCGAGATCGATCCGGCAAATGCCAGTGCGTGATCCAGCCCGATGCCGAAACGTCTTCGCTGTATGAAGAGGGGCGGGTCTTGCGCTCAGAATTTGTGATTGCCGTTCAAGGTACGGTCCGGCAGCGTGAGAATCCGAATCCGAAACTTCCAACGGGCGAGATCGAATTGCTGGTTGACTATCTCGAAATCTTGAATCAATCGGCCGTGCCTCCCTTCGAAGTCAAGGAGGATACAACGGCAAACGAAGACCTTCGTCTGAAGTATCGCTATCTCGACCTCCGGCGTCCGAGTTTACAAGAGAAGCTCGCAAAACGACATAAGATCACAAAAACCATCCGTGATTATTTTGATGAGCGCGGATTCCTCGAAATTGAGACTCCGATTTTGATGAAGGCAACGCCTGAGGGTGCCCGCGATTTTTTAGTGCCAAGCCGACTGCATCCCGGATCCTTCTATGCGCTGCCACAATCCCCGCAGCTCTATAAGCAGGTCCTGATGATCTCGGGATTCGACCGGTATTTTCAAATCGCCCGATGCTTCCGCGATGAGGATTTACGCGCTGATCGCCAGCCGGAATTCACGCAGCTCGATGTCGAACTGAGTTTTCCGAATGAATCAGCCATTATGGACGTCATGGAAGGTTGCCTTGCCCGTGTGTGGGCCGAACTCGGTCTCACATTGCCCAAATTTCTTCAATTGAGTTATCACGAAGCCATGAGCCGCTTCGGATCCGATAAGCCGGACCTACGCTATGGGCTTGAGATTCAGACGCTGACCGAAATGGTCAGAAGCAAGACTGAATTCAAAGTTTTCACTGACGTGCTCGAAAAGCGGCATGGAATGATCGGCGCCGTCGTCGCGCCGGGTGGCGCTGCATGGTCACGCAAGCAACTCGACTCATTAACAGACCATGCAAAGGTTTACGGAGCCGGCGGTCTTGTGTGGGTAAAAGTCACTGCCGAGGGCTGTGACTCCAGCGCGAAGAAGTTTTTATCCGAAGACCTGCTGAACGACATTCGCGCCGTCTCCGGTGCTGGCGTTGGCGATCTAATCCTGATCGTAAGTCACGCCAAATGGGAGCGCGCCTGCACAATTCTTGGGGCATTGCGATCCGACCTTGCAGATCGCCTTGGCTTGCTAACAGGCAAGCAATTTGAATTCGCTCCGGCATGGGTCACGAATTTTCCAATGTTCGAGCAAGACGAAGAAACGGGGACATTTACATTTAAGCATCATCCCTTTACTGCTCCGGATCCCCACGACTGGAAACGACGATCCGAAGGTTTGGAACATGTTCGTGCCCGTGCCTATGATATTGTGATCAATGGCTATGAACTTGGATCCGGGTCCATCCGTATTCATGAACGGTCAATGCAGGAACAGGTTTTTACCCTGCTCGGACTTAGCCCAGAGCAACAAATTGAGAAGTTTGGCTTCATCCTCGAGGCTTTTCAATACGGCGCTCCTCCACACGGAGGCATGGCCCTGGGGATCGATCGCATTGTTATGCTCTGCACAGGAACAGAGAATATTCGCGACGTAATAGCATTTCCCAAGACAACCAGCATGCAGAGTCTTATGGACAGTGCACCATCAGTCATTGATTCCAGACAACTGGCTGAATTGAAACTCTCCATAGTTAAATGAAATAGCTTTCCACAAGATTTGCCAAATAAAGTGTGAAACTCTTGTAACATTGGGCCATTCTGGCGTGTCGGTACCACAATGGCCGAAAATTCTAATCATGTCTTCCAAACATGACTTAGACTTCGGGCTTGAGTTATATCCCTCGAATCTTCGGGAGATGTGATTTCAGATCGTTGTTGTCGCAGTCGCTTTGGTAATTGGGATAACATCGTCTTCATTTACAACATAATTCGTCTTACGCTATGAGGAAACTCTACATTGTCTTCCTGGCTGTGCTGCTGATGGGCGCGATCCTATCGCCAAGGCTCTCCCAGGCGCAGCCATACACCATAAACCAATATCTACTACGGACCACGACCGGTTCGGGCAGTAGTTGGCAACCGCTCGCATCAGGTACGGTGCTCTCGGGTCTCCCGAGCTATTACTACAACGTGTCGAGCGCACAGCCATTCCCATTCTCCTTCCGCTTCTTAAACACGACGTATACCAGTAGTAATAGTTTCGTCGTCAACGGATGCGGATCCGTGATTCTAAGCCAGACCTACATCGGCCAGCCATACGACTTTGAGGATGGCTATAATTATGGCTACGATTACGACTACGGTAGTGGGCAGATCTCCAGCGCCTATGATATTCCGTATGACTTCCAATATGGCGAAAGCGGCTACTATTATCCGAACTATAAAGCCGCCGCAATGGAGTACCTGAACTACAATGCCTTCGCTCCCGGAGGCTCGGCGGCGCAAATTCAATGGGCTGTTCTTGGAACGGCACCGAACCGCCAGCTCGTCGTCGAGACGCTCCACAACCACTCATATTACGCTTATGTGTATAGTGGTAATTCGACACTCGAAGAGAGCCATCAGGTCGTCTTTTTCGAGAATGGAATCTCGAAGTTCCAGTTCAACTACGCGCCCCAAATCGGGACACGCAGCACATATGGCTGGGGCTACGGCTACGTGAGCGGCACATTCAATTATGACGGTGACGGCGCCGAGACTGGTATCAAAGAGACCGGCGGCCAGTACATGATGATCAACTTCAATAATCCGGTGCGTTCGTACAATAACGGTACGAATTCCATGGCTCCGGGTGGTGCGGCCCCTGTATGGGCTTATGGCGCTGGCACGGGTCAGTACACGCTGAACTCGGCGGGCTCGCGCGTTACATACTCGTCGTATCCTGGTTATGGCCCGCCGCACCTTGGCAACTGCAATTGCGACATGCCGCAGGTCAGTTACATGATCTTCATCGCTTGGCCATCTGATTTTTCGGCGGACTTCTGCTACATGAGCCAAAGCCCGACGGGTACCAGGCCAGCGACTCCATACTATCAGCCGAGCACACAGCTTTACCCGACGGTCCAAATCACGAATCAAGGCACGGGCATCCCGACCCAGCTCACCGTGCGATTCCGCACGACGGTGCTCGGTGCGTCGAACTATATCTACACGTATGACTCGGTGATAACGGCAGCAAATCTTCCAGGCGCGTTTGCTTCGAAGCTGATCGTGTTTAACAGTCCTACGTCATCGTATACGACAGGTCCGGCCCCCGGCTCATGGAATATCTATGAGGACACGGCAACGGTATTCGGTCTGACGCCAACGGCGGATCAGGCCCCGTCGGACAATCTCACGATCGA